>NZ_JBFRDD010000029.1:0-143000 GCF_052113425.1 Cupriavidus sp. YAF13
GATTGGGGCCAGGCGTTGTGCCCGGCACTGGATGCGATCCTGACATGGGCGGAGCGCCGTGAAGACTTTCCGTAGGCTGCGCCGAGCTTGTGCGGCTAGCAGCCTGTCATCCAGAACCCCAATTTCGCAAGTCGGCAACGTGGTCTCATCCGCGACCGTCTCATGTCGCGCCGGAACCTGACGGTCGTAAAACTCATTTGAGGGGCACCACTGGGTCGGCACCCGCCGATGACCGCAGTCGGTCCTCGAACGCTGAGCCGACGGCGGAGTTCGCCCACAAAGCAACGTTCGGCCGGGTCTCGATGTACCCCGAACGTGCGTCTTCGAGTCCTCGCTTAGGCGACCTTGATTGATCGCTTCCTGCCGCCCCCCCGGAGCAATGCGTGTTCTGCGCCTAGAGCGATCTGATCAGCGAAGGCTTCACTCCCCACAGCACGCGCCAGCGTGACGGCACCGACAAGCGAAGCGAGTGCTGCACAAGCCGCTCCAATGTCGCGCGGTGCACCCGGTGAGGTGGGACCATCGGCGATCGCCTGTGCAACGTCACGCAAAGCCGTCTCAAACGATGCACGAGAGGATTCATCCGATCGCGCCAATTCAGTCGGCATGGTCTGCAGCGTGCAACTCTCCGTCAAATCGCACGTACGCTTGGCGCTCAGATAGAACCGCACGAACTCTGTCCACCAAGTGCGTCCATGCCGCGCTTGGAAGTACTGCACGCCGCCGCGCAATTCAGCCATGCCCAGCGCCACCGATTCCCGGAACGCTTCCGCCTTGGAGTCGAAGTGGGCATAGAACGCTCCCGACGTCACGCCTGCTTCCTTTGCCAAGCCGTCTACCCCGACCCCGTCGAATCCACCCTTTCGGAACACGCGCCCTGCCGCCTCAAGGATGCGCTGCCGCGTTTGAACTTTTTGCTCGGATCTTGACACCATGAGGCACTCCTCCAACTTGAGAAGCTGACGATTGTAGTTGCTCAGAACACGATCGTTATTTATTATAGGATAACGATCGTTACTTGAAATAGCCCTGCCGCAGGCAGCGCGCGAGTGCGACGCCCATTCCTTTACCTGGAGTAGCCCATGCCGCTAACGCTCACCCTCACCGAGGGCGTTCTTCCCAAAGGCCAAGAAAGAGTCGCGTTCCGCCGCCTGTCCGATGCCATGCTCAAGTGGCACGGACTATCGGGAAATGAGTCGATGACGCCCAACATCGTAGGTTCGATCCACGTATTGCCGAAAGAACATACGTACTCCGGATCGAAGGAGGCCTCCGTCGCCTTCGTCGAATGGAAGGTTCCGTCCTTTGTATTTGCCGACCGCGAGGTTCAAGTCGGGTACATCGACGAAGCCACGCGCATCATCCATGAGCTGTCAGGTGCGCAGCACCCGAAGGAACGCATTTGGGTCAATGTGGTGCACGCTGTCGATGGGACCTGGGGCATTGCTGGGATGGCCCTTACCAATGCGCAGCTTGGCGACGTTGCTGCTGCGACCTGACATAGCCGGGATAGCAAGGCGATCTCTCGGAGCGAGGACGACAGTGTCGCAGCCTGGTTCCTTCTAGGTACACCATCATGCAACTATCGAACTATCTATTCTTCACCACGACCTGTGATCAAGCACTGGCTTTCTATACGCGATGCGGTCTCGGCCGTGTCGTTGAGGTGCTGCGCTACGGTGTTGATGGCATGCCTGCAAAGAACGAGGCCATGCGCGGACGAGTCATGCACGCCAAATTCGAGGGGCCAGGCCTGATCTTCTATGCCTCAGACAACGATGACGCTGAGCCCATGCGGGGCTCAGCGCACTTACTGGCGATGGACGATCGACATTCCACGAACAAGCTCTTTCAAGCCTTGGCTGCTGGCGGGACAATCACAACTCCCTTGGGCATACAGCCTTGGGGGGACTACTACGGCAAGTTGACCGATCGTTTCGGCGTTCAGTGGATGCTGAACTGCACAGAGTGAGATTGTTCGCGCGCCCTGTCCAAGACTGCTGTTGAGTGCCAATTTCTTGGTTAATGTCTCCTTCGGAGCAGGTCGAAGGTCCGCAGTGGGTCCGTTCAGCGACGCTCAGACCTCATACGAAGGCAACTGCGCAAGCCGCAAAGCGCGTGTGCAGCAAACGCCACGTTTCGGTCTTGCACCTCATGCGAGGAAGGGGTGGCTTTCTCCAGCGCGGAACCGCTTGCTTACAGGCAAAAAAACGGGCCCCATCTGAAAGACCGGACCCGTTTTGCGTTTCAACAGATTTTGTTAGCGGCTAGGACATCGTCCGCCGTTCTTTATCAGGCAGCCACCCGCTACACCCCCATCGCCTCCGCCATCGTCTTGCCCAGCTCGGCCGGAGAGCGCGCGATGCGGATCCCGGCAGCGCGCATGGCGTCGATCTTGGCCTCGGCCGTACCCATGCCGCCTGAGATGATCGCGCCGGCATGTCCCATGCGCCGCCCAGGCGGGGCGGTAGTGCCGGCAATAAAGCCCACCACGGGTTTGACGCGCCCGCCGCTGCGCGCGTCCTGCAGGAACTGCGCCGCTTCCTCTTCCGCCGAGCCGCCGATTTCGCCAATCATGATGATGCCTTCGGTGTCGTCATCGGCCAGGAACATTTCCAGGCAATCGATGAAGCTGGTGCCATTGACCGGATCGCCGCCAATGCCAATGCAGGTGCTTTGCCCGAGTCCCGCGGCCGTGGTTTGCGCCACGGCCTCATAGGTGAGGGTGCCGGAGCGGGACACCACGCCGATCTTGCCGGGGCGGTGGATATGGCCTGGCATGATGCCGATCTTGCACTGGCCCGGCGTGATCACGCCTGGGCAGTTGGGCCCGACCAGGCGGCTGCCCGAACCGCAGAGCGCGCGCTTGACCCGCACCATGTCGATCACCGGGATGCCTTCGGTAATGCACACGATCAGGCCGATGCCGGCATCCACGGCTTCCAGGATGGCGTCGGCGGCGAAGGGTGGCGGCACATAGATGACCGAGGCGTCGGCGCCGGTGCGCGCTACCGCCGCGGCCACGGTGTCGAACACCGGCAGCCCCAGATGCGTCTCGCCACCCTTGCCGGGCGTCACCCCGCCAACCATGCACGTGCCATAGGCCATCGCTTGCCCGGAGTGAAAGGTGCCTTGCGCGCCGGTAAAGCCCTGGCAGATCACCTTGGTGTCTTGATGGATCAGTACGGCCATGTCAGTGCCCCCCCTGTATTTGAACGTGACCTTGCGCGGCCTTGACCGCGTTGACCACTTTTTCGGCGGCGTCGGCAAGATGATCGGCCGACAGGATCGGCAGGCCCGAGTCGCGCAGGATGGCCTTGCCAAGTTCCACGTTGGTGCCTTCGAGCCGGACCACCAGCGGCACCGTGAGGTCGATCTCGCGCGCGGCGGCCACCACGCCTTCGGCGATCACGTCGCAGCGCATGATGCCGCCGAAGATGTTCACCAGGATGCCGTTGACCTTGGGGTCGTCCAGGATCAGGCGGAAGGCTGCCGTCACGCGCTCCTTGGTGGCGCCGCCACCCACATCGAGGAAATTGGCCGGGTCGCCGCCGTAGAGCTTGATGATGTCCATGGTAGCCATCGCCAGCCCGGCACCGTTGACCATGCAGCCGATGCTGCCGTCGAGCTTGACGTAGTTCAGCCCGTGGCGGGCGGCTGCCGCTTCGGCGGGATCTTCCTCGGTCTCGTCGCGCAGGGATTCGATATCCGGATGGCGGTACAGCGCGTTGTCGTCAAAATTGAACTTGGCGTCGAGCGCGATCACGTCGCCCGCGCGCGTGACGACCAGCGGGTTGATTTCCACGACCGACGCGTCCAGTTCGGTAAAGGCGCGATAGGCGGACAAGATGAAGCGCGAGGCCGCGCTCACCTGCTTGCCGGCGAGCCCCAGCCCAAAGGCCAGGCGGCGCGCATGGAAGGGCTGGATGCCGCTGGCCGGGTCGATCGCAACCTTCAGGATCTTCTCCGGCGTGCGGGCCGCCACTTCCTCGATCTCCATGCCGCCTTCGGTCGAGGCCATCAGCGTGATGCGGGAGGTGGCGCGGTCGATCAGCATGCCCAGGTAAAGCTCGCGGGCAATCTCGCAGCCTTCCTCCACATATAGGCGCCTTACCTCGCGCCCGGCCTCTCCGGTCTGCTTGGTGACCAGGACTTTGCCGAGCATCTGCTCGGCCTGCGCACGCAGCGCGTCGACGGACTTCACCACGCGTACGCCGCCCTTGCCGTCGGGGTCGCCGGCAAAGCGGCCGGCGCCGCGGCCGCCGGCATGGATCTGGGACTTCACCACCCATGTGGATCCGCCGATCTTGCGCGCCGCGCTGACGGCTTCCTCGGGGGTGAAGGCGACCGCGCCGCGTGGCACGGCCACGTCGAAGCGCCTGAGCAATTCCTTGGCCTGATATTCGTGAATGTTCACAGTCTCCTCGCTCTCGGTAATGCGCGTGCCGGCGTGCCGCGGAACCGGAAGGTCCGGCAAGGTGCGCTGTGAAATATGGTATGTAATATATCAACGATAAACAAGGTCCTTTTCCCTGCAGAGGCAGAATGAAGCGGCGAGCCGATCCGACCCGTGAGGAATTGGAATGAATGCACATCGACTCAGTAATTCCGCTTATCCATCGTCTTTTTCTAGCTGAATTGCTGCATCGCGTCG
The DNA here is from genome assembly GCF_052113425.1 of Cupriavidus sp. YAF13. Classification (NCBI taxonomy): domain Bacteria; kingdom Pseudomonadati; phylum Pseudomonadota; class Betaproteobacteria; order Burkholderiales; family Burkholderiaceae; genus Cupriavidus; species Cupriavidus sp. YAF13. Next base: position 4,655 of record NZ_JBFRDD010000029.1, read on the forward strand.
TTGAAACACCTCTCCCAAGAGCGAAATTTCCCTTGAGCTTCGTTGATATATCACATACCGTATGTCATCAAGATCCCGCGAAAAGGATCGATAGCATCGCAGGGCCAGGTGACAAGCAGGGCAGGCATCGGCCAGGCAGCCAAGCAGCAAAGGGCGAAAGGATGTCGTGACAACGGGCCAGGTCCGCGTCACAGCCTGTCGCAACCCAGTCAACGAGGAGACCAAGACATGTCTGCAGTCGCACCCACGCGGCCTGAATCCACCACGGCCGAAGACACCCTGAAGCAGAAAACCCGCGATGCCGGCGTGATTTCCGGCGGCCACCTGGTAGCGCGGGCCCTGAAGAACGAAGGCGTCGACACTATCTTCACGCTATGCGGCGGCCACATCATCGACATCTACGACGGCTGCGTGGACGAGGGCATCCGCATCATCGACGTGCGCCATGAGCAGGTTGCCGCGCACGCGGCGGACGGCTACGCCCGCCAGACCGGCAAGCTGGGCTGTGTGGTGACCACCGCCGGCCCGGGCTGCACCAATGCCGTGACCGGTGTGGCGACGGCTTTCCGCTCGGAAAGCCCGATCATCCATATCGGCGGACAGGGCGCGCTGTCCCAGCACAAGATGGGCTCGCTGCAAGACCTGCCGCACGTGGACATGATGTCGGCCATCACCAAGTTCGCCGCCACCATCCCGAGTACCGAGCGGGTGGCGGACATGATCTCGATGGCGGCGCGCGAATGCTTCAACGGTGCACCCGGCCCGGCCTACCTGGAGATCCCGCGTGACGTGCTCGACCGCGAAGTCGATGTGTCGCGCGCGGTGATTCCGCGCCCCGGCCACTATCGCGCCTCCACCAAATCCATCGGCGACCCGAGGGATATCGAGCGCCTGGCCGACATCCTGGTCAATGCCGAGCGCCCGGCCATCCTCTACGGTCAGCAGGTCTGGACCGCGCGTGGCCATGAAGAGGCCATCGCGTTGCTCAAGGGCCTGGATATTCCCGGCTATTTCAACGGCGCCAGCCGCGGCCTGCTGCCGCCGGGCGATCCGCATCACTTCGACCGCACCCGTACCCAGGCCTTTGCCAATGCCGACGTGCTGGTCATCGTGGGCACGCCGTTCGACTTCCGCATGGGCTACGGCAAGCGCATCAGCAAGGAGCTGACGCTGGTGCAGATCGATATGGACTACCGCACAGTCGGCAAGAACCGTGAGATCGATCTTGGCCTGGTGGGCGACCCCGGCGCCATCCTCGGCGCGGTGCTGCAGGCTGCCAGCGGGCGCATCAAGAGCGACAAGCGCCAGGCGCGCCAGAAATGGATGGGCCAGCTGACCGAAGCCGAGGCCGTGGCGGCCGAGAAGCTGATGCCGCTGTTCCGATCGGAAAACACGCCGATCCATCCGTACCGCGTGGCCTATGAACTCAACGAGTTTCTCTCGGACGACACGGTGTACATCGGCGACGGCGGCGACGTGGTGACCATCTCCGCGCAAGCGGTGCGCCCGCGCCGTCCCGGGCAGTGGATGGACCCGGGCGCGCTGGGCTCGCTGGGCGTCGGCACCGGCTTTGCCATTGCCGCTGGCCTCGCCAACCCGAACAAGGAGATCCTCTGCTACTACGGCGATGGCTCCTTCGGCATGACGGCCTTCGACATGGAAACCGCCAACCGTTTCGGCGTGCCGTACCTGGCGGTGATCGGCAACAACTCGGCGATGAACCAGATCCGCTACGGCCAGCTTGCCAAGTACGGCGAGGCGCGCGGCAACGTGGGCAACCTGCTGTCAGACGTGCCGTTCTCCAAGTTCGCCGAAATGCTCGGCGGCTACGGCGAGGAAGTGCGCGACCCGGGCAAGATCGCCGGCGCGCTGCAGCGCGGGCGCGAGGCGGTCCAGCGTACCGGCAAATCGGCCGTGATCAATATCTGGGTGGATCCGCGCGAGTACGCGCCGGGCACCAAGAACCAGACCATGTACAAGTAACCCCGGTGCGAGGAGACAAGACCATGAACAAGGCACTCGAAGGTGTGCGGATCCTGGACATGACCCATGTGCAGGCCGGCCCTTCGGCCACCCAGCTGATGGCATGGCTGGGGGCCGATGTGATCAAGGTGGAGTTGCCGGGGCGCGGCGACATCACGCGCAGCCAGCTGCGCGACGTGCCCAACGCCGACAGCCTTTACTTCACGATGCTCAACTCCAACAAGCGCAGCCTGACGCTCAATATGAAGACGCCGGAAGGCAAGGCGCTGCTGGAGGACCTGGTGCAGCGCTGCGACGTGCTGGTGGAGAACTTCGGCCCCGGCGTGCTGGACCGCGCCGGTTTCGACTGGGACCGCCTGCAGACGCTGAACCCGCGGCTGATCTACGCGTCGATCAAGGGCTTCGGTCCGGGGCCGTACGCGGATTGCAAGGCGTATGAGAACGTGGCCCAGTGCATGGGCGGCTCGGCCAGCACCACCGGTTCCAGCGAGGGCCCGCCGACCGTCACCGGCGCGCAGATCGGCGACTCCGGCACTGGCATCCACTGTGTGGTGGGCATCCTTGCCGCGTTGCTGCAGCGTGAACATTCCGGGCGCGGGCAGCGCGTGGAAGTGGCGATGCAGGATTCGGTGCTGAACCTGTGCCGGGTCAAGCTGCGCGACCAGCAGCGCCTGGCCGCCGGCCCGATGCGCGAGTATCCCAGCCAGGCGTTCGACGACTTCGTGCCGCGCGCCGGCAATGCCTCGGGCGGTGGCCAGCCCGGCGCTGCGCTGCGCTGTGCCCCGGGCGGGGCCAACGACTACGTCTACGTCATCGTCCAGCCGCAAGGCTGGGAGCCGCTGATGCGCCTGTGCGGCAGGGAAGACCTGATCACGCATGCGCAGTTCGCGACGCCGGAAGCCCGCCTCAAATGCCTGGAAGAGTGCTTCTCCATCATCGAGAAATGGACGCGCACGCGCACCAAGTTCGAGGTGATGGAAGCGCTCAACGAGGTCGACGTGCCATGCGGCCCGATCCTGTCGATGAAAGACCTGATCGAGGACAAGTCGATGTACGAGCGCGGCTACCTGGTGGAGCTGGATCACCCGGAGCGCGGCCAGTACGTGCAGCTGGGATGCCCGATCACCTTGTCGGCGTCGCCGGTGGAGGTGGAGCGCTCGCCGCTGCTGGGCGAGCATACCGAGGAAATCCTCGACTGGCTGGGCCGCACACCCTCGCAGATCGCAGCCTTGCGCGCCGCCGGGGCGGTCTGACGCCCTGGGCGTCCCTGCATGACTTCAAGCACCTCCCGAACTGAGTTCACAAGCCGCCCGCCCTCGCGTTTCACGCGAGGGCGCGGACCGGCTCATCCCTACGCAATCCATGAACAGATGGAAGATGGAGACCTGACATGGCATACAACAAGGACGCGGTGCGGAAGATCCTCGCCGCCGTGAAGGAAGAAGGCCGCAACGCACTGACGGCGCCCGAGGGCAAGCTGGTTTGCGACGCCTATGGCATCCCGGTGCCGGGCGAGGGCGTGGCGAAGTCACCCACCGGTGCGGTCGAGCTGGCGGACAAGATGGGCTACCCGGTGGTGCTCAAGATCGTGTCGCCCGACATCCTGCACAAGACCGAGGCGGGTGGGGTACTGGTGGGCCTGAAGAGCGCGGCGGATGTGGAGAGCGGTTACCTGGCCATCATCGAGAACGCGAAGAAGTACGACGCCAAGGCCAATATCGTCGGCGTGCAGGTGCAGCAGATGATTGCCGGCGGGCAGGAGGTGATCATCGGCGCGGTCACCGATCCGTCGTTCGGCAAGCTGGTGGCCTTTGGCCTCGGCGGCGTGCTGGTGGAAGTGCTCAAGGACATCACCTTCCGCATGGCCCCGGCCAGCCAGGAAGTTGCGCTGTCGATGCTCGATGGCATCGCCGCAGCCGAAGTGCTCAAGGGCGTGCGCGGCGCCGATCCTGCCAATCGCGAAGCGCTGGCCAGCATGATCCAGCGGGTCTCCGAGCTGGCGAGCGATTTCCCGGAAATCTCGGAGCTTGACCTCAACCCGGTGTTTGCCAGCAAGGACGGCGCCATCGCCGCGGACGTGCGCATCGTGGTGGATTTCGCGCCGCAGCCTGAGCGCTATCGCCCCAGCCAGGAAGACATCGTCAGGCAGATGAACCGCATCATGCGTCCCGATTCGGTGGCCGTGATCGGCGCCTCGAACGAGGACGGCAAGATCGGCAACTCGGTGATGAAGAACCTGATCAACGGCGGCTACCAGGGCAAGATCTACCCGATCCATCCCAAGGGCGGCGAGATCATGGGCAGGACCGCCTACAAGAGCGTGCTCGATGTGCCGGGCGAGGTGGATGTGGCGGTGTTCGCCATTCCCGCCAAGCTGGTGGCCGGGGCGCTGGAAGAGGTGGGCAAGAAGCACATCCCGGGTGCGGTGCTGATTCCGTCCGGATTTGCCGAGACCGGCAACGTGCAAGGGCAGGAGGAGATCGTCGCCATCGCGCGCAAGCACGATATCCGCTTGATGGGGCCGAATATCTACGGCTTCTACTACACACCCAAGAACCTGTGCGCGACCTTCTGCACGCCGTATGACGTCAAGGGCAAGGCCGCGCTGTCGTCGCAGTCCGGCGGCATCGGCATGGCCATCATCGGCTTCTCGCGCTCGGCCAAGATGGGCGTGTCGGCCATCGTCGGGCTGGGCAACAAGTCGGATATCGATGAAGACGATCTACTGACGTTCTTCGAGCAGGACGACAACACTGAGATCATCGCGCAGCACTGCGAGGATCTGAAGGACGGGCGCGCTTTTGCCGAAGCGGCGAAACGGGTTTCGAAGAAGAAGCCGGTGGTTGTGCTCAAGGCCGGACGCACCAGCATGGGCGCACGCGCCGCCAGTTCGCACACGGGCGCGCTGGCCGGCAACGACAAGATCTACGAGGACGTGTTCAAGCAGTGCGGCGTGATCCGTGCACGCTCGCTGCGCGACCTGCTGGAGTTCGCGCGCGGCATCCCCAAGCTGCCCACGCCCAAGGGGGAGAACGTCGTGATCATCACCGGCGCCGGAGGCTCGGGCGTGTTGCTGTCGGACGCTTGCGTGGACAACAACCTGTCGCTGATGACCATGCCGGACGATCTCGACGCGGCATTCCGCAAGTTCATCCCGCCCTTTGGCGCGGCGGGCAATCCGGTCGACATCACCGGCGGCGAGCCGCCCGCCACGTACAAGAACACCTTGCGCCTGGGCATGGAGGACCCGCGTATCCACGCCATCATCCTGGGCTACTGGCACACCATCATCACGCCGCCGATGGTGTTCGCCAAGCTGGTGGTGGAGGTGAAAGAGGAGATGGCGGCGCGCGGCATCGAGAAGCCGATCGTGGCCTCGCTGGCGGGCGACGTACAGGTGGAGGAGGCTGCCGAATACCTGTACGAGCACGGCGTGCCGTCCTACGCGTACTCGACCGAGATCCCGGTCGCGGTGCTGGGGGCCAAGTACAAGTGGGCTCGCGGCGCCGGCAAGATCTGATTTGATCTGGTCTGAACGCCATGCGGTAAAACCGGGCCCGCCATGCACGCATGCGCGGGCCAGTTTCTCGACAATGCGGCACAAGCGCGGACGCGGGCACCTTGGCGCGCCCGCCAGAGGCGTGCCAGAGGAGTTTGCGATGCAAACGTGGATTCGCTTCCAGACCGGTGACGGCGAGGTCGGCTTCGGCCGGATCGAGGGCGATCATGTCATCGAGTACGACGGACCGGGCCACGCGTGGCCGGAGCCCACCGGCGCGACCTTGCCGCGCGAGGGCCTGCGGTTGCTGAGCCCGTGCGAGCCGGGCAAGATCGTTGCGCTATGGAACAACTTCCATGCGCTGGCGCGCAAGCTGGAAAAGCCGGTGCCGGCGCATCCGCTATTCCTGATCAAGCCGGCAAGTTCGCTGGCGGGGCCAGGGGATGCCATCCTGCGGCCCCGCAGCTACAGCGGCAAGGTCGTCTACGAGGGCGAGCTTGGCATCGTGATCGGCCGCCGATGCCGCAACGTGGCGCCGGACGATGCCGCGGCGCATATCTTCGGCTACACCGTGGTCAACGACGTCACCGCCGGCGAGCTGATCGCGGAAGACCCGAATTTCCCGCAGTGGTGCCGTGCCAAGGGCTTCGACACGTTCGGCTGCCTGGGCCCCGTGATCGTCACGGAGTTCGACTGGCGCGCCGCCAGCGTGGTGACGCGGCTCGACGGCGCGCAGCGGCAGAACTATCCGCTGTCCGACCTGATCTTCTCGCCCGAGCAGCAGGTCAGCCTGATTTCGCAGGATCTCACGCTGATGCCCGGTGATGTGATCGCCTGCGGCACGTCGATCGGCGTCGGCTCGATGAAGGATGGCGCCGTGGTGGAGATCACGATCGAGGGCATCGGATCGCTGGTCAACCACATGCGCGGCTAGTCGATAGTCCGGGCGCTGGCATCCAGCAACGGACAAGGCAAGCGCCGGTTCTCGCCTGTGCTCGCCGGTGCTTGCTGTTGCCTTTGCACTAACTCTTCTGCGGGTCAGAGCGGCAGCGTCATCAACAAGGTGAGGGCGGACGTATCGCGCAGGCCGATCCGCGCCATCGCGCGGCGCAGGGCAGCCGTGGCGGCACCGCAGGCCTCGCCAGCGCGGTTGGTGAAGTTCAGCCGTGCCAGCACGCGGGTGGCAAAGCGCAGCGTGACCGGAACCTGCTTGCGGCAGAACGCCACCTTGCGCACATAGCCATCGACCTCCCAGAACCAGGTCGTGTTGGCGGGGAAATAGCCGATGTCGCCGGCCCGCAGCACATGCACGCGCCCGGTGGCGCTGGTGACCTTGACCTGGCCTTCCAGGATCAGCACGGTCTCCTCCCAGCCGTAGTACCACTCGAACGTGCCACCCGTGCATTCCCACACATTGGTGGACGCCAGGCCGTCGATCGCGCGGGAATGCTGTGCGGCGCGTGATTGCGGGGCCCCGGTGCGGATCCAGGTGGGTTCGATCGGGCAATTCTGCATCGGCAGATCGCCGGTGCTGGCGAACGCCCCTTCGCGCTGTTGCGCGAGCGTGCCGGCCGGCGCGCCGGCGCCGAACATCGTCTGTGACCCCATGGCTGCCTCCTTGCCTTTGATTGGTAGGCAGACATTAGCGAGCCTGGCATCCCTGAAATGTGCGGTAACGCACCTTCGGCGCGATTTTGGTGCATGGCGCAGGCCCGCCGGGGAAAGAGGAGCCGTTACGCAGTTGCGCAATTGCTCAGTTGCTCAGTTAGCCTGAAGCGCCATGGCACGCAGGTAGTCGGCCTTCTTGTCAAGGATCAGCCGGCTGAGGAAGCCGGCATCGTAAGCCTTGAGCAAGTGCGCGTGATACTGCTCGATGTAGCGCGCGATGCGGCTGTGCTCGCATTCGATGCCGCATAGCCAGGCGTACATCTCGCTGTCCCAGCGAAAGCGCAGGCCAAGCTCGCTGAACGCGGCGTTGTAGGCGGCGAGTTGCGATTCATCGACCCCGCGCGGTGTGCTGGCAGCGGTGTCGGCATGGGAACGGGTGCGGGTTTCGAACTGGACCTGGTTCATGATCGGACTCCTCGGGCTCTCAGTGAAGGGTTGGGCCTGAAAAGGTTGGGCCTGAGACGAGGATAGGTTTGCCGATCAATTAACGATAATTAAAGTTTGACTGAATAACCATAACTTATCGTTTATGTTTTATCAGGTTGTCCACGCCGGTGATGCGCTGGATCAGGGTGGCGCCTTCTTCCATCAGGAAATGCTTGAAGGCCAGCGCCACCGGTGGCAGGCGCTTGTTCTTGCGATGCACCACGTACCAGTTGAGCATGACCGGGAAGCCCTCGATATCGAGCACGGCGAGATTGCCCGTCTGCAGTTCCAGCCCGACGGTGTGTGCCGACAGGAACGCGATGCCCATGTTGGCGATGACGGCCTGCTTGATGGTCTCGGTGCTCTTGATCTCCATGGCGATGCGCAGGTTGGACAAGCGCCCGGCAAAGCCTTCCTGCATGGAGTTCCAGGTGTCGGAGCCTTTCTCGCGCGCGACGAAGGCTTCGTCGGCCAGCGCCGCCAGCGGGATGTTGCGCTCGCCCACCAGCCGGTGGTTGGGCGCGGCAACGATCACATAAGGGTGGGGCGCGAAGGATTCGCTGACGGTGTCCATGCCTTCGGGGGGGCGCACCATCACCGCCAGGTCGGTCAGGTTGCCCGCGAGCTGGTGCAGCAATTCCTCGCGATTGTGCACTGCGAGGTTGAGCGTCACGCCGTCATGGCGCTGCATGAATTCCGCGAGCAGCCGCGGGAAGAAGTAGTCGCCTGCACTGATCACGGCCACATTGAGCCGTCCGCCGGAGATGCCTTTGAGCTGCGACATCGCGTCTTCCGCTTCGCGGAATTGCTGCATGATGCTGCGGCTGTAGTGCAGCATCTCGATGCCGGCCGGGGTGAGGTAGATCTTCTTGCCAAGCTGCTCGAACAGCGGCAGGCCAACATGGCCCTCGAGCTGGCGCACCTGCGTCGAGACGGCGGGCTGCGTCAGGTGTAGCTCCTCCGCAGCGCGGGAGAAGCTCAGGTGCCGGGCAACCGTCTCGAAGACCTTCAACTGGCGCAGCGTGGCGTTCTTCATGCACTCGTCCGTCCCATGTATAGAGGATCGTGAATGATCATAATAAAAAACTTTAAGCTGTGCCGAACTTAGTTTGAACTAGCATCAGTCCACGGATGCACGTGCCGCAATGTCAGGCGCGCTCAATCAAGTAGTGACCAAGGGCTCCCCTTCCCGAGAAGCCTACCCGTCGCGCCACAGAGCGCGACACGCACTATGCAGGAGACACGACATGGCGCACGACAATTCAGCGGCGATGGCCGCAAGCCGTCTGGGCTGGCTTCACAACCGCTGGTTCCAACTGGCGATCGGTGTGGTCTGCATGGGGCTGGTAGCCAATCTGCAATACGGCTGGACATTATTCGTGACTCCGATAAATGCCAAGCACCACTGGGGCGAGTCGGCCATCCAGGTCGCTTTCTCCATTTTCATCGTGACCGAGACCTGGCTGGTGCCGCTTGAAGGCTGGCTGGTCGACAAGATCGGGCCGCGCCCGGTAGTGGCATGCGGCGCGGTGTGCGCGGGGCTGGCCTGGGTCATCAATGCATACGCGACCAGCCTGCCGCAGCTCTATCTGGCGGCGGTGATCGCCGGCATCGGCGCTGGCGGCGTGTATGGGACTTGCGTTGGCAATGCGCTCAAGTGGTTTCCGGACAAGCGTGGCCTGGCTGCCGGGCTGACCGCCGCTGGTTTCGGCGCGGGCTCGGCGCTGACCGTGATCCCCATCGCCAACATGATCCAGCGCTCGGGTTACGAGCAAGCCTTTATCACCTTCGGCATCCTGCAAGGCGTTTGCATCCTGCTGATGGCCTTGCTGCTGGTCAAGCCGCGTCCGCCTGTGGGCGCGGTGGCGGCCAAGGCGGTGCTGACCAATCCCATCGAGTTCACGCCGGGCCGGATGGTGAAGACGCCAGTCTTCTGGGTCATCTACGCCTCGTTCGTGGCGGTCGCGGCGGGCGGCATCATGGCCACTGCGCAACTGGGTCCGATTGCACGGGACTTCGGCTTCGCGTCGATGCCGGTAACGATGCTGGGGTTCACGCTGCCGCTGCTCACCATGACGCTGTCGATCGACAACCTGTGCAATGGCTTTACGCGGCCGCTGTGCGGTTTTATCTCGGACCGCATCGGTCGGGAAAACGCCATGTTCTTTATCTTCATTGGCGAGGGACTGTCACTGCTAGGCCTGATGGAGTTCGGCCATAACCCCTATTTGTTCATGACGTTCGCGGCGCTGACGTTCTTGTTCTGGGGCGAGATTTTCTCGATCTTTCCCGCACTGTGCGCCGATACCTTCGGCAGCAAGTTCGCCGCGGCCAATGCCGGCACGCTGTACACGGCCAAGGGCACGGCGGCGATGCTGGTGCCACTGGCCTCGATCCTGTCGGCGCGTGGCGGGTGGGACGCCGTCTTTACGGTGGCGGCGATCGTGACCATCGCGGCTGGTTTGTCCGCCAAGTTCGTGCTGGCCCCGATGCGACGACGGTTTATCACCGGGCATGCCGAGGCCCTGGTGCCGGCGACCGATCACGCGGCGTACCTGGCGGGACTCTCCGCGCGCAAGAGCGACTGAATCACCAGCCGGGCCCGGACTCGCGTGACGCGAATCCGGGCCCGCCGTCTATCACGATGCACAGCGCGGGGAACGGCGAAGCCGCTCTGCGCGCCCAATGCATACAGAAGAGGTGATCATGAATATTTCGCTTCCCCAGCTCAAGGCCTTCGCGGCTGTCGCGCGACAGAGGAGCTTTACCCGCGCCGCGGCTGAGCTCGGGCTGACGCAGTCCGCCATCAGCCGCAGCGTGCGCGAGCTGGAGGACGAGATCGACCAGCGGCTGTTTGACCGCACCACGCGCCAGGTCGAGCTCACCGACGCCGGCGAGCATCTGTCGCAGCGCATCTGCCACCTGATCGAGGAAGTCGAGCAGACGCTGCGCGAGAGCCACGGCGCGGCCAGGCCGTGCCAGGGCGCGGTGCAGATCGCGTCCGATCCGGTGCTGTCTTCGATATCCCTGCCGGGCTGGCTCGCGGGTTGCCGTGCGGCCTGGCCCGGCATCGGCATCAGCCTGAAAGACCGCTCGCATGACGCCGTGCTGCAGTGCGTGCGCAGCGGCGAGGTGGACTTCGGCATCGCCACGAACCCGCAATCCGGTGACGATCTCTACTGCGAAACCCTGTGCGTCGATCCGTTCCATGCGGTGCTGCCGTCGCAGCATCCACTGGCTACGCGCGAGACGGTAGGGTGGGGCGACCTGAACGACGCCAACGTGCTGATGCTGGACCAATACTCAGGCATCCAGCCGGCCGTGGAGCAGGCCTTTGGCGTGTATCACGTGCGCGCCGGCTCGCTGCAGCTGCTTGGCCACTTTGCCGCGATCTTCGGCATGGTGGCGCTGGGGCTGGGCATTGGCATCGTGCCATCGCGCGCCCAGGCGGCCGGGCTGAGCCACGCTGCCGTGATGCGGCCATTGCGGCCACAGGTCACGTCCTCGGTGATGCTGGTGCGGCGCAAGAGCCGGTCGCTCAAGCCCAATGCCGCTGCCATCTGGGATGCGCTGCGCGGCATGGAGCATGAGCAGGCGTTGCTGGCGCGCGTGGGGTAGGGGAAGGGCGCTGGGAACGGTTGTTGCGTCAGCGCAAAAAATCTCATGATATATTACATACAGGATATTTACACATAGTGCGCCGCAGCATATAATGAAAACTCCTACCTACCATCCCTACCGGAGTTTTCTGATGGACAGCGCTCTTCTTCTCGGTCTTGCCTTTGGTCTGATTGCCCTCGGCGTTGGCGTTACCTTCCTGATTGCTACCCGTGTGCCGACTCCTGTGCTCGTCCGTGCCCAGGAACATGGCCGCTTTGCCGGCCTTGGCGCCTCGCAGGAAACCGCCGGCATTGGCCGCGCCAGCCCGGCTTCACCCGGCGTGAGCGCGCAAACCAACCTGGCCCGCGCCTGATGCTCGCGTGGTGCGATTGGCGGGCCGCCCGGCCACCAATCGCTGCCGCTGCGCTGGAGTAGGGGCCATCCCCCCGCCAGACCCCCCTTGGTTTGATCGCAGGGTCCGCTTGCACAAAGCCGCCCCGGACACCTTTTCGCTGTTCTGCGGATCGCAAGTTCCTTGTTCGCGCCCTCCGCGCCCTCCGCGCCCTCCGCGCCCTCCGCTCTTCTGTCCTGAAGGGACAGACATTTAGTACATTGATGCCCCAGTCCACCTGACTTTATCTAGGGACTTTCCCGAGGATCGTCTTTGCGGCGCTGCGCCGGCCGGTTCCCCGGACCCATTTGTACTGCCCGATAGCCGCTTGTCCGCGCGCGCCATTGATGCGGCGGAACACCCTAAGTCATTGATCCATCAGCAAGCCGGCTTGCGCTGCTCGCCCGCTTTGATGCGCGTGGCGCACGAGTAGCCTCCGTGCTGCTTTCCGGTGCATTGCCACCGCTGTTTCCAGTCCGTTTCGGGGTCCGCCAAGTGGGCTAAAAGCATCTTGACTATATTGATATATCACATACTGTATAGCACTGAAACGACCACAACATCTGGGATACAGCACAAGCAGTGCCGTCCCAAAAGAGGTGTCCGAAGACGCCCTTTCCACATGAGGCGGCCCCGCCCGCCATAAGGAGACACCATGGAACATCAGCAAAACGCGCCCGATTCACGCTTTGCCTCACCCTGGGTTCAGCTCGCCTTTGGCGTGATCTGCATGGCGATGATCGCCAACATGCAATACGGCTGGACGCTGTTCGTCAACCCGATTGACGACAAGTACCACTGGGGCCGCACGGCGATCCAGGTGGCGTTCACCATCTTCGTCGTTACGGAAACCTGGCTGGTGCCGATCGAGGGCTACCTCGTGGACAAATACGGCCCGCGTCCGGTCGTGGTGGGTGGTGGCCTGCTGTGTGCGATTGCCTGGGCCTTGAATTCGGTGGCCGCGTCGCTGCCGATGCTCTACTTCGCGGCAGCGGTGGGCGGGGTGGGGGCGGGCGCGGTGTATGGCACCTGCGTGGGCAATGCGTTGAAGTGGTTCCCCAACCGGCGCGGGCTGGCGGCGGGGATCACCGCCGCCGGCTTTGGCGCGGGCTCGGCGCTGACCGTGGTGCCGATTGCCAACATGATCAAGACCAGCGGCTACGAGGCCACGTTCCTGTGGTTCGGCCTGGGCCAGGGCCTGATCGTCTTCTTCCTGGGCATGGCGCTCTATCCGCCTTCGGCCAAGGTGCTGAACCAGGTCACGTCCGCGGTCAAGAGCGCTGCCTACAACGCCTCGCCGCGCCAGGTCCTGTCCTCGCCGATTTTCTGGGTGATGTACGCCATGTTCGTGATGATGGCGGCCGGCGGCCTGATGGCGACCGCCCAGCTGGGCCCGATCGCCAAGGATTTCGGCCTCGATGGCGTGCCGGTTTCGCTGCTAGGCCTGACGTTGCCCGCGCTGACCTTCGCGCTCACCATCGACCGCGTGCTCAATGGGCTGACGCGTCCCTTCTTTGGCTGGATCTCGGACAACATCGGCCGCGAGAACACCATGTTCCTGGCCTTTGCGATCGAGGCGGTGGGCATTCTGCTGCTGGCAAAGTACGGGCAGGATCCCATCGCATTCGTGGTGCTGACCGGTGTCGTGTTCTTTGCCTGGGGGGAGATCTACAGCCTGTTCCCGGCAACCTGCGGCGACACCTTCGGGCCCAGGTTCGCCGCCACCAATGCTGGCCTGCTGTACACCGCCAAGGGCACGGCAGCGCTGCTGGTGCCGTTCTCCAGCGTCATCACCGCCGCCACCGGCGACTGGCACGCGGTCTTCATGCTTGCCTCGGGCATGGCTGCGCTTTCCGCCTTCCTGGCCCTGTTCGTGCTCAAGCCAATGCGCGAAGCCCATGCCAAAAAATATGTGCATGCCAACACCACCGCGCCGATGGGATATCGCGCGGTGCCGGAGGACCTGACCTGAGGGGCTTGCCGGCGTGGACCGGCGCGGTCAATGCGCCGCGGGAATAGGGATATCATCGAAGGCGGAAGCGAACACGAACACGAACACGAACACGGAAGCGAACACGAAAACCCTCCCGCGACTCCCGCTGCATGTAGCGAGGCCGCGTGCAGTGCAAGATAAGACCAGAGCGGCGGGCAAGCACTTGTAGCGCTTGCCCCGTTGCCATTCGGCCCCCGCAAGAGACAGCTTTCGAGATTGCCATGAACCAGGTCGTCATTCCTATCGCGGTCCAGGATATCGGCAAAGCGCGCAAGCGCCGCCAGCCGAAGGGGCGGCAGCCTGACCCGGCAGCCTTGGCCGAAGTCCAGGCCGTGCTGGGCGATGCGCCGCGCCGGCGCGATCTCCTGATCGAGCACCTTCATGCCATCAACGACCACTACGGCCAGCTGGCGATCCCGCACCTGGTGGCGCTGGCGCAGGAGATGGGGTTGTCGATGGTGGAGGTCTATGAGGTCGCCACGTTCTATCATCATTTCGATGTGGTACGCGAGGATGCGGATGGCGGCATTCGGCCGCCGGCCGGCGTGACGGTGCGCGTGTGCGAAGGCATCGCCTGCGAGCTGGGCGGGGCGCGCGACCTGCTCGCCCGGCTGCCGGCCCTGCTGGGCAGCGAAGTCAAGGTGGTGGCAGCGCCCTGTATCGGCCGCTGCGAGCGCGCGCCCGCCGCGCTGGTCGGGCAGAACCCGGTGGATTTTGCGAGCGCGCAAACCATTGCGGATACGGTGGCTTCGGGTGCCGTGCACCACGCGCCCGAAGCCCATCTGGGCTATGACGACTATCGCGCGCAAGGGGGCTATCGCTTGCTGCGCGCAGTGGCCTCGGGTGAGCGCGATTCAGAATCCTTGCTGCGCACGATGGAGGATTCCGGCTTGCGCGGGCTGGGTGGCGCGGGTTTTCCCACCGGGCGCAAATGGCGGATCGTGATGGCCGAGCCGGCGCCGCGCCTGATGGCCGTCAACCTGGATGAGGGCGAGCCAGGAACCTTCAAGGATCGCGTCTACCTGGAGCGCGATCCACATCGCTTCCTCGAAGGCATGTTGATCGCCGCCGCGGTGACCCAGGTCAGCGCCATCTACATCTACCTGCGCGACGAATACGCAGGCTGCCGCGCCGTGCTGGGTGAAGCGCTGCGCCGCCTGCAGGCCGACCCGCCGATCCCGGGCATGCCGCAGATCCAGTTGCGGCGTGGCGCCGGCGCGTATATCTGCGGCGAAGAGTCCGCCATGATCGAATCGATTGAAGGCAAGCGCGGCATGCCCAGGCTGCGCCCGCCCTATGTGGCGCAGGTCGGCTTGTTCGGCCGGCCCACGCTGGAGCACAACTTCGAGACGCTTTACTGGGTCCGCGAGATCCTTGAAAAGGGCGCGAGCTGGTTCGCCGCGCAGGGACGCCACGGCCGGCATGGGCTGCGCTCGTTCTCGGTGTCGGGGCGCGTGAAGCTGCCCGGCGTGCACGTGGCGCCAGCGGGGATCACCGTGAGTGAGCTGATCGAGGAATACTGCGGCGGCATGCAGGACGGCCATCGCTTCTATGGCTACCTGCCGGGCGGCGCTTCGGGTGGCATCCTGCCGGCGTCCCTGGGCGATGTTCCGTTGGATTTCGATACGCTGCAGCCCTACGGTTGCTTTATCGGGTCAGCCGCCATCGTGGTGTTTTCGGAGCAGGACAGTGCGGTGGCCGTGGCGCGCAACCTGATGCACTTCTTCAAGCATGAGTCCTGCGGGCAGTGCACACCGTGCCGCGTGGGCACGGCCAAGGCGCTGGATGTGATCGCGCAGCCGGCATGGGACCTGGCCGCGCTGGCGGACTTGTCTGCGGTGATGCGGGATGCGTCGATCTGCGGGCTGGGGCAGGCCGCGCCCAACCCGGTGGATTGCGTGATCAAGTACTTTCCCCAGGAACTGGCCTGCGCCGCGAGGACGATATGAGTGCACTGACCCGCGCCGAGCGCGCGCAAGTGGAGGCCTCCTCGGATACCACGGTGACGTTCCGCCTGAATGGCCGGGACGTGTGCGCCGGGCCGGGCGAGAGCTTGCTCAAGGTGGCCCAGCGCGAGGGGTTCGACATCCCGCACCTGTGCTACAAGGACAGCCTGGACACCGCCGGCAACTGCCGCGCCTGCATGGTGGAGATCAAGGGCGAGCGCGTGCTGGCGCCGTCGTGCTGCCGCTACCCTGCGCAGGGCATGGAGGTGCAGACCGGCTCCGAGCGCGCGCTGCGCTCGCAGCGCATGGTGCTGGCGCTGCTGCAGTCCGATATGCCCGAGGCGCATTACACGCGCAACAATGCGCTGGACCAGTGGTCCGCCCGGCTGGGCGTCGGCAAGCCGCGCTTTGCGCCGCGCGCCGCCGTGCCAGCCGATTTGTCCCATCCGGCCATCGCCGTCAATCTCGATGCCTGCATCCAGTGCACCCGCTGCGTGCGCGCTTGCCGCGAGGAGCAGGTCAACGATGTGATCGGGCTGGCCTTTCGTGGCGACCAGGCCGCGATCGTGTTCGACATGGGCGACCCGATGGGCGCCTCCACCTGCGTAGCCTGCGGCGAGTGCGTGCAGGCCTGCCCGACCGGCGCGCTGATGCCGGCCCGCGACGCCGCGTTGCCGGTGCCGGATCGCCAGGTGCAATCGGTCTGCCCATACTGCGGGGTGGGCTGCCAGCTCACCTACAACGTCAAGGACAACCGCATCCTGTTTGTCGAAGGGCGTGATGGGCCGGCCAACCAGATGCGCCTGTGCGTGAAAGGCCGCTATGGCTTCGATTACGCCCAGCATCCGCACCGCCTGACGGTGCCGCTGGTGCGGCGCGAAGGCGCCCCCAAGCGTGGCGATTTCGTGATGGATCCCGCGCGCGTGATGGACGTGTTCCGCGAAGCCAGCTGGGATGAGGCCCTTGCGCTGGCGGGCACCAGCCTGTCGGCCATCCGCGACACGTACGGCAAGCGCGCGCTGGCCGGCTTTGGCTCCGCCAAGGGGAGCAACGAAGAGGCCTACCTGTTTCAAAAGCTCGTGCGCACCGGCTTCGGCAGCAATAACGTGGACCATTGCACGCGGCTTTGCCACGCGTCGTCGGTAGCGGCGCTGCTCGAAGGCATCGGCTCGGGCGCGGTTTCCAACCCGGTAATGGATGTGGCGCGCGCGCAGGTGGTGATCGTGATCGGCGCCAATCCAACGGTGAACCATCCGGTGGCGGCAACCTGGATCAAGAACGCGGTAAAAAATGGCACCAAGCTGATCGTGGCCGATCCACGCCGCTCCGACCTGGCGCGCTTCGCCCATCGCTTCCTGCAGTTCGAGCCCGATACCGACGTGGCGCTGCTCAACGCCATGATGCATGTGATCGTGGCCGAAGGACTGGTCGATCAGGATTTCATCGCCAGCCGCACCATCGGCTATGAGGAACTGCAGCGCAATGTGGCGGCCTACAGCCCGGAGTTGATGGCGCCGGTTTGCGGCATCGATGCCGACACCATCCGCTATGTGGCCCGGCTGTATGCCAGTTCCAAAGCTTCGATGATCCTCTGGGGCATGGGGATCTCCCAGCATATCCACGGCACCGACAATGCCCGCTGCCTGATCGCCCTGGCGCTGATGACGGGGCAGATCGGCCGGCCGGGCACGGGGCTGCACCCGCTGCGCGGCCAGAACAACGTGCAGGGCGCCTCCGACGCCGGACTGATCCCGATGATGTATCCGGACTACCATCGTGTCGACGATCCCGAGGCTGTTGCGCGCTTCGAGTCGTTGTGGGGCATGCCGCTGGATCGCCAGCCGGGGCTGACCGTGGTCGAAGTGATGCAGGCCATCGAGCGGGGCGAAGTGCGCGGGATGTACATCATGGGCGAGAACCCCGCCATGTCGGATCCCGATGCCCAGCATGCGCGCGAGGCGCTGGCGGCGCTGGACCACCTGGTGGTGCAGGATATCTTCCTGACGGAGACCGCCTACCTCGCCGATGTGGTGCTGCCGGCTTCGGCGTTCCCTGAGAAGACGGGCACCTTTACCAACACGGACCGCACGGTGCAGCTTGGCCGCCAGGCGATCGATCCGCCCGGGCAGGCGCGGCAGGACCTGTGGATTATCCAGCAGATGGCCGCCAGGCTGGGGCTGGACTGGTCATACGCAAGCGTGGCCGACGTGTTCGACGAAATGCGCCATGCCATGCCCAGCATCGCCGGCATTACCTGGGAGCGCTTGCAGCGGGAGGACGCGGTGACCTATCCCTGCCGCGCTGAAGGCGACCCGGGGGAGCCGGTCATCTTTACGGATGTGTTTCCGACGGCTTCTGGCCGGGCCCGCTTCGTCCCGGCCGACATCATTCCCGCGGCCGAGCGCCCCGACCAGGAGTACCCGGTCGTGCTCATCACCGGCCGGCAGCTCGAGCACTGGCATACCGGCAGCATGACCCGGCGCGCGGGCGTGCTGGATGCCATCGAACCGGAGCCGGTGGCGCTGGTGCATCCGCTCGACCTTGCCGCCATCGGCGGCCAGCCGGGCGACGTGGTAACGCTCGCATCGCGCCGGGGCCAGGTATCGCTGTTTGCCCGGGTGGACGACGGCACGCCGCGCGGCGCGGTGTTCGTGCCGTTCTGCTACTACGAGGCCGCCATCAACAAGCTGACGAACGCGGCGCTGGACCCCTTCGGCAAGATTCCGGAGTTCAAGTACTGCGCGATCCGCATCGCGCTGGGTGGCGAGGTGCCGCGGCAGTCTAGTTTTGGCGGCGGACAGATCCTTGCGTCAGGCAGCAAACAAGCAGACGGCTAGATCTTCCGGAAAATCAGGAAATTGATTGTTGGATTTTCCGGCTAATCAATGTACGGCAACGGGACTACGCTGTGGCCATGGCGCAATCCCGTGCCGCAGAACCTGCTTGATTGACTTGGTGGAACCCGCAATGAAAGCCGTTGGCCTGACCCGTTACCTGCCGATCGACGACCCGCAATCGCTGGTCGACGTGGACATCGCCACCCCTGTGCCTGAAGGCCGCGACCTGCTGGTCAAGGTGGCGGCCATCTCGGTCAACCCCGTGGATGCCAAGGTGCGCGCGCCCAAGGACAAGGTCGAGCCTGCCACGCGCGTGCTCGGATGGGATGCGGCAGGCACCGTGGCCGCGGTGGGCCCGGATGTCACCCTGTTCAAGGTGGGCGACCCGGTCTTCTACGCTGGCAGCATTACCCGGCCTGGGGCCAATAGCGAGTTCCACCTGGTGGATGAGCGCATTGTCGGCCATAAGCCCGCATTGCTCGATTTTGCCCAGGCGGCTGCGTTGCCGCTGACCGCCATTACGGCGTGGGAAGCCTTGTTCGATCGCCTGGGCGTCTCGCCGCAGGGCGAGCATGCCGGGCGCTCCGTGCTGGTCATCGGCGGGGCAGGGGGCGTGGGCTCCATCGGCATCCAGCTGGCCAAGACGCTGGCGGGGCTGACGGTCATCGCCACCGCGTCACGGCCGGAGTCGGCTGCCTGGTGCCGCGAGCTGGGCGCTGACCACACCATCGATCACCGTGGCGACATGCCGGCCCAGTTGCGCAAGCTCGGGTTTGCCGAGGTCGACTACATCCTGTGTTTTAACGACACGGACCGCCACTTTGCTGCCATGGCGAGCGTGATTGCGCCGCAAGGCAAGATCTGCTCGATCGTGGAGAACAGCGGCCCGCTGGCCGTGGGCGACCTGAAGAGCAAGAGCGCCACCTTTGTGTGGGAGTTCATGTTCACCCGCTCGATGTTCGGCACGCCGGACATGATCGAGCAGTATCTCTTGCTCAACGAGGTGGCACGGCTGGTCGATGCCGGCCGGCTGCGGACCACGCTGGGCGAGAACCTCGGGCGGATCGACGCGGCCAACCTGCGCCGCGCCCATGCCATGCTGGAGAGCGGGCGGACCATCGGCAAGCTGGTGCTGGAAGGGTTCTAACGCAGCGTTCTGACGCGTCTCCAAGGAGGAGGCCGGCGGGTGAGGTGCCAGCCGGCCTTCCTTTCTCGTTTAATCAGCAATTAACCGCCAAGACCCGACCCCAACCGCCAGCGGCGATGTTGTGGCATGCCACAACATCGCTGCCGCAAGCAGGGTTTGGGCGTGACTCAGGCATTGGCCTGGGCTTGCATCCTGCGAGTGGCCTCGGCAAGCCCGGGTGCGTCCGCAGCGCTGCGGATGAACGATACCGTCCGTGCAATGACCTGTGCGTCGTACAGGACACGGCGATGGCCCAGCCCGTCCGTGGCCATCAACTGCGCGCCAGGCCATGCACCAGCAATGGCCGCGCCGCTCTCCCAGCCCACTTCCTTGTCTTGCCGGTCGTGGATCACCAGCGTGGGCGGCACCGGGCGGGCGCGCCCGATGGCCGGGACGTTGAAGGCAGACCACGGCATGCCCAGCCAGCGCTCGCTGTTGCGCTGCATGCGGRCCAGTACGCCGGGGCCAATGCCGAGCCGCCAGGCCAATGCAGCGGCGGCAGTGTGCATGTCGGCCGGCGGGCCGATCATCACGGCAGCCTGCAGATGCAAGCCTTCGCGCACGGCCAGCGCCAGGGCGGCGCTGCCGAGCGAATGCGCAATCACCGCGTGGACCGGGCCGGCGTGCCACGCCGTGGCCAACAGCGAATGTGACATTTCCACAACAGAAGTCTGGCCCGCGCCGCGCGCACCTGCGTCGGAGCCGCCGTGCGAGAGTGCATCAAACGCGACCACGCGCATGCCAGCCGCCAGCAGCGGTGCAACCAGTGGCTGCCACTGGGCGGCATGGCCACCCCAACCGTGGGCCAGCAAGACGGCCGGCCCGGTATTGCCCCAACGATAGACGCGCACACGCCGGCTTGCTCCCTGGCCGGTCACGAGCGCCCAGTCCGCGCGCGCACGGTCAAGCAGATCGCGGCCAGCGCCATCCGGGCCGTTGCCATGGGGTGGACGGAACCATGCGTGCTCGAGCGCGCGCGCTACGCCGGCCGGATAAAACAGCTCGGCCAATTGCCAGCCAAGGCGCCCCAAGCGCATTGGCGCCCTGGATTCCGGCGCGGCCTGGCGGGTTCTGGTGGATGAGTAAATCGCTTGCGTCACGGCGGTCACCTCTAGCGAAGACTTCTGGCATTCCAGGCCGGGGCCTCGGGGAGGGGCGATACCCCTCCGGTAAGACCGACCAGTCGTGCTATTTTTTATTTCAAAAAAAGACAACATCCTGCCGTCTTGAAATTCAGCCCGATCTGTCTCGCGGGAGGCGTCTCGCGCAGGTGCCTCCTCATCCTTGGCTACTTGCGCACGGGCTGCGCAAGCTCGGCGCGGCGGAGCAGTGCCTCGAACGCCCGGCGGGCCATGGTCTCGGCATCTTCACGGCCCAGCAGCTTGTAAGACTGTTGAAAGGACATACCGATGCCAACCATCTCGAAGGCGAACTGCCGCGCGTCTTGTGCCGGCGAAAGATCGCCTTCTTCGATCGCGTCGGTCACGGCCCTGGCGATGAGGCTATGCCAGTCTTTCAGCGATTGCACCACCTGATCCCTGACGGCGCCAGGGCGGTCGCGGTATTCCTGGCCTAGCGCCATGAACAGGCAGCGGCCTTTATTGACGGACCCACCGAGCCAGAGCATGTACCCATCGAAGAGAGCTTGCACCCGGCGCGTGCCGCGCGGCAGGCGCATGGCCGGCCTGAAGACGATGTCCGAAAAGCGTTCCAGGGCGAGCGCCAAAACGGCTTGCTGCAAGGCTTCTTTTGACTTGAAGTGCGCGTAGAGCCCGCTCTTGGACATGCTGGTGTCGGCGGCCAAGGTGGCGAGCGACAATTGCTCGAACCCGACCTGGGCGGCGGTGTCCAGGGCCTGCTCGATGATGGCTGCGCGGGTAAGTTGTCCTTTCTGCATGTCGAAAGAATAGCACGACCGGTCGTATTGTCAACTTCGCGCTTGTGCGTTTTCGTCAACCTATTTCACTGCCGCCCGTTATGTCACCACGGAGGCAGATAATTGTGCTGTATCGGACCTATTGACAGGCTAGGATTAGCCTGCGCAGGGTGCCAACAAGAAATCTGCACAAAGTGTTGCCCTGATTACATACGGAACGCTTTGCGTGCTCTATACTCGAATGCACGTCCGCGCACTTTTTTTTCATTGGTGACTGGAGACCGACATGAACAGTACAGCCGTGCCTAGAGGCGCTAGCGAACCGTTCCGGCAACTGCGGGCGTTGCGCCGAGCGCGAAAGCTCAAGCAGGAAGACGTCGCCCGTAAGGCCGGGATCTCCCGGGAAGCTTACTTGCGGGCAGAATCGGGTCAAGCCGACCCCCGCATGTCGACTTTCCTAGCGGCTTGCGAGGCGCTAGGCCTGGAAGTGGTGCTGGCACCCCAGCATCTTGCTGCCGACGTCAACGCGTTTATTGCCAGCCGCAATGGCGGCGTCACGGCCGCTTCCATGGCCGGGCAGCCGCCTGCCGCAACGCCTACCGCCGCAAGCCCTGCACCGGCCACCCCGGTCGGCACAGGCTTCGCGTCGAGCCCGGGCGAAGGTCACAAGCCAGCCTGAGCACTCGTGCTGGTTCCGGCCGGGTCTGCGGCCGGACTGGCGCGCGCTTGTCATACCGGCAGCGGGCACGCCCCCACGTGCCTGCTGCTGGGGTTTTGCCTGCTTTACATGGATGGCCGGATGCCGCGCCTAGCGGCATGCGCCTGTCTTTGACGGCCTCGGCCCCGTGCCGAGGCCGGGTCGTTCGTTTGCCTGTCGAGCCTGTCGCTTTCTCCCAGTTCGTCTTGCCTCTCTTGTCTGCCTGACTTTGCTCGGGCTGCCTGCGCTTGTGTGCCGTCTGGCGTCACGTCTTTGTCTCAGCCTGTCCTTCGCGCCTAACCTACAAACCTACAAACGTAGTGTCCACCGGTTTTCGCCGTCCACGGCGAAATAAGGGCCGATACGGGTTTGACACGTCCGAGACCTGAGATTACGATATGGTAAATCAATTACGGATTGGGAAATTCACGATCCAGCGTTCAAAAAGACACCGCTAGTGTGATCACTCGGCCACTATGCCCGCTGCGGCAGTGGCCCGAGGCGTAGGGAGACAAGCCAATGCCGCTGAGTACCGAACCCAACCTTGCCCGTCCGGACGACTTCTACGAGGCGCTGATCGACATGCATCGCGATCTCTCCGACGCGCAGAGCCAGGCCGCCAACGCGCAACTGATCCTGCTGCTGGCCAATCACATCGGCGATCTTGCTGTTCTGCAGGAAGCCATGGAGCTAGCCCGCGCGGGCGTGCTCGATTCATCGAAAGCGAAATCGCAAGCGTAAGAGGAAGACCCAAGATATGACGCAGACGCAATTGAACGTTGTGAACGTGCAAGGGCAGGCGCCCGACCACGGCACGCCAGGCTACCAATCCGGTTTTGCCAACGAGTTCGCCACCGAGGCACTGCCCGGTGCGTTGCCGGTGGGGCAGAACTCGCCCCAGCGCGCGCCGTATGGCCTGTATGCCGAGCAGATTTCCGGTACGGCGTTTACCGCGCCGCGCGCGCACAACCGGCGCAGCTGGTGCTATCGCATTCGCCCGGCGGCGATGCATGAGCCGTTCACGCGGGTCGAGCAGTCGCGCATCGTCAGCCATTTCGATGCGGTGCCGCCATCGCCCAACCAGATGCGCTGGAGCCCGCCGGCGATGCCCAAGGAGCCCACCGACTTTGTCGACGGCATCGTCACCATGGCCGGCAACGGCGGCCCGGAAGCCATGTCGGGCTGCGGCATTCACCTGTACCTGGCCAACCGGTCGATGACGGACCGCTTCTTCTACAACGCCGACGGCGAGATGCTGATCGTGCCGCAGCAGGGCAGGCTGCGCGTGGCGACCGAGATGGGCCTGCTGGACGTCGAGCCGCAGGAGATCGTGGTGATCCCGCGCGGCGTGCGTTTTCGCGTGGAGCTGCCGGATGGCGAGGCGCGCGGCTATATCTGCGAAAACTACGGCGCCTTGTTCCGCTTGCCCGACCTGGGCGTCATCGGCTCCAATGGCCTGGCCAATCCGCGTGACTTCCTCACGCCGCATGCATGGTACGAGGATCGCGAGGGCGATTTCGAGCTGGTGGCGAAGTTCCAGGGCAACCTGTGGCGTGCCGCGATCGGGCACTCACCGCTGGATGTGGTGGCCTGGCATGGCAATTACGCGCCGTACAAGTACGACCTGCGCCGCTTCAATACCATCGGCTCGATCAGCTTCGATCACCCGGACCCCTCGATTTTCCTGGTGCTGCAAAGCCCGTCCGACACCCCGGGCGTGGACAGCATCGATTTCGTCATCTTTGGCCCGCGCTGGCTGGCGATGCAGAACTCCTTCCGCCCGCCCTGGTTCCACCGCAATATCGCCAGCGAGTTCATGGGTCTGATCGACGGAGTCTACGATGCCAAGGCCGATGGCTTCTCGCCTGGCGGCGCCAGCCTGCACAACTGCATGAGCGGCCACGGCCCGGATGCCGAGACGTTCGCCAAGGCCACCGCCGCGGATACCTCGCAGCCGCACCGCATCAGCGATACCATGGCGTTCATGTTCGAGACGCCGGCCGTGATCCGGCCGACACCGTATGCAGCAGAGTCGGCGCAGTTGCAGGACGACTACTACAGGTGCTGGCAAGGCTTGAAGAAGCATTTCAACCCCAACGAGCGCTGATCCTCAAGTCCCAGGGCCGGCTTCGTCCGGCCAACCATCATGATTCCAGGGTGCGCGCGCGGCGCATGTCGCCGGCACCCTTGTCATTCCCCTCCGGAGCCCCCGATGACCACTGTCCAGCAGAGTTGGATCGAATCCGCCAATGATGGCGTTACGCATTTCCCGCTGCAGAACCTGCCCTATGGCATCTTTTCCCCGAACGGGCAGGGCCCGCGCGTAGGCGTCGCCATCGGCGACTTCATTCTCGACCTGTCCGTGCTGGACGAGGCCGGCCTGCTGCCTGCTTCCGTCAAAGGCGTGTTTGGCGGCGCCACGCTCAATGCCTTCATCGCGCTCGGCAAGCCGGCATGGACCGAAACCCGCCAGCGCCTGACGTCCTTGCTGGCAGCGGACGACACCACCTTGCATCCCAAGTCGGCCCTGCATGAGCAGGCCCTGGTGCCGATGGCCTGGGCTACCATGCACCTGCCGGTGGACATCCCCGGCTACACCGATTTCTACTCCTCGCGCGAGCACGCCACCAACGTCGGCCGCATGTTCCGCGATCCGGACAATGCGCTGCTGCCCAACTGGCTGGAGATTCCCATCGGCTACAACGGCCGCGCCAGCTCGGTGGTGGTGAGCGGCACGGAACTGCGTCGCCCAAAGGGGCAGATCAAGCTGCCGAACGCGCCGCGCCCGGTCTTTACGGCTTGCCAGAAGCTCGACTACGAACTGGAAATGGCCTTCATCGTCGGCAAGCCGTCGACCCTGGGCGAGCCGGTCAGCACCGCTGCGGCGGCCGGGCACATGTTCGGCATGGTGATCCTCAACGACTGGAGCGCGCGCGATATCCAGCAGTGGGAGTACGTGCCGCTGGGCCCGTTCAACAGCAAGGGCTTCGGCACCTCGATCTCCCCGTGGGTGGTCACCATGGACGCGCTCGAGCCGTTCCGCCGCGACAATCCGGTGCAATCGCCCGAGCCGCTGGCGTATCTGCAGCAGCCCGAGCGCAATGCCTATGACATCGCACTGGAAGTCTCGCTACGCCCCGAAGGCGCGGCGCAGGCCACCACCGTCTGCCGCACCAACTTCAAGGCCATGTACTGGACCATGGTCCAGCAACTGGCGCACCACACCGTGTCCGGCTGCAATGTCCGTGTGGGCGACCTGATGGGCTCCGGCACCATCAGCGGCACCACGCCGGATTCCTATGGCAGCCTGCTGGAACTGACCCGTAACGGTGCCGAACCTTTGACGCTGGCGGACGGCGGCAAGCGCGGCTTCCTGGAGGACGGCGACGAAGTGGTCATGGCTGGCTGGTGCCAGGGCGACGGCTATCGCGTCGGCTTTGGCGAGGTGGGAGGAAAGATCCTGCCCGCGCTGTAAGCCGCATCAGGCTCGTTTTGCCAAGGACCCCCGCCCGCTACGCCAGGCGGGGGATAGTCCGCTCGCACGCCCCCTCACTCTCATCCCCCCGTTTCCCTCCCGGCCTTGACAGGCATGGCTATGCCACCGCATGGCCGGCTGGCGCGCGCCGTTACAATTGACAACCTTCTTAACCTTCTTGCATCCCCTGTTGCCGCGCCTTTGTGCGAGAATTCGGCCCTGACAAAATGGGCGAGTCAAAGTTCGGCATTCCTGCCAAAAATGATGTTTTGATTGTCCCACGGCTGACGCCGATGGGTCGCCTGGGGTCAGTTTTGCGGGTTTTCGGTCGTTAACACCGATTTAATACCAACTTAATCCCGACTCGCAGACGGGCAACGTCATTTGCCGGCAGGCAGCCATGTCCGCCACGGCAGCGGCCCCGGAGTCAATGCAAGACAAGTATTCGAGTAGCAATCAAGCGGAAAACCCGGGCAAACAGGCGGTATCTGCCCACAAAATTCGGCAACGGGTGTGATTCGTGATGTGTGCGAAACGCCTGCGTGTCTGCTGGCGCCGGTGTGCATCACCCGCGCGCCGGCGGCGACCCGCCTTTTCATCCACCCTACGCGAACGGCACGGCAATGGAATTTGGTATTCGCGCATGGGCGGCATGTGCAGCACAACTAGAAACGCAGCAAGCCTGGCAGGCCTGGAGCCGCGCGCCCTGGCTGCCTAAAGGCGACGCATTGCCCACGCTGGCCGCCATGGCTCCGATGCTGCGCCGCAGGATCACCGCGCTGGGCCGCGCGGCCCTGCACCCCGCCTATGCCTGCCAGCCGGGCGTGGATGGCATTCCCGTCATCTTTGCATCGCGCCACGGCGACACCCTGCGCCCGCTGCAAATGCTTGGCGACCTTGCCGGCGGCGAGCCCTTGTCGCCCACGGCCTTCGGCCTGTCCGTGCATAACGCCATCGGCGCGCTGTATTCGATCGACCGGGGCGATCCGGGCAACCTGCAAGCCCTGGCCGCGGGCCGCGATACGGTAGAGGCCGCAGTGGTGGAAGCGTGCGGCCTGCTGGCCGACGGCGCCCCGGAAGTCTTGCTGGTGCACTACGAGGCGCCGCTGCCCGAGGCCTATGCCGTCTTCGCGGACGAACCGGAGTGCCTGTTCGGCTGGGCGTGGCGGGTCGGCATGCCGCGGGCGGGGCAACCGGTGTTCAGCCTTGAGGTGATGGGGGAGGCCCTGCCGGCCGCCGCCGGCGCGACGCTGCCGCATGGGCTGGAGGTGCTGCGCTTCATGCTGTCGGGCGACGCCGAGTTGCGCCACGCCGGGGAGCGTGCCGGCTGGAGGTGGCAGCGACATGGTTGAGCGCCTGGACCGGGCCTGGCGCGTCTGCGCGACCGGGCTGTGCTTCTCCAGCTTCGGCGTCGGCGGGCTTGTGCTGCGGGTGCTGGTGTTCCCGTTGCTTGCCGTCTTGCTGTGGTCTTCGGCGCGCCGGCAGCGGGTCTGCAAGAACGTGGTGCATTACGCGTTCCGGCTTTTCCTGTGGCTGATGCGCTCGGTCGGGGTGATCCGCTACGAGGTGCTGCATCCCGAGCGGCTGCGTCGCCAGGGCTTGCTGATCGTGGCCAACCATCCGTCGCTGATCGATGTCGTCTTTCTGATCGCGCTGACGCGCCAGGCCGATTGCGTGGTGCGCTCCGGCCTGGCCCACAACCCGTTTACCCGTGGCCCGGTGCGCGCCACCGGCTACGTCTGCAATGACTCCGGTGCAGGCATGGTGGATGACTGCATTGCCTCGCTGCGCGCGGGTAATAATCTCGTCATCTTCCCCGAGGGCACGCGCACGCCGCTGCAAGGCCCGCTGCGCCTGCAACGGGGTGCGGCCAATGTCGCGGTGCGCGGCGGCTTTGCGCTTACGCCTGTGGTGATCCGGTGCGAGCCGCCCACGCTCACCAAGGGTGAGAAGTGGTATCGCGTGCCGGCCCGCAGGCCTCGTTTCATCATTGACGTGCGAGAGGATGTCAGTGTCGCCCAGATGGTGCCGTCCGGACTGGACGACGCGCTTGCGGTACGGCACCTGACCCAATCGCTATCTGAGTTTTTTTCCTGGGAGGTCCGCCGTGACGGCGCTTGAGCAAGAAATCAAGGAACTGATCATTTCATCGTTGTCGCTGGAGGATATCGGCGTGGACGATATCGACGCCGACGCACCGCTGTTCATCGAAGGGCTGGGCCTGGATTCGATCGATGCGCTCGAACTCGGGCTGGCGCTGCAAAAGCGCTACGGCGTCACCATGAACGGCGACAAGGAAGACATGCGCGCGCGCTTTGCCAGCGTGACAGCGCTGGCAACGTTCGTCGCATCTCAGCGCGCTGGCCAGGCTTCTGCCTGAACCCGTGCGCGACACACCAAGGATCCACATACCACTTGCCAGGCCGGCAACCACAGCCGGTCATAGCCGAACAGGGGGAAGCCCATCATGACCCATGACGAAATCTTTGCGCGGGTGGCCGCGGTGCTCGAGGAAACCTTCGAGATCGACCCGGCCCGCATTCGTCCCGAAGCCCGTCTCTACGACGACCTGGACATCGACAGCATCGACGCGGTCGACCTGCTGGTGAAGCTCAAGCCGATGCTGAACAAGCCGATCAAGCCGGAGCAGTTCAAGGCCGTGCGCACCGTGCAGGACGTGGTGCAGGCGCTGGCCTTGCTGATCGACTCGCCCGCCACGGCCTGAGCGCCCATGCCCGTGCGTAAATTGCTGCTCGGCGTGTTGACGCTGTGCTATCCGGTGGCGATCTACTTCGGCCTGCAGCATTGGTCGCCGCGCGTGATGGCGCTGGCGCTGGTGGCATTGGCGCTGCTGCGCGCCCTGACCAGCCGCCAGGCCGGCTGGCGCCTGCTTGCCGTGGCCGCCGCCGTGCTGGCCGCGATCGTGGCCGCGTCCAACCACGCATTGCCCCTCAAGCTGTATCCCGTGCTGGTCAATGCCGCGATGCTGGGCTTGTTTGGCTGGAGCCTGCGGCACCCGCCCAGCCTGGTGGAGCGGCTGGCGCGGCTGCGCGAGCCGGACCTGCCGCCCTCGGGCGTGGCGTACACGCGCCGCGTGACGCAAGCCTGGTGCGTGTTCTTCGTGTGCAACGGCACGGTAGCCGCGCTGACCGCCGTGCTGGCCAGCGACCGCATCTGGGCACTCTATAACGGCGGTATCGCCTACGGGTTGATCGGCGCCATGTTCGCCGGCGAATGGCTGGTGCGCCAGCGTGTGATGGCAAGGGGGCGGCATGGCTGAGTGGCTGGGCGTAAGCGGGTTGATGGCGGCGCTGGCCCAGCGCTCGCACGTGGTCGCGCATGGCGCGGCCGGCGCTACCACCGCACCGGAGTTTGTGCGGCGCGTGGCCGCCTGGCGGCAAGCGTTTGCTGCCGCGCCGGGGAAATCCTGGGCGCTCTACATCGAATCGACCGCCGAGTTCGCGGCGGCGCTGTTCGGCGCCTGGCACGCGGGCAAGCACGTGGTGCTGCCCGGCGACACGCGCGCCGAAACGCTGGCGGCATTGCGCGAGCGCGCCGATGGCTGCGCCGGCGAGTTGCCCGATGGCCTGTGGCCGCAAGCATCGATCGAGCCGGCCAACGGCAGCATGGACTGGCCTGCGCTGGCGCCAAGCGACACGCTGGTGACGATGTTCACCTCAGGCTCCACCGGCGCGCCCGGCGCCATCGTCAAGCACCTGTCGCAGCTCGACGCGGAAGTGCAGGCGTTGCAGGCCGCGTTCGGCGCGGGGCTGCCGGCGCAGCTGAGAGTGCTCGCAACGGTGTCGCACCAGCATATCTACGGCCTGTTGTTCTGCGTGTTGTGGCCGCTCGCGGCAGCGCGCGCCATGCCGGCGGACCGGCTCGCGTTCCATGAGGAAATCGTGCGCGCGTGCGGGGATGCCCCGGTGCTGCTGGTCACCAGYCCGGCGCACCTGCGGCGCATGCCGCAAGCGCTCGACTGGTCTGCCGCCCGCGGCGTGCTGCGCGCCGTGTTTTCATCGGGCGGGCCTTTGCCGCCGGAGGCCGCGGCCGACGCGCTGCGCCACCTGGGACAAGCCCCCATTGAAGTGTTCGGCAGCTCGGAAACCGGCGGCATCGCCTGGCGGCAGCGTGCCCGCCACGAAGACCGCTGGACTCCGCTGCCGGGCGTGCAATGGCGCTTGCAGGACGGCTTCCTGGCGGTGCGCTCCGCGCACCTTCCGGACGACGGCTGGTTTCTGTGCGCGGACCATGTGCTGCCCGCCGCGGATGGTGGCTTCACCCTGGCGGGCCGGGCCGACCGCATCGTCAAGATCGAGGAAAAGCGCGTATCGCTGACCCAGGTCGAGCAGGCGCTGGCCGCGTCGCCGCTGGTGCGGGAGGCGCGTGTGGTACTGCTGGAGCTGGATGTCGGCACGCGCCTTGGCGCCGTGCTGGTGCCCAGCGAGAGCGGCGCGGCCATGCTGGCCGGGCAGGGCCGCGTGGCGCTGCTTGCCGCGTTGCGCGCCCGCCTTGCGGATGCCGTGGACGCGGTGGCGTTGCCGCGGCGCTGGAGCTTTGCCGAGGCGTTGCCCTGCAACGCGCAGGGCAAGACCACGCAAGCCATGCTGCGCGACGTGTTCCGCCGCGTGCTGCCGGCCGTGCGCTGGCAGGCCGCGGAGGATGCGCTGTCCGCCGCCGCCGAGCTGGAGGTCAGCGAGGACCTGGCCGTGTTCGACGGCCATTTCCCGGGCAGCCCCATCGTGCCAGGCGTGGCACAGGTCGACTGGGTGATGGCGCTGGCACCCGAGCGCCTGCCGGTGCCGCCGCGCGCGCGTTTTCGCCGGCTCGAGATACTCAAGTTCCAGGCCGTGATCACGCCCGGCACCCTGGTGCACATGACGCTGGCCTGGCAGCCCGAGCGCAGCGCGCTGGCCTTTCGCCTGAGTTCGGCGCGCGGCCCGCACGCCAGCGGGCGCATCATTTTTGGAGAGGCGGATGTTTAAGCCCGTGGCGCTCGTCCCGGTCTACGACCACGAACGTGCCATCGGTGCGATGGTGCAAGCCATTCTCGCGCACCCTGTGCCGTGCCTGCTGGTGGACGACGGCAGCAGCCCGGCCTGCGAGCGTGTGCTGCGCGAGCTTGCCGCAAACCATGCCGACCGGGTCCACCTGATCCGCCTGCCGCAGAACCAGGGCAAGGGCGGGGCCATCATGGCGGGCTTCGAGGAGGCCGCGCGCATGGGATTTACGCATGCGCTGCAGATCGATGCCGACGGGCAGCATGATGCCGGCTGCATCCCCCAGTTCCTGGCCCTGGCACAGGCCAGCCCGGACGCCATGATCTGCGGCTGCCCGGTCTACGACGAGTCGGTGCCGCGCGTGCGGCTGCTGGCGCGCTACCTGACCCACGTCTGGGTCTGGATCAACACGCTGTCGTTCGCCGTGCGCGATTCGATGTGCGGCCTGCGCGTCTATCCCCTCGCGCACGTGCTCCCGCTGGTGCGCCAGGTCAAGCTGGGCCGGCGCATGCAGTTCGATACCGAGGTGCTGGTGCACCTGGTCTGGCGCGGCGTGCGCGTCGTCAACGTACCCACGCGTGTGACGTATCCCACCGACGGCGTTTCCCATTTCCAGGTCTGGCGCGACAACGTGCTGATATCTTCCATGCATACGCGGCTCTTCTTCGGCATGCTCAAGCGCTTGCCGGTACTGCTGTGGCGCAAGGTGCGGCCGGCATGAGCACGCCCCAAGCCAGCCAAGGCCCCCAAGCTGCCCAAGCGACGCAACCCGGGCGCATGGCCCGTCACTGGAGCCAGATCCGCGAATCCACTTGCGTATGGGGCGTGTGGAGCCTGTACTGGCTGTATCGCCTGTGCGGCCGTGTGCTGTTCCGCGCGGTGCTGTACCCGGTGGTGACCTACTACTGGCTTGCCAAGCCGCTGGCGCGCCATGCGTCGCTCGACTATCTGCGCCGCATCCAGGCCGCTACGGGCGCGGTCGGCCCGGCGGGCATGATGCCGGGGCTGCGCCATAGCCTGCGCCACCTGTTCTCGTTTGCCGACACGTTGCTCGACAAGCTGCTGGCCATCGGCGGCGGCTACCGCTATGGCGCGGTGCGGCGTGAGGGCGCCGAGGTGATGCTGGCGCAGATCGCCAGCGGGCAGGGCGGCATCATCGTGACCGCCCACATGGGCTGCCTGGAGCTGTGCCGGGTGCTGGCCAACCAGCGCGCTGGCCTGCGCCTGACGGTGCTGGTGCATACCGCGCACGCGGCGCAGTTCAACCGCATCCTGTCGCGGCTGGACCCGCGCTCCGGGCTGCAGCTGTTCCAGGTCGACGATATTTCGCCGGCCACCGCCTTGCTGTTGGCCGAGAAGGTCCGCGCGGGCGAGTTCGTGGCGATTGCGGGCGACCGGGTCCCGGTGCATGGGGGCCGCGCCGTGACGGTGCCGTTCCTGGGCGCGCCCGCGCGCTTTCCCGTGGGGCCTTATGTGCTGGCGGCGTTGTTGGAATGCCCGTTGTTCGCCATGGGCTGCGTGCGTTCGGGCAAAGGCCATCTGCTGCGCTTTACCGAGCTGGCCCGCGAAGTGCGCTTGCCGCGCGCGCGGCGCGACGCGATCCTGACCGAGCACGCGGCCGGCTATGCGCAATGGCTGTCGCAACTGCTGGTGGAGTCGCCCTACGACTGGTTCAACTTCTACGATTTCTGGGGCCAGGGCGGCGCCGTGCCGGACGCCGCGCGCGCCAGCGCCGCACCCATTGAAAGCTGACCTGAATCCGGACATCGCGATACCCAACCTTATGCCCCAAGCCTCCCAGGACTTCAGCTTTGAGATCACGCTCAGCGCGGCCTTCCACGACCTCGACCCGATGAACGTGGTCTGGCACGGCAACTACGTGCGCTATTTCGAGCAGGCACGCTGCGCGCTGCTGGCGCGCTACCACTACGACTACCCAGCCATGCGGGACTCGGGCTATGCGTGGCCCGTGGTGGACATGCGCGTCAAGTATGTCGGGCCGCTTACCTATGGCCAGTCGTTCATCGTGCGCGCTACCATCGTCGAGTGGGAGAACCGGCTCAAGATCGAGTACGTGGTCCGCGATGCCGCCAGCGGCCGGCGCCTGACCAAGGGCTACACCATCCAGGTGGCGGTGGACCTGGCCAATGGCGAGATGCAGTACGTCTGCCCGCCGGTCCTGCTGGCGTGCCTTGGCGTGCAAGACGGGGCGCAGCCGGAGTGCCAGGAATGACGCGCCGCCGCTTGTTGCAGGCGCTTTGCTGCGCCGTGCTGGCTGGCCCGGGCCTCGCCGCCGCGGCCGCGCCGGATTTGCTGGCCTCGGTGGCTGCGCGCTTGTCCGATGCCCCGGTAATCCACGGACGCTTCGAGCAGGTCCGCCGCCTGTCCGGCTTTGCCAATCCGCTGGTCTCACGTGGCGACTTCGTGCTCGCGCGCGAGCGTGGCGTGGTGTGGAGCACGCGTGAGCCGTTTGCGTCCAGCCTTCTGGTCACGCCGGACCGGCTGGTCATGCGCGGTGCCGATGGCCGCGTGCAGCAACAGTTGCAGGCAGACGCCCAGCCCGCCATGCGGGTCGTGGGCGAATCGGTGATTGCCGTGCTGCGCGGCGACCTGCGCGCGTTGTCCACACGCTTCGAGGTGGCCGGCCAACTGGTTGGCAAGAGCGGCTGGACGCTGACGCTGACGCCGACCGATGCCGGCATGCGGCGCGTATTCACCCGCATCGAGCTGGCCGGGGACCGCTTTGTGCGCAACGTGCGCCTGGAAGAAGGCAGCGGCGACAGCACCACCGTCAAGATGATCGACCCGAGCGCGGCCGCCAAACTCGGTGCGGATGAGGAGAAGCGCTTTGAGTAAGGCGGCAAAGGTGGCTAGGGCCGCCCCGGTCACTGGCAAGCCCGCGCACGGGCTCAGCACCCTGGAGCGGGTGCTGGCCGTGGCGTGGCTGCTGCTGGTGATCGCGCTGACGGTGCACCAGTTGCAGTTCTGGCGCGCCTCGCGGCTCGACACCGATGTGATGGCCTTGTTGCCCACCAGCCAGCGCACCGCCACCGCCGACCGCGTGCTGCGCCGGCTGGCCGATGGCGTCTCGCGCGAGATCGTGGTGCTGGTCGGCGCGCCCGACTGGGCCCGCGCCCGCGCCGCCGCCGATCGCTTCAGCACGGCCGCGAAGCCGCAGGCGAGCTTGCTGCAGCCAGTGGACCGCATCGCCAGTTTCGACCTCGACGCGGCGCTGGCCTTCTACCGGCCTTACCGCGATCGCCTGCTTACCGATAGCCAGCGCGCCATGCTGCGCCAGGCTGATCCCGATGTATTGTCCCAGCAGGCGCTCACCCGGCTCTACCAGCTTTCCACCGGCCCGCGCCTGACCGACTGGGCCGCTGACCCGATCGGGCTCTGGCAGGACTGGTGGCTGTCGCGCGCGGCCATCACGCGCGKGCATGAGCGTGATGGCCGCGCGGATCATCTTGGTGGGGCTGTCGCTGCTGATCGGCACGGCTGCCGCGGTATCGGCCACCGCGCTGGTGTTTGACCGCGTCCACCTGATCACGCTGGTGTTCGGAGCCAGCCTGGTGGGCGTGGCCGAGGACTTCGGCATTCACTATTTCGTGTCGCGGCAGGCCAGCCCTGGCCTGTCGCCGCCGCAGGTGATGCGCAGGCTGCTGCCGGGCATGGCGCTGGCGCTGTCGACCAGCGTGGTGGCCTACCTGGCGCTGGGCATCGCGCCGTTCCCGGGGCTGCGGCAAATGGCGCTGTTCTCGGCCGTGGGGCTGGTGGCGGCTTTCCTGACCGTGGTGTTCTGGTTCCCGCTGCTTGACCGCGGCCAGCTGCGCCAGACGCGCCTGTCGAGTTGGCTGACCGCCAGCCTGGCCCGCTGGCCGCGCGTGGGCATGGATCGCGCTTCGATGCTGCTGCTGGGTGCCCTGGCCCTGTTCATCGTGCCGGGGCTGTGGCAGGTCAAGGTGGCGGATGACGTGCGCCAGCTGCAAAGCTCGCCGCCGGCGCTGATCGAGGCGCAGCGCACCGCCGGGCGCTTGCTGGGCACACCTAGCCCCGCCCAGTTCCTGCTGGTGCGCGGCGACTCGCCGGATCAGGTGCTGGCGCGCGAGGAAGCGGTCAAGGCGGCGCTGGCAGGCGTGGTGGCGCGCGGCGAGCTGGAGGGTTTCCTGGCCATCTCCGATTGGGTGCCATCGGCGTCCCGCCAGCATGCCGATGCCAAGCTGACGGACGGCCTGGAGGCTGCCGTGCGCGAGCGCGTGGCGCGCGCGGTGGGCGGCCCCGTGGGCGCGCCCAATGCCGCCGCGCCGGACCGCGTGCTGACGTTGCCGGCGTGGCTGGCGAACCCGGTTTCCGAGACGTTGCGTCACCTCTGGCTGGATCGCGAGGGCCAGGGCTACGCCAGCGTCATGCTGCTGCGCGGGCTGGACAAGCCCACCACCATTGCGCTGATCGAGGCGGCGGCGGCCAAGGTGCCGGGCGTCGAGTGGGTGGACCGCGTGGCCGACCTGTCCTCGCTGCTCAAGCATTACCGCGTGCTGATGACCTGGCTGCTGGGCGCCGGCGCGCTGGGCGTGGCGCTGTTGCTGGCATGGCGCTATGGCAGGGCCTCGTGGCGGGCGCTGGTGCCGACCTTGCTGGCGGGGGTATTCAGCGTGGCGCTGCTGGGCTGGCTGCATGTGCCGCTGCAATTGTTCTCCGTGCTTGCGCTGGCGTTGCTGCTTGGCGTGGGCGTGGACTACGGCATCTTCCTGCTGGAGCATCCCGGCGATGGCGAGTCATGGACGGCGATCGTGCTTGGCGCGGCCAGCACGCTGCTGGCCTTCGGCCTGCTGGCGCTGTCGTCCACGCCGGCGCTGCATGCCTTTGGCATGACCATGCTGTCCGGCGTGGGGGCGGTATGGGTGCTGTCGCCATGGTTCCGGCCGCACGCGGCGCATGGGCAAGCGCACTAGTTTCATGTGAAGTAGCAGCAAGACAAATAGCAAGACAAATAAAACCAACAAGATCAACGAGTCAAACAGGGTTGCTAATGAATACCGAACAGGTGGATGTCCTTATCATCGGCGCGGGCCCGGCGGGCTCCGTGGCGGCGGGCCTTTTGCGCAAGCGCGGCATTGATGTGCTGGTGATCGAGAAAGAGACCTTTCCGCGCTTCTCGATCGGGGAAAGCCTGCTGCCGCAGAGCATGGCCTACATCGAAGAGGCGGGCATGCTGCAGGCGGTGGTCGAAGCCGGCTTCCAGTACAAGAACGGCGCTGCCTTCGTGCGTGGCGACCGCTATACGGATTTCGATTTCCGCGACAAGTTCTCCGCCGGCTGGGGCACCACCTACCAGGTCCAGCGCGCGCGCTTCGACGACGTGCTGATCCGCGAGGCGCAGAAGCAGGGTGCCGAGGTCCGTTTCCAGCATCAGGTGAGCGCCGTCGACCTGGAAGGCGAGCAGCCTTGCGTCACCGTGCGCGACCCCGATGGCAAGGTGTACCAGGTGCAGGCGCGCTTCCTGCTGGATGCCTCGGGTTTCGGCCGCGTGCTGCCGCGCCTGCTGGACCTGGAGTCGCCGTCGCACTTCCCCGTGCGCAGCGCCATCTTCACCCACGTGGAAGACCGCATCCCGCTGGGCACCTTCGATCGCAACAAGATCCGCGTCAGCGTGCATCCGGAGCATGTCGATGTCTGGTACTGGACCATTCCGTTCTCGGACGGCCGCTGCTCGCAGGGCGTGGTGGCGGAAAAGCGTTTCCTCGACCAGTACACAGGGACCGAGACCGAGCGGCTGCGGGCGCTGGTGGGCGAGGAGCCCGGCCTTGCCAAGCTGCTGGCCAACGCCAGCTGGGATACCCCGGCCCGGCAGATCGCCGGTTACTCGGCCAACGTGAAATCGCTGTGGGGCAAAGGCTATGCGTTGCTGGGCAATGCGGGCGAATTTCTCGACCCGGTGTTCTCGTCTGGCGTGACCATTGCCTTCAAGTCCGCCAGCCTGGCCACGGCCTGCCTGGCGCGCCAGTTGAATGGCGAGGCGGTGGACTGGCAGGCCGATTACGGCCGCCCGCTCAAGGACGGCGTGGACTGCTTCCGCACCTTTGTGGAAGCGTGGTACGAAGGCCGCTTCCAGAAGCTGATTTTCCATCCCAATGCCACGCCGGAAATCCGCCGCATGATTTCGGCCATCCTGGCGGGCTATGCCTGGGACCGCACCAACCCGTTCGTCACCGAGTCGCGGCGCCGCCTTGGCGTGCTGGAGCAACTTTGCGAAGCCTGATTGCCGGGCATCCGGCCATGGGCGCCGCGCCGGCGCGGATGCTGCTGGGTGTTGCCGCGTGTGCGTTGCTGCTGGCGGGCTGCGCCGGCCCGGGCGCGCGGCCGGCGGCAGGTTCCGCTTCGCTGCCTGCCGCGCCCACCGTGCCGGCCGGGCAGCAGGCCGTGCCGTTGCTGCGCCTGCCGCCGGCATCGCTGGGCCGCGAGCTGGCGCTGCAGCAGCAGATCACCGTGGTGTACCGCACCCCGCGCGGCGAGGAGCGCCGCGAGATCCAGGCCTTGCTGGAAGCCGACGCCACCCACACGCGGCTGGCCGCGCTGGCCGGCGGGCAGGTGCTGGCACGGCTGGACTGGGATGGGCGGGAACTGCGGGTGGTGCGCTCGCCCTGGGCGCCGGCCGAGCTGATGCCGGAGCGTATCCTGAGTGAAATGCAGTTGTCGTTGTGGCCGGTCGAGGCGATTGCCGCGGCCTTGCCGGCGGGCTGGCGCCTGGAGGCCGAGGCCGGCCGGCGCGTGCTGCGCGCGGCTGGCGAGGTGGTGGCGGAGGTGCGCTATCCGGACCCGCAGACGATCGAGTTCGAGCAATACCGCGATGGCTATCGGCTGACCATCCGCACCCTGCCGCCGGCAGGGCAAGGAGGCACGAAATGAATGTCTTTATTAATGCACTGGGCATGACCTGCGCGCTAGGCGACGGCGCGGATGCCGTGCGCGCGGCACTCTGGCGCGGCGACGCCCCGCATGGCGGCGAGGTGACTGAGCTGTACAGTCCGGGCCGCCCGCTGCAGCTCGGCACGGTCAACGCCGCGCTCAGCCTGCCGGACGACACGCCACAGGTGCACCGTACCCGCAACAATGCGCTGCTGTATCACGCCGCGCTCCAGTTCATGCCGCAGGCGCAGGCCGCCATCGCCCGGGTTGGCCCGGCACGGGTGGCCGTGGTGCTGGGCACCAGCACCTCCGGCATTGCCGAGGGCGGCGTGGCCGTGCGCGCGCGCGCTGCCACCGGTGCGTGGCCGGAGGGTTTCCACTACGGGCAGCAGGAGCTGGGCTCGCCGGCGCAGTTCCTGGCCGGCGTGCTGGGCGTGACCGGCGTGGCCTACACGCTGTCCACCGCCTGCTCGTCGAGCGCCAAGGCGCTCGGGGCTGCCGCGCGCCTGCTGCGCAGCGGCATGGCGGACGTGGTGATCGCGGGCGGCGCGGATACCCTGTGCTCCTTCACCGTGGCCGGCTTCAGCGCGCTGGATTCCGTCTCGGCGTCGCGCTGCAACCCGCTGTCGGCCAACCGTTGCGGCATCAACCTGGGCGAAGGCGCCGGCTTGTTCCTGCTGTCCGCCGAGCCGGGGCCGGTGCGCCTTGCCGGTTGCGGCGAGACCTCCGACGCGCATCACATGTCGGCGCCGGACCCCAGCGGCGCTGGTGCCCGGGCCGCCATGCTGCAGGCGCTGGAGCGCGCCGGGCTTGCGCCCGCGGACATCGATTACCTTAACCTGCACGGCACCGCCACGCCGCAGAACGACGCCATGGAAGCGCTGGCATGCGCCGCGGTGTTCGGCGCAGATCTGCCGCTCAGCTCGACCAAGCCGATGACCGGGCACGCGCTCGGCGCGGCCGGTGCGATCGAGGCCGCGCTGATGTGGCTGACGCTGGTCGACAACCCAGACGGCCGCCTGCCCCCGCACTGGTGGGATGGCGTGCCCGATCCCGCCTTGCCGGCGCTGCGCGTGGTGGCCCCCGGCGAAGCGCTGGGCCGCGCGCCGCGCTACGTGATGAGCAAYTCSTTCGCCTTCGGCGGCAGCAACAGCGCCGTGATACTGGGAGCCGGCTGACCATGACCACGACGTCCATTGCCGCGTTGCCGGCAATCGCCGAGGTGCTGCCGCACGCCGGCGGGATGCGCTTGCTGGATGAGCTGTTGCGCGCCGATGAGGAACACGCGGCAGCGCGCACCACGGTGCGCGCCACCCAGCTGTTTGTCGATGAGTCCGGCATGCCGGGCTGGGTCGGCATCGAGTACATGGCGCAGACCATCGCCGCCTGGGCCGGCGCGCAGGACTGGCGTGCCGGGCGGGCGCCGGGCATCGGTTTCCTGCTCGGCTCGCGGCGCTACGAATGCGATGTGCCGGCGTTCCCGGTGGGCAGCGTGCTGACCATACAAGTGCGCGCCGAGCTGGTCGGCGACAACGGGCTCGGCATGTTTGCCTGCTCGCTGTCGCTGGGCGAGCGCGAAGTGGCGCGCGCCAACGTTTCCGTTTTCCAGCCTGCCGACGCGCAGGCTTTCTTGCAAGGACAACAACCATGACGAACCGAACCGTGCTCGTCACAGGGTCTTCGCGCGGCATCGGCCGCGCCATCGCGCTGCGCATGGCGCGCGAGGGCTACGATGTGGTGGTGCATTGCCGCTCCCGGCGCGATGAAGCCGAATCGGTGGCCGATGCGATCCGCGCCCTGGGCCGCACCGCGCGCGTGCTTTGTTTCGACGTCAGCCAGCGGGAGCAGGCCGCGGCCGCGCTGCTGGCCGATATCGAAACCCATGGCTGCTACTACGGCGTGGTCTGCAATGCGGGCATTGCGCGCGATGCGGCGTTCCCGGCCATGACCGGGGCAGAGTGGGACGAGGTGATCCACACCAACCTGGACGCCTTCTACAACGTGCTCAACCCGTTGGTGATGCCCATGGTGCAGCGGCGCAAGCCGGGCCGCATCGTCACGCTGTCTTCGGTGTCGGGGCTGGTGGGCAACCGGGGCCAGACCAACTACAGCGCGGCCAAGGCCGGCGTGATCGGCGCCACCAAGGCGCTGGCCATCGAGCTGGCCAAGCGCGCCATTACCGTCAATTGCGTGGCCCCTGGCCTGATCGATACGGAGATGGTCGACGAACACGTGCTGGAGGAAGCCTTGCGCATGATCCCGGCACGCCGCATGGGCACGCCGGACGAGGTGGCTGCCACCGTGGCGTTCCTGATGTCCGCCGATGCGGGCTATATCACCCGGCAGGTGATTTCGGTCAACGGGGGGATGTTCGGATGAAGCGAGTCGTCATTACCGGAGCCGGCGCAGTCTGCTCGCTGGGCAACGACTGGGCGAGCGTGCGCGAGCGCCTGGCCAGCGGCCGCAACGCGGTCGTGCGGATGCCGGAGTGGGCCGTCTACAAGGGGCTCAACACGCAGCTTGCGGCACCTGTGCCGCCGTTCGCGCTGCCGGCGCATTACACCCGCAAGGTCACGCGGGCCATGGGCCGCGTGGCCGTGATGTCGGTGCTGGCCAGCGAGGCCGCCTTGCGCGATGCRGGGCTGCTTGGCGATCCGCTGGTCGCAAGCGGCAAGCTCGGCATTGCCTACGGCTCGTCCACCGGCACACCGTCGGCCGTGGCCGATTTTGGCCGCATGATGATGGACCGCACCACCGAGGACGTCAGCGCGACCACCTACATCCGCATGATGCCGCATACCACGGCGGTGAACATCGGCGTGTTCTTCGGCATTACCGGGCGCATCCTCACCACCTCCAGCGCCTGCACCTCGGGCAGCCAGGGTATCGGCTACGCTTACGAAACCATCCGCAGCGGCCGGCAGGTGGCCATGCTGGCGGGCGGCGCCGAGGAGCTGGATCCCACCGAGGCCGCCGTGTTCGATACGCTGTTTGCCACCAGCACCTGCAACGATGCGCCGCATAGCACGCCGCGCCCGTTCGACGGCAAGCGCGACGGCCTGGTGCTGGGCGAGGGCGCGGGCACGCTGGTGCTGGAGGAGCTGGAGCACGCGCTGGCGCGCGGCGCGCGCATCCTGGCCGAG
The DNA here is from genome assembly GCF_052113425.1 of Cupriavidus sp. YAF13. NCBI lineage: Bacteria > Pseudomonadati > Pseudomonadota > Betaproteobacteria > Burkholderiales > Burkholderiaceae > Cupriavidus > Cupriavidus sp. YAF13. The sequence continues at coordinate 45,281 of NZ_JBFRDD010000029.1, forward strand.
ATTGTCGGCTTTGGCACCAACAGCGACGGCGCCCACGTGACCCAGCCCAAGGCGGACACCATGGCGCAGGCCATGCGCCTGGCGCTGGAGGATGCCGGCCTGCCGGCCTCGGCGATCGGCTACGTCAATGCCCACGGCACCGCCACCGACCAGGGCGATATCGCCGAGTCCCATGCCACTCGCGAGGTGCTGGGCGACGCGGTGCCGGTGAGTTCGTTGAAGAGCTATATGGGCCATACGCTAGGCGCCTGCGGCGCACTCGAGGCGTGGATGACGGTGGAGATGATGCGCGACGGCTGGTTTGCGCCCACCATCAACCTGGCCAACCCGGACCCGCGCTGCGCCTCCCTTGATTACATCATGGGCGAGGGCAGGCGGCTCGACATCGAGCATGCGATGAGCAACAATTTTGCCTTTGGCGGCATCAACACATCGCTGGTGTTCCGCCGCTGGCGTTGATCTGCCAGTACTACCGTGCCTTTTCCTCATCGATAAAATCAACAACGCCAACAACATCAACAACATCAAGAAAGGAAGGTCAATGAAGCACGCTCTCTCCATCCTGGCCGCAACCGCCTCGGCCGCCATGCTGTTGTCCACGCCCGCCGCGGCGCGCGATACCAAGTACATGCTGCCGTTCCAGGAAGTACTGGATATGCCGGAAGCCCAGGAAAAGCTCGACGGCTCGGTCAAGTTCTTCCTGGCCGGGCAGAAGAAGCCCAAGGTCCTGGAGACCAAGGAGAGCGATGTGTCCAACCGCAAGACCAACAGCTTCGGCAAGAGCGATGAAGAGGCCTGCCGCTGGGCCGCGCTGTCCGCGCTGATCGCGTTCCAGGACAAGGCCAAGACGCTCGGCGCCAATGCCGTGGTCGACGTGGTGAGCTACTACAAGAAGGACTCGGTCGCTAGCCCGACCGAGTACGAATGCCACGCCGGCGCCGTGGTGGCCGGTGTGGCGCTCAAGGGCACGTACGCCAAGGTGGCGGGCAAGTAAGGCCGAGCGCCACACGACGCCATGCCGGCCGCCCCGATTCACGTTCGCGTTGCGTCGGTAGCTGGCCTGGCGGGACAGGTCCCGCCCGCCAGGCAATGGCTGGGCGCGGACGAAGCGCGGCGCCTGGACGCCCTGCAGGCCGGCCAGCGCGCCGCCCAGTTCGTGGCCGGGCGCTGGATTGCGCGCCAATTGCTGGCGCAAGCTTACGGCGGCGGCTGGCAGGACTGGACGCTGAGCGCCGCGCCGGACGGCCCGCCGCGGGCCATCGGGCCTGTGTCCGCTTTTCTCTCCCTCTCCCATTCCGGCGACCACGTTGCCTGTGCCGTCGGGCTGGAACCGCTCGGGTTGGACATCGAGCGCGTGCTGCCGCGCAAGGGGCTGGACGCGCTGGTGCTTGCGGTCAGCAGCGAAGCCGAGCGCGCCGCCTTGCCGGCATTGCGCCCGGGCGGCGATCCGACGGCGCAACGCGAGGCCTTCTTCCAGCTCTGGACCTTGAAGGAAGCCTGGCTCAAGCGCGGCGGCGGGGGCCTGTTCCAGACCATGCTCGGGCAGGCGGTGGCGGTGGCGGTGTCGCCGGCGGCCAGCCCGGCCACCGCCAATGCTTGCAGCTGGCGCCACGGCGACGCTGTGCTGGCGATCCACGCCGTGCCTGCTATCTCGTTGTCGGATACCGTGCCTGCGGGCCTGCGCTACTGGTGCCTGGCGCCAGCGGCGGATGCGCCCTGAGCATCACGTCATCAAGGGCGCTATCCGCGCCACCACCGGTACGTTCGGCCGGTGTCGGGGTAAGCCCGGATACCCGTCATTACCCCGCGGCGGGCAACACATCTCTTGGCACGCCTTCGGTTAGACTTAGCCCTTGGATTCGTCCTCCCGCCCATGCAGCCGGCTAATCGAGATACCAGTCTTGCAAGGAGAAGTCCCCCATGCATGCAGTTCCGTTGCTAGATAGCAGTAGCAGTGCCAACGATAGCGATAGCCCTACCGAAGTTCCGCTGCGCGACCTGCGCCGCGTCACCATTCATCCCGATCACTGGTATCCCCTGGCCTGGTCGCGCGAGGTCAAGCGCGGCAAGGCGCATGGCGTGCGCTTTGCCGGAGAGCCGATCGTGCTGGTGCGCACGGCGTCCGGCGCGGTGTTCGCGCTCGAGGATCGTTGCGCGCACCGGCAGGTGCCGTTGCATGCGGGCGTGGTCGAAGGCGAATCGATCCGTTGCTGCTATCACGGCTGGACCTATGACTGCACCGGCCGCTGCATCGATGTGCCTTACCTGGGCCGCGAGCGCTTGCCCAACGGCGTGCGCTCCTACCCCTGCCGCGAGGTGGAAGGGCTGATCTTCGTGTTCCCCGGCAGCGCGGTGCTGGCCGACGAAACCCCGTTGCCCAGCCTGGGCTCGGTGGCCAACAAGGCCTACAAGACGCGGCGTTTTGGCCGCGAGGTCAAATGCCATTACTCGTTCATGCACGAGAACCTGATGGACATGAACCATCAGTTCCTGCACCGGCGGCAGATGGGGCAGATGCGCGCCAGCTCGCTGGGCCGCCGGCGCGGCGACGGATGGGTCGAGGTGGACTACACCTTCGCTCGCGAGCAAGGCAAGCAGCCGGTGGGCGAAGCGCTGGTGTTTGGCGGCGGCAACAAGGGCAGCAAGGGCGGGCAAGGCGGCAAGGACGTGATGACGGTCCGCACCCTGTATCCCTACCAGACCCTGCAGATCCGCACCTCGGATGCCACACTGGTGATGGACCTGTGGATCGTCTACGTGCCGCTCGACGCCGAGCAGCGCACCAACCGCACGTTCGGGCTGCTGTCGATCAAGAAGCCCGGCATTCCCGGCATACTGGATCTGGCCTGGCCGCTGCTGGTGTGGTTTACCGAGCGGATCTTCAAAGAGGACCGCTGGATCGTCGAGAGCGAGCAGGCGGCGCACGACGAGCAGGGCGCCGACTGGAACCAGGAGGTGTTTCCGGTCATCAACGAACTGCGCGATCTGCTGCGCGAATGCGGCATGCCGGAAGCGTCGGCCGGGAGTTGACGGCGGATAGGCGGATAGGCTGATATAGCTATTGCGAGAACCGGCTGCGCTCGTCGCGCTCGAGCGCGGAGCAGGCCGTCCTGAGGATGGCCGAGAACCGCGTCAGCGCGGGCTCGATGCGGTACGCCGGCCCGGCAATGGAAATCCCGTAGCATTCTCCCGACAGCCGCACGGGCCAGGCCAGCGCGCCAACATCGGGCAGCGACTCGCCCAGGTTGATGAAGCAGCCTTGCTCGGCGGACTTCTTCAGCTCGGCTTCCAGCTGCGCCGCGTTGGCTACCGTGCGTGGCGTGAAGCGCTCGAAGCTGAGCTGAGCGATCAGCGCGCTGCGCTCGTCCTCGGGCATGACGGACAGCAAGGCCTTGCCGATCGAGTTTGCATGGAGCTCACGCCGCTCGCCTGCGGTGGCGATATAGCGGATCGCGTGCGGGGATTCGAGCACGTCCAGGTACACCACCCACCGGCCTTCATGCAGCTTGCCGATCACCACGGTCTCGCCGGTGGCGGCACGCAGCTCGTTCATGGTGCCGTGCACCCGGTCCAGCACCGGGTCGTGCCGCGCGATCTGCTGCGCCATGGCCAGCAGGCGGCCTGTGGGGTAATAGCCTTGGCGGCGGCCGGTCTCGTACAGGTAACCCAGCGAGGTCAGGGTCCGGATCAGCGCCAGGCAGCTCGATGCCGGCACCGCCAGCAACCGGGCCAGCTCCGATAGCGACAGCGCGCGCCGCTCGCGCGCGAAGGTTTCGATGATCTCGAGCACGCGCAACGCCGTCTTCACGTTCATCGGCGGCGCTTTGTTGTCGTTGGCGGTCATGAGTGGGGCAGGCCGGGATTGGCCGGAAGAGAAGCACTCATCATAGTCGATCGTCCCATGGCCCCCGTGGCCGACCGTGCAGCCCACCATCAGGCCGTTGCCCACGGCGGCAATGCGGTAGGTGGTAAACAGCTTGATCAGCCACAGTCCAGCGTCCGGGGGGCAGGCGGGAAGCCAAGGTGCGGTTTACCTTTCCGAGGGCGGGTCAAGTCAGGAGGGATGCGTTAGGAAAAATGCGTTTGGACAGATGCCGCAAAGGCTGCAGCGTCTCTGCATCCCTGATGCGCGAGATTGCAGAATTTGCCGGGGCTGCCAGGAAATTTCTGTTTTGTGCGTAAAAAGTCACTCAGAATCCATTGCCGAGGCGGTTGAGGCGTCGCGGGCTGGCTGAAACAGTTGACTAGTTTTTTCATAGGGATAAAATAACTTTCACAAACATGAAAAAAGCCGGGCATCACAGCTGCCCTCATGGGGTCGCGGCGAAGCCGGCATGGAGACTGCAATGACCCCCTCGTCGTCCTCACCGATCTACTTTGTCCGTGCCGAAGACGTGCCCGGCTACCACCCGGCCAATCATGTCGGCACGCTGAACCGCCGCATCATCGGCCGCGACAACGTCGGCGCCACCCAGCTAGAAGTCATCCACGGCACCATCGAGCGCGGCAAAGGTGCCTTGCCTCACGCGCATCCCGGCATCGAGCAGGTCTGCTATGTGCTGGAGGGCAGGGCGCGCGCCGAGGTGAACGGGCAATCGCGCGAGCTTGGTCCCGGCGATTGCTGCTTCTTCCCGGCCGAGGCCATGCATGTGTTCACGGTGATCAGCGACGAGCCCGTGAAGCTGCTGGTGATCTACGCCCCGCCTTACGAGGAATCCCCGGAGCGCGTGATCCGTCCCGCCTGAGGAACGCTGCCGAGCGCCGCCATTCCGCCTGGGTGCCCGCACCCGATACGACGTTTGTTGTTCAAGCCTGGTAGGAGATTCCGATGACACTGTCTTCCCGACGCCGTTTGCTCGCTTGCGCCGCTATCTGGAGCGTCGTGCCCGCATTGGCGTGGAGCAGCACCTATCCCGCCAAGCCGATCCGCATGGTGGTGCCTTTCGCGCCGGGCGGCGCCTCCGACGTGGTGGCGCGGCTGGTGTCGCAGAGGCTGGCGGAGGCCTTGAAGCAGCCGGTGGTGGTGGAGAACCGCCCCGGCGCCAATGGCATCATCGGTACCGATATGGTCGCGCGTGCCGCCCCCGATGGCTATACGCTGCTGCTCAACACCGCTGGCGCGCAGACGCTCAGCCCCGTGCTGTACAAGGCAGGTTACGAGCCGCTGAAGAGCTTTGCGCCCATCAGCCTGATCAGCAGCATCGGCTTTGTGATGGTGGTCCACCCCTCGGTGCCGGCCAAGACCGTGCAGGAGTTCGTCGGGCTGGCCCGCGCCAAGAGCCGTCCGCTGAGCCTGTCGGCCGGCAGCAGCATGATCGAGTTGATCGGGGAGACATTCAAATCCACCGCCGGCACGCCGGACGTAGTCAGTGTGTCGTACCGGGGCACCGGCCCGCAGATGCAGGCCGTGGTGGCGGGTGAGGTCGACATGACCATCGATCCCTTCAATTCGATGGCGATGATCCGGGCCGGCAGGCTGCGCCCGCTGGCCGTGCTGTCGCCCAAGCGCTCGCCGGCGCTGCCCGATGTGCCGACCATGCAGGAGGCGGGGATCCAGGGCATGAACTTCAATTCCTGGGCCGGGCTGCTGGCACCGGCAGGCACGCCCAAGGAAATCGTCACCCGGCTGAACCAGGAAATCGTGCGGATCGTCGCGATGCCGGATATCAAGGAGCGCCTTGCCGCCATCGACTATGAGGCCGTGGGCRGCACGCCCGAGCAGTTCGCCGCCATCATTGCCGACGACGCCGCGCGCTGGGCCAAGCTGGTCAAGGACACGAACTACAAAGAGAAGACCGCGCGGTGAGGCGGCGTGGTGCCCGAGGGCATCGCAAAAACAAAGCTAACAAAGCTAATCCACGACAACGAGATAGCTAGCCAAAAAAACAGGAGACAACACTATGCCAAGCCTCACCACGCTGCTGCGCGCGGCGCTGCCATTGCTGAGCCTCGCCACGGCGCCGTTCGCGGCGGCGGCCGACGCTTATCCCAGCAAGCCGATCCGCATGGTGGTGCCGTTCGCCGCCGGCAGCGGCACCGACGCGGTGGCCCGCATCACCGCCAAGGAGCTCGGCGATGCGCTCAAGACCAATGTGGTGGTGGACAACCGCCCCGGGGCAAACGGCGCGATTGCCGCCGAGATCGTCGCGCAGGCCGCGCCGGACGGCTACACGCTGTTCATGACCACCAACACGACCCATTCGGCCAACCCTTCGCTGATGAAGAAGCTGCCGTACGACCCGATCCGCGACTTCACGCCGGTGGCGCGCATGGGCAACCTGCCGTTCATGCTGGTGGTCAACCCGAAGCTGCCGGTCAAGACCGTGGCGGAGCTGATCGCCTATGCGCGCACGCATCCGGGCATGTCTTACGCCAGCGGCAACAGCACCGGCATCGTGTCGGGCGCCACGCTCGGGCGCATGGCCGGGCTGGACTTGCTGCACGTGCCATACAAGAGCACGCCGCCGGCCATGACCGATGTGATCGCGGGACAGGTGCCGATGATGTTTGTCGACGTTGCGGCCGGCATTGCCAACGTGAAGGCGGGCAAGCTGCACGCGCTGGCGGTGACCACCGCGCAGCGCAGCCGGCTGCTGCCGGAACTGCCGCCGCTGGCCGACACGCCTGAGCTGAAAGGCTTCGACATTACGTCCTGGAATGGCGTGTTCGCGCCGGCGAAGGCGCCCGCGGAGGTGGTCGAGCGGCTCAACCGCGAGCTGTCGCGCATCGCCGCCAGCAAGGACGTCGCGCCGCGCTTCGAGGCGCTGGGCTTTGAGGCATTCGGGCAATCGCCCAAGCAGTTCTCCGGCTTTGTGGCCGGCGAGCTGGTCAAGTGGACCAAGCTGGTCAAGGACGCTGGCATCCAGCCGGAATGAGGTAGGCATGAACTTTGAAAGAACCCCCGAGCAGCGCGCCATCGTCGAAGCGGTGACGCAACTATGCAGCGACTTCGGCGCCGACTACTGGTCGGGGCTGGACGACGAAGGCAAGTTTCCCCATGCCTTCCACCAGGCCATGGCGCAGGCGGGCTGGCTCGGCATCGCGATGCCGGAAGCGTACGGCGGCGCCGGCCTGGGCATTACCGAGGCGGCGCTGATCATGCAGACGGTGTCGGCGTCCGGCGCGGGTTTCTCCGGCGCGTCGGCCATCCATATGAATGTGTTTGGCCTCAACCCGGTGGTGGTGTTCGGCAACGATCGCCAGAAGGAGGCGGCGCTGGCGCCGCTGATCGCCGGGACCGAGAAGGCCTGTTTTGCTGTGACGGAGCCCGACGCGGGGCTGGATACCACCCATCTCAAGACCCAGGCTGTGTTGTCGGCGGATGGGGCGAGCTATCGCGTGGACGGCCGCAAGATCTGGATCTCCACCGCGCAGGTGGCCGACCGCATGCTGCTGCTGGCCCGCACCACGCCGCTGGACAAGGTGGCCAAGCCGACGCAGGGCCTGAGCCTGTTCTACACGGCGCTGGACCGCAAGCGCATCGAGGTGCGCGAGATCCACAAGATGGGGCGCGCCGCGGTGGACTCGAACATGCTCTTTATCGACGGGCTGACGGTGCCGGTGGCCGACCGCATCGGGGAAGAAGGGCGCGGCTTCGAATACATCCTGCACGGCCTCAACCCCGAGCGCATCCTGATTGCCGCCGAAGCCGTCGGCCTTGGCCGCGTGGCACTGGAAGCGGCAACGCGCTATGCGAAGGAGCGCACCGTGTTCGGGCGTCCGATTGGCCAGAACCAGGGCATCCAGCATCCGCTGGCGCAAGCGTGGATGGCGCTGGAGGCCGCCGACATGATGGTGTGGAAAGCGGCCTGGCTGTATGACAACGGCAAGCCCTGCGGGGCCGAAGCCAATACCGCCAAGTACCTCGCGGCGGAGGCCGCGCACCAGGCCTGCCAGACCGCGGTCCTGACGTTGGGCGGCATGGGCTATGCGCGTGAGTACCAGGTGGAGCGTTACCTGCGCGAGTCGTATATCCCGCGCATTGCCCCGGTCAGCGCGCAGCTCATCATGTGCCATATCGCCGAGCGCGTGCTGGGTTTGCCGAAGTCGTATTGAGCTCGCTCTTGATGCATTGCCCGCCAATCCGTGCGGCGGCGCTGTCATTCTTTCAGCGATGAAAATAATAAAAAACGCGCCACATCTTCATGCGGCGCGCTTTTTTAATCTGAGGAATTGACTACTGCTTACTTGCCGAGTTCGTGACCGATGATGCCGCCTGCCACCGCGCCGCCGATGGTGCCCGCGGTGCTGCCGTGCGACAGTTCATGGCCTGCCACACCGCCAGCCACGGCGCCGGTAGCGGTACAACCGTTCAATCCGAACAGAAGCGCTGCGCTCGCGATGAGCGCGCTTGCCAGTCTCAACATAGTGGTCTCCTACGTGAATGATGCTGCACGGCGCTAACAGGCGCGCCTGCCATGCTGACAAGATAGCTGGGCGCGCCGTCCGGCCCAGCCAGACGGCCTCTGATATGGATGTAGGAATTGGATGACGCTGCGATTGCGGCGTCAGGAAGGGGGGCAACCGGGAAATGGGCGACAGAACAGCCGGCGGTGCGGGTAGCGCACGTGCCCGGCAGCCGCCGGTCAGCGCAGGATCAACGCAGGCGCTTGATCAGCGAGGAGGTATCGGCACGGCCGCAGCCGTCTTGCTGGAGGTCCGCGTAGAACTGGTCCACCACGGCGGTGACCGGCAGGCTGGCGCCGTTGCGGCGCGCCTCGTCCAGGCACAGGCCCAGATCCTTGCGCATCCAGTCCACCGCGAAGCCGAAATCGAACTTGCCTTCGATCATGGTGGGGCCGCGGTTTTCCAGCTGCCAGGAGCCAGCGGCGCCCTTGCTGATTACGTCCAGCACTACCTTCATGTCCAGCCCCGCGCGCTCGCCAAAGGCAATGGCTTCGGACAGGCCCTGCAGCAGGCCGGCGATGCAGATCTGGTTGACCATCTTGGCCAGCTGGCCCGCGCCGGAGCCACCAATGCGGGTGACGGCGCGCCCATAGGCGCCCAGCACTGCCTCGATCCGACCGAACACGGCCTCGTCGGCGCCGCACATGATGGTCAGGATGCCCTTTTGCGCGCCGACTTCGCCGCCCGAGACGGGCGCGTCGACAAAGTGCAGGCCCCGCTCACTAGCCGCGGCATACAACTCGCGCGCCACATTGGCGCTGGCGGTGGTGTGGTCCACGAACACGCAGCCTGCCGGTGCGTTGCTGTAGGCGCCGTCCTTGCCAGTGAGGACCGAGCGCAGGTCATCGTCGTTGCCCACGCAGGAGCACACCACTTCGGCGTCTTGCGCGGCCAGCGCCGGGGTGGCGGCCGACTTGCCGCCGAACGCGGCGACCCACTGCTCGGCCTTGGCAGCCGTGCGGTTGTAGACGGTGACCTGATGGCCCTTGGCGGCGAGATGGCCCGCCATGTGATAGCCCATGACACCCAGGCCGATAAATGCAACGCGCATGACTTGAATACTCCGAAGCCCGCGTTGGCGGCGGGCGAGTGTATGGGCAGGTGGGCAGCCCACCGAAGCCGGGAATGCTGCCATTCTTGCACTGCAACGTCAACAAGCGTTGCCGCGCGAAATTGTTGTGCGCACGCGCATGTCGGGGGCAGCGAGGCGGTCAACAAGCGTCAGCGCACGCTGCGTTCGCTGACCGCTGCGCCTGCCCGGCCCACCGCCCGCCTGCCCGGCACGGCTGCCAGCAAGGCCTGGGTGTAGGGATGGCGGGGGGCGCCGAACAGCGTGGCGGTATCCGCTTCTTCCACCACGCGCCCGTCCTTCATGACCGCCACCCGGTCGCAGACCTGGGCCGCCACGCGCAAATCGTGCGTGATCAGGATCAGCGACAAGCCGGTGCGCGCGCGCAGGTCGTCAAGCAGCGCCAGCACCTGTGCCTGCACGGAGACATCCAGCGCGGATACCGGCTCGTCCGCCACCAGCACGTCGGGCGACAGGGCCAGCGCACGGGCCAGGCCGATGCGCTGGCGCTGGCCGCCGGAGAACTCGTGCGGATAACGGTCGAGCGCGCTGGGATCCAGCCCTACCAGTTCGAACAGCTCGGCGGCGCGAAGGCGAGCCCGCAGCGGATGTTCCCCATGGATCAGCGGGCCCTGCGCGACCAGCTCGCCCACGCGGCGGCGTGGGTTGAGCGAACCAAACGGGTCCTGGAACACCATCTGGATGCGCCGGGCGCGCTGTCGGCGCTGCCCAGCACCGGCTGCCAGCAAATCGGCGCCATCGAGCCGCAAGCTGCCGCGATCCGGGTCGAGCAGGCCCACGAGGCAACGCGCAAGCGTGCTCTTGCCGGAGCCGCTCTCGCCCACGATGCCGAGCGCGCCGCCGCGCGGCAGCGCGAGCGATACCTGGTCGAGCGCCTGCACCTGGCGCCGTCCCCGGCCGAGCCAGCCGCCGCCGCGGTAGGTTTTGCCGATGCCGTCGATGGCGAGCAGCGTGCCACCCGTTTGCACGCGCGGTGGCGGCGGCTCCAGCGCGGGCACGGCGGCCAGAAGCGCTTGGGTGTAGGGGTGCTGTGGCCGCGCCAGGATCTCGGCGGCTGGCCCGGTCTCCACCACCTTGCCTCGGCGCATGACCGCGATGCGGTCGGCAATCTCCGCCACCACGCCGAAGTCGTGCGTGATGAACAGCACCGCCGTGCCCTTGCGTTGCTGCAATTCGCGGATCAGCCGCAGGATCTGGGCCTGGGTGGTGACGTCGAGCGCGGTGGTGGGTTCATCGGCAATCAGCAAGCTGGGCTCGAGCGCCAGCGCCATGGCAATCATGGCGCGCTGGCGCTGCCCGCCGGACAGCGCATGCGGATAGGCGTCAGCGGCGGCAAGCGGCTGCGGGATCTGCACGTCTTCCAGCAGGTTCTGTACTTTGCGTGCGATTTCCGCCTTGGGTAACCGGGTGTGGGTGCGGAACACCTCGCCGATCTGGTCGCCGATGGTGCGCAGCGGATTGAGCGCCGTCATCGGCTCCTGGAAGATCATGCCGATGCGGGCGCCACGTATGCGCCGCAGATCCGCCTCGGACAGCGCCGTCAGCTCGCGGCCTTCAAACAGGATGCGCCCGGCGCTGCGGCGCACGCCATCGGGCAGCAGCCCAAGCACGGCGCCGGCGGTCATGGATTTGCCGGAGCCGCTTTCGCCAACCACGCACAGGATTTCACCTGGCGCCAGCGCCAGGCAGACGCCGTCCAGCGCGAGCGGGCGGTCGGCACCAGCGGGCAAGGCGACGCTGAGCGCGTCGATGCTGAGAAGGAAGGGCAAGGGGCCGCTCATGCGCGTTTCAGCCTGGGGTTGAGTGCGTCGTTCAGGCCTTGTCCCACCAGCGACACAGCCAGCACGGTGAGCAGGATGGCGATGCCGGGAATGGCCGAGACATACCACTGCGAACGCAGCACGCTGCGCCCGCCGCCGATCAGGTTGCCCCAGGAGGCCACGTTCGGGTCTGACAGGTTGAGAAAGGCCAGCGCGCTTTCCAGCAGGATGGCCAGCGCCATCACTACGCTGGCGTACACCACCACCGGCGGCAGCGCGTTAGGCAGGATCTCGCGAAAGATGATCTGCAGGTCGCGCATGCCCAGCGCGCGGCAGGAGTGGACGAAGTCGCGGTTGCGCAGGGTCAGGAACTCGGCGCGCGTCAGCCGCGCGGTGGCGGGCCAGGACACCACGCCGATGGCCAGCGTCACATTGGTGATGCCGGAGCCGAACACTGACACCAGCACCAGCAGTAGCAAGAAGCTGGGCAGCGTCTGAAAGCCTTCGGTCAGCCGCATCAGCAGGTTGTCGGCCCAGCCGCCGTAGTATCCCGCGAACGCGCCGATCAGGATGCCGATGGACACGGCAATCAGCGTGGCCACGAAGCCGATCAGCAGCGAGACGCGCGCGCCGTGAAAGATCTGGGCGGCGATGTCGCGCCCGGTCTGGTCAGTGCCTAGCCAGAAATGCGGATCCTCCAGCGGCCACTGCAACGGACGGCCGGCAAGGGAAAGGGGATCGGCGGGAAACACGGCCGAGGCGCACGCGGCCATGGCAATGACCGCCAGCAACACCAGCAGGCCAAAGGCTGCGGCCGGGTTGCGCAGGTAACGTCGGAGCAGCTTCATGCCTTGCGTTCGTGAAGGATGCGGGGGTCGAGCAGCGCATACAGCATGTCGACGATGAAATTGATGGCGATCACCAGCAGCGCGCTGATGAAGACGATGCCCAGCAGGGTGTTCAGGTCGCGCTGGACCACCGAGTCATAGGCCAGCCGGCCCAGCCCCGGCAACGCGAACACGCTTTCGATCACCACCGAGCCCCCCAGCATGGTGCCGAACTGCAGCCCGGCCAGCGTGAGCAGCGGCAGCAGCGCGTTGCGCAGCACATGGCGCACCAGCACGGCGTACTCGGACAGGCCCTTGGCGCGCGCGCTGCGTACGAAATCCAGCGTCAGCACCTCCAGCATCGACGCGCGCATGATGCGCAGGTAGATGGCCAGGTAGATCAGCGCCAGGGTCACGGTGGGCAGCACCAGGTGCCAGGCGATGTCGGCCAGGCGTGCCAGGCCCGTGTAGCCCGCAGCGACGTCCTGGTAGCCACCGGGCGGCAGCCACCCCAGGTGGATGGCGAACACCACGATGCCCATCAGGCCGAACCAGAACGATGGCGTGGCGTAGAACACCAGCCCAAGCATGGATGCCAGCGTATCCGGCCAGCGGTCGGCCCGGTGCGCCGCGGCTACGCCCAGCGCAATGCCGCACACGGCGGCCAGCACCTGCGCGCAGCCCATCAGCAGCAGTGTGACGGGCAGGCGCTCCAGGATGACGGCGGCCACCGGCTTGCCGTAGATGGCGGAGTAGCCCAGGTCCAGATGCACCAGACGCCACAGGTAGCGGCCAAGCTGCACCGTGGTGGAGGCGTCAAGCCCGTAGAACTGCCGCAGCTGGCCGATGACGGCGGCATCCGCGCCGCCCATTTCGGCGACCAGGGCATCGACGGTGTCTCCCGGGGCGAATTGCAGCAGCAGGAACAGGCCGCACAGGATCAGCAGCAGCGAGGGCAGGCTGGCTGCCAGCCTGCGCAGGGCGAGTGACAAGATGCGCATGGCCGGCTCAGGCCGACAGCCAGGTGTCGTACCAACTGCTGGACGGCCAGCGCGGCGTGTTGTGGTCGTTGTGCACGCGCTTGCTGGTGATCGAGTAGAACTCGCGCTCCGTCACCATCCAGACCGGCAGCTCGTCATTGACCTCCTTGACCCACTCGGCATAGAGCGCCTTGCGCTTGGCCGGGTTGATCTCCGAGCCGGCGTCGTCGATCAGCTTGTCGACCTTGGCGGACTGCCAACCGTACTGGTTGGTCCAGGGCGCGCCCTTGGGGCTGCCTGAGCGGTACCAGACGGTGGTCGAGACCGCGGGGTCGCCGCGGTACTGGTGCCAGCCGGTGGCAAGGTCGAAATTCCAGTCGCGGTACACGGTCGACAACGCGCCGGCGATGTCGAGTTGCTGCACGGTGACCTTGATGCCCACCTGCGCCAGCGACTGCTGTACGTAGGTGGCGAACAGTGGCACGTCTTCGCCGTTCTGGATCGGCACCAGCTTGAGCGTGAAGCGGTTGCCGTCGGCGCCGCGCTTGAAGCCGGCTTCGTCGAGCAGGGCTTCGGCGCGCTTGCGGTCGAACGGATAGGGCTGCTTGCCGCCCGGATAGAACGACGAGGTCGAGGGAATCGGGCCGGTGGCCGGCTTGGCGGTGCCGTACAGGAAGTTCTTGATGAAGAAGTCGACATCGATGGCATGCGCGATGGCGCGGCGCACGCGCACGTCCGACAGCTCCTTGCGGCGCACGTTGAACTCCAGCGTGTTGTTGTAGGAATTGGCTTCCAGTCCCTTGGTGGACACCTTGAAGCGCCCATCCTTCTTGAATCGCTCAAGATCCGCCAGGCCGACATGCGAATAGGTGGTTAGCTGCGCCTCGCCGGTTTCGAGCGCGGCAGCCGCGGCGGACTTGTCGGTGATGATGCGCCACACCACGCGGTCAAGGTACGGCGCGGTCTTGCGCCAATATGCGGCATTGCGCTCGGCGATCACGAACTGGCCCCGTTCGTACTGGGTGAAGCGGAACGGCCCCGTGCCGACCGGCGCGGTATTGGCGGGGTTCTCCAGCACGCTGGTGCCTTCGAACTTGTGGCGCGGCACCACGTAGCCAAGGTCGCACAGCGCGCGCAGCAGCAGCTCGATGGGCATCGGGCGCGAATAGCGGAATACCGCGGTCTGTGCGTTAGGGGTATCGACAGCATCGAGGTACAGGTGCAGCGCGGTGCCGTAGTTCAGGTGCTTCTTCCACAGCTCCATCGCGTTGTACTGCACGTCGGCCGAGGTGAAGGGCTTGCCGTCGTGCCAGGTCACGCCCTCGCGCAGCTTGAAGGTGATGGTCTTGCCGTCCGGTGAGCTACTCCAGCTGGTGGCCAGCACGGGAGCGGGCTTGCCGCTGGCGTCCAGGTCCACCAGCGACTCGATGATCTTGCTGGACACCACGTAGACGCCGGTGGACGCGCGCAGCGCGGGGTTGAGGATGCGCTGCTCGCCGCCCAGCAGGACCGTCAGCACGCCGCCCTTGCGCGGCGTGTCGGCAGCCTGTGCCAGCAGCGTGCCCGGGAGGGAGGCGCCAGCGGCAAGGGCACCGGATTGAATCAGGAAGTCGCGTCGCGTCAGGGGCATGGCAGGGGTTCCACAATAACCGAAGGAATGCAGGAAGCAGGGAGCACGAAGGCTGGACAGCCAGCGAGTGTAGGGGGCGCCGCTGCGCGAGGGAAACGCGCTTTTCGTCTAAGCAAAGACGTTGGCTGCGCGGCGCGCTGCGCACCCGGCGGGCGCGCGCGGCGCGCATATGCAAAGACGAAACGCGCAGTTGGGGATCGCGCCGTGCTCGCGTACGCTCGCCAACTGCTCGTTTATTCCAACGGAACCCCTCTCATGCCAAACCTGATCCCGCTGCTCGACCACGTGGTCGTCAATGTCCATGAAGGCCTGGACGGCGCCGCCAGCCGCTATCGCCGCCTGGGTTTCCAGCTGACGCCGCGCGGCCATCATTCGCTCGGGTCTAGCAACCACCTCGCGATCTTCGATACGGACTACCTGGAGCTGCTCGGCTTTGAAGCCGGCAAGGCGGCGACCGGCCGCGCGGACCTGCTGGCCGAGCCGGCTGGCCTGACCGGACTCGTCTTCAAGAGCGCCGACTCCACCGGCCTGCACCGCGAGATCCTGGCGCGCGGGCTGGAAGTGGAAGGGCCGCCGCGTGAGTTCACGCGCCCGGTCGAGCTGCCCGGCGCCACCGGCGAAGCGCGCTTTCGCACGGTGCGGCTGGCCGCGCACCTGGTGCCAAACGGACGCCTCTACTTCTGCCACCACTTCACGCCGGAACTGGTCTGGCGCGGGCACTGGCAGGCCCATCCCAACGGCGTGACCGGCGTGGCGCAATACGTGATCGCGGCCGCAGACCCGGCGCGCACCATCGGCCTGCTGTCGCGCTTGTTCGGCGCCGAGCACGTGGGCAAGGGTGCGCACGGCGAGCTGCTGCGCGCCGGCGGTGCGTCGGTGGTGGTGCTGACGCCGGAGGCGGCGGCGCGGCGCTTTGGCGCGAGCGTGCCGCCGCTGATTGATGGCCGCGACCGCATGGTGGCGCTGGTGCTGCGCACCACAGCGCTGGCAACGGCGCGCGCCGCGCTGGCGGCAGGCGAGATCCGCGGCGTCGAGGAGATTGACGGCCTGCTGGTGGTGCCACCTGCCGAGGCGGCGGGCGTCACCCTTGCCTTTACGGAATAAGCGCGGACGGTTTAACGATGGATTTCACGGATTTCTACGCGCCCAGCCGTGGCGCGACGCCACGGTACGGCATGGCGTCGCCATCACCCAGCAGGCGGTGGACGGGCTGGCCGCCTGTTAGGTCCGGCGCGACCGGCTATTCGAACGATACCTGGCCGGAACCCGTCCGGCTGACGGCGCGCTGGTGCGGCTTGCCGGCAACGATGATGTCGCCGGATCCCGTCAGCGCCACGCTGGCCGTATCCGACGCGTAGCCGAGGATGCGGCCCGAGCCGCTGACCTGCGCGTCCAGCCTCTGCGCGCGCAAGGCGCTGGCATCGACCTCGCCGGAGCCGGAGATCGCGGCGCGCACGCTGCCCACGGTGCCCTCGGCAACGATCGAGCCGGAGCCGGACAGGCGCAGGTCGATGGATGCCTCGTGCAGGCCGGACGCACGCAGGGTGCCGGCGCCGGGAATGCTGACCGCCTGGAGCGAGGGCCCGGTAATGGCCACCCGGAGCGGCGCCGCGAGCACGACTGGTGCGCTCAGGCCAATCGTCAGCCTGCCGTTGTCCAGGCTGGTGAGCACCAGCGGCGGGATGTCCGCGGGGCCGGTGATGGAAACGGAGTACGCGCGCGCAACCGAGAACACCACATCGGCCGGGGCATTGAGCTGCACGCCGGAGAACGCGCCAACCATGCGCTGCTCGGTCTTCTCGGGGCCGCCTCCCTTGGTGGCGTCATGGGAAGTCACCACCTGGCCATTGACAATGACGACGCTGCTCCCGGACGTGCCCGAGGCGGAAATGCCGCTCTGGTTGATAACCACGGTGCTTGACTGAGCCAGCGCCATGCCGGCAAGGCAGGTGGATGCCAGGCAGGCAGCGCAAAGCAGGTTGATATGGGTCATGGCGATCCTTCGGGCTGGCGGGGCTCCTGGTGGAACGTATACTTGTCCTTGCCGGTCCTCTTTGAATCATAGAGCGCTTCATCGGCTTTGATGAGCGCCTTGGTGAGCGTGTCGCCGCTGACCATGTGGGTGACGCCAATGCTGATGGTCACGGGGGGCTCCGATGGCGCATCCCGGATGCTGCGGCACAGCATGCCGATGCGGATTTCCGCCTCGGCGCGCGTCATCCCTTTGAGATAAATGCCGAACTCCTCTCCGCCCAGGCGCGCATACTGGCAGTCCCCCATCTCCAGCTTGATCCCCGCGGCCACGTGCTTGAACACTGCGTCGCCAATGTCGTGGCCGTAGCGGTCATTGACCTTCTTGAAGTCGTCGATGTCCACCATCGCCAGGTAGTGGTCTTGCTCCGCGGTGGCGCGCGGCACCAGGCTGCCCACGTTGAGCATGAAGGCCCGGCGGTTGGGAATCTCAGTCAGCGCGTCCACATAAGCCTGCTGCAGCAAGGTCTTGGCCATGACGAAGTTCTGCAGCTTCGCGCGCCGCAGCGTGATGAATGTGTACACCGTGATGCCCGTGAAATAGAGCGCGTAGCAGACGACCAGGATGCCCTTGAGTTCCAGCAGGTCTTGCGGCGCCATCATGGGAAAGAGGAGGACCCAGGCCAGCGCGATGACGCCGAAAAACGCCCTGGGGCTCAGCGGCGGGCAGGGCAGTGCAATGAATCCAGCGGCAATCATACAAGGACTAGAAGCGTGCGGGCGCCGGGCGCAAGCGGTTTCACACGGGCGTTTGGACGCCCTGGCCGGGCACTGCGCGCAGCGCTTTTTTGCCGTCGCCGCGCTTGGTGGTGCGACGCTCACACGCTTGCATGGCGGGGTTCCCTGTGTCGGGTCCCGATGCCTATGCTAGAGGTAGCGGTGTATCGCTTCGGCTGACGTGGCGGTCGGCGCTGTAGTCGGGTGTCCCGTGCAAAACAGCACGATGCCCGGCGCTCGCCAGTGCCGGAACATACGATCCGGCGCGGGCGGTTCGTACGATTTGCGCTGGCAGTCGAGTAGGAGGAAACATGAGAACGCTGGGCTTGCTGTTCGCCACCACGTTGGCGATGGCGTCGCCGCTGCACGCAGTCGCAGCGGGTTGTCAATATGACATGCAGTGCAAAGGTGAGCGGATCTGCCAGAATGGCCGGTGCATGTCTCCGGATGACGACGACCAGAGCGTCGACCAGCCCGCCAAGCCGCCAGTCTCCCGTATTGCTCCCGCGCCAACGCCCGCCAGTCAGATGCCTGCGTCCTCCTCCCGCATGGCGAAGAGCGCGCCGCCAGCAACGCCCGTCCCGGGCGAGCCGCGCTTTTGCTGCACGGTAGCGGGCAGGCTCAAGCCATATAACAACGCCGCCTTCGACTCCGACACCATTGTCGGCGACGCCTGCCAGGGCATGACCAACTCGGGCAAGCCTGTGCCCGGCACTGCCTGCCAATGACCTGGCCAAGCGCGCTGTGCAAGCGCTGATTCAGACGCATCGGATCAGCGCTTTCTTGCTACGCGCGTAGGACGACGCGGCCGGGGAGTCCCACTTCAGGCCGGTTGCCATTGACACTTCGCCACACCAGTTCGCGCCACCCGCTCAAGGCGGGCACCGCGGTTGCTGCTGGCGGATGTGACCGGCAAGGGCCACCTGAGCCGGGTTTATTCGGCTGGCTTGGCCGGCGCCACGGCTGGCTCCACAATCGGCTCCGCGACCGGCTCCACGACCGGCTCCACGACGTCGGCTGGTGCCGCCAGCAGCGCGGTCTTGCGCGGCGCGGCTTCGGCGTTTGCTTCCGGCAGCGGCTTGCCGCCCGGCAGGTAGGCCGCAACCCAGCCTGTCATCGCCGCGCCCATGGCGGGCAGCCCGTTGCCGTACTCCGGCAGGAAATCCCGGCCCATCAGGCACCATTGAAACGGGTCCTGGCCGCCGATCGTGGCGAAATGGCGTTGGACGTTGTCGGAAAAATCCGCGTTCGCGCCAAACACGATCTCGATCAGGCTGTGGGTGTAGGCGGCAATGTGCTGCGCCATCACGTCGGCCAGCTCGGGCCGGAACGTGGTGAAGCTGAACGGTTGCGCGGCCGCCTCGCGCAAGTAGTCGGTACCTTCGGCAATGAGCGTCTTTGCCGTTTGCAGGTTCAGCGCACCGATCTTCTGCGCCACCTGCGCCCAGGGGCTTGCCAGGCCAAAATCGATAACGGGGTAAGGCAGAGGCGCCTCGACGTGTTCAGCGTGAGAGAGGGTAGCCATAGCGTCTCCGATAGTTCATGACGAGGCAACGCGTCCGAAGGGATTTCGTCGGTGGCAATCGTCACTTGCTGCGCCGCAGCATTGCGCTAGTCATCATAGGCGCAATCGTCAGGGTGTCAAGGCGCGCGACGACAGGCGCCCACCCCGTCACATCAGGGCGGGGCGGGCAACCTGCAATCCGGGATCCGGGATCCCAGGGGCGGCGGGGCGGCTTACTCGGGCTTGACGCCCGCTTCCCGGATCACCGCGGTCCACTTCGCCAGCTCGGATTTGATGCGGGCCTGGGTCTGCGCCGGCGTGGTCCAGGTGGCGATGGCGCCTTGCTTGAGCAGGGAGGCTTTCACGTCGGGCTCGGCCAGGATCTTCTTGAGCTCGGCGTTGAGCCGGTCCACCACCGGCGCCGGGGTGCCGGCCGGGGCCACGATGCCGAACATGGAGTTGACCTCGAAGTCCTTCAGGCCCGCTTCATTGGCGGTTGGCACGTCGGGCAGCGCCGCCACGCGCTCGCTGGTGGTAACGGCCAGCGCGCGGATCTTGCCGCCCTTTACGTAGGACTGCGCTGCCGGCACGGTCTCGACCATGCTGAGCACTTGCCCGCCGATCAGGTCGGTCATGGCGGGGCCGCTGCCTTTGTAAGGCACGTGCAGCATGTCCACGCCGGCCATGCGCTTGAACATCTCGCCTGCCAGATGCTGGGGCGAGCCATTGCCGGCGGAGGCAAAGGTGATCGCGCCAGGGGTGGCCTTTGCCAGCGCGATCAACTGCGGCAGGCTGTTGGCCTTGACGCTGGGATTGACCACGAACACAAGCGGCACGGTACCCACGATGGCCACCGGCGCAAAGCTCTTCTCGATGTCGTAGGAGACGCGGTTCTTGTACAGCGCCGCGTTGATCGCGTGGCTGGTCAGCGCACCCATCAGCAGGGTATAGCCGTCGGCGGGCGACTTGGCGACCAGCTCCGCGCCGATATTGCCGGCGGCGCCGGCCCGGTTGTCGACCACGACCTGCTGGCCCAACGCGGTGGACAGGTGCTGCGCCAGGGTGCGGCCGATGACGTCGGTGGCGCCACCCGGCGGGTAGGGCACAACCAGGCGGATCGGCTTGGTCGGATAGTCGGCGGCAGCGGCCAGGCCGGGGAAGGCGGCCGTGGCTGCCAGCATGGCGCCGGCGAGCGCGGAGAGGATCAGATGGCGCCTGGGTGCGGAAACGCGCGTCCGCGCGTGGCGTCGAATGCCGGTCATAGGGGAATCTCCTGCGCCGGGTTGGTATGGATGGGAAGGCACAGCAAGGCTGTGCAGCGCGGGACGCCCGGCTCGTCGCTACGGCAGAGTGTAGGGGGCGTCTCTTGATTGAAGAATCAGAAGTTTTCTATCGACTGATCTGAATTTTCAATTAAAGGGGCAGGGCTGAATTTTCCATTGCGGCGCAGCGGCAAGGCCAGATATGATGCCTGCCTCGATTATCAATAATATTATTGGAGATGCACATGGCCGGCACCCACGATTCCCCCAAGGACCCTTCCGCCTCGGCACAAGCCGGCCAAGACCCCTTCGAACCGGCGCAGGATGCCGAGAGCGGCCTGGGCAAGGGCCTGACCAACTATGGCGACAAAGGCTTCTCGCTGTTCCTGCGCAAGGCCTTTATCAAGGGCGCGGGCTATACCGACGACGCGCTGTCGCGGCCGGTGATCGGCATCGTCAACACCAACAGCAGCTACAACCCTTGCCACGGCAACGCGCCGCAACTGGTGGAAGCCGTCAAGCGCGGCGTCATGCTGGCGGGCGGCCTGCCGGTGGACTTTCCCACCATCTCCGTGCATGAGAGCTTCTCGGCGCCCACCAGCA
Organism: Cupriavidus sp. YAF13; assembly: GCF_052113425.1. Classification (NCBI taxonomy): domain Bacteria; kingdom Pseudomonadati; phylum Pseudomonadota; class Betaproteobacteria; order Burkholderiales; family Burkholderiaceae; genus Cupriavidus; species Cupriavidus sp. YAF13. Next base: position 66,091 of record NZ_JBFRDD010000029.1, read on the forward strand.
TGTACCTGCGCAACCTCATGTCGATGGACACCGAGGAAATGATCCGCGCGCAGCCCATGGACGCCGTGGTGCTGATCGGAGGCTGCGACAAGACCGTGCCCGCGCAGCTGATGGGCGCAGCCTCGGCCGGGGTGCCGGCGATCCAGCTGGTCACCGGCGCCATGCTGACTGGCTCGCATCGCGGGGAGCGCGTGGGTGCCTGCACCGATTGCCGCCGCTACTGGGGCCGCTACCGCGCCGAGGAGATCGATGCGCCCGAGATTGCCGACGTGAACAACCAGCTGGTAGCCAGCGTGGGCACCTGCTCGGTGATGGGCACGGCCAGCACCATGGCCTGCCTGACCGAAGCGCTCGGCATGATGGTGGCCGGTGGCGCATCGGCCCCTGCGGTTACCGCCGACCGCGTGCGGGTGGCCGAGCGCACCGGCACCACTGCCGTGGCCATGGCCCGCTCCGGCCTGACGCCGGACCGCATCCTCACCGGCCGCGCGATCGAGAATGCCATCCGTGTGCTGCTGGCCATCGGCGGCTCCACCAACGGCATCGTGCACCTGACCGCCATCGCCGGGCGCCTGGGCATCGACATCGACCTGGCCGGGCTGGACCGCATGAGCCGCGAGACCCCCGTGCTGGTGGACCTGAAGCCCTCCGGCCAGCATTACATGGAGGACTTCCACGCGGCCGGCGGGATGCCCGCGCTGCTGCGCGAGCTGCGCCCGCTGCTGCACCTGGACACGCTGACGGTTTCAGGCCGCACGCTGGGCGAGGAGCTCGACGCTGCGCCCGCGCCGTTCGCGCAGGATGTGATTCGCCCGTTCGACGCGCCGATCTATCCGGTGGGTGGCCTGGCCGTGCTGCGCGGCAACCTGGCTCCGGGCGGCGCCATCATCAAGCAATCCGCCGCCGATCCTGTGCTGATGGAGCATGAAGGACGCGCCGTGGTGTTCGAAGATGCCGAAGACATGGCGCTGTGCATCGACGACGACGCGCTGGATGTGAAAGCCGACGACATCCTCGTGCTCAAGCGCATCGGTCCGACCGGCGCGCCCGGCATGCCCGAGGCCGGCTATATGCCGATTCCCAGGAAGCTGGCGCGTGCCGGCGTGAAGGATATGGTGCGCATCTCGGATGGCCGCATGAGCGGGACCGCGGCCGGCACCATCGTGCTGCACGTGACGCCGGAAGCCGCCATCGGTGGCCCGCTGGCGCACGTGCGCAACGGCGACCGCATCCGCCTGTCGGTGGCGCGGCGCGAAATTTCCCTGCTGATCGACGACGCGGAGCTGGCCCGCCGCGCGGCCGAGCACGAAGTGGTGCGGCCTGCCGCCGAGCGCGGCTATCGCAAGTTGTTCCTGGCCACGGTGACGCAGGCCGACCAGGGCGTGGACTTCGATTTTCTGCGCGCCGCGCGGACCAGCGAAACCGTGCCGCGCAAGTCCTGAGCGTCCTGTCATGGATCGGCCAACCCGTGCAGGAACGCGCGCACAAGCGGCGCATAGCATGCAGGACGATGCCCCCGGCGGCGCCCAAGCCATGCTGGCCGCCGCCGCGGTCCTTGAGGAAGACATCGTCTTTGGCTTGCTGAGTCCGCGCGAGCGGCTGGTCGAAGACGACCTGATGGCGCGCTTCAACCTGAAGCGCCATGTGGTGCGCCAGTTGCTCGCCACGCTCGAAGGCATGGGCGTGGTCGAGCGCAAGCGCAACGTCGGCGCGGTGGTGCGCGCCTTTCCGGCACGCGAGGTGATGGAGCTGTACGCACTGCGCGAAGTGCTGGAAACGCACGCCGCCAGCCTGATCGCGCTGCCGGTGCCCGCCGCGCGGCTACAGGCGCTGGTGGCCGTGCAGCAGGAGCACGATGTTGCGGTGGCCGCAGGCGATGCGCGCGCGGTGTTCCGCATCAACCAGCGCTTTCACCGGGAGTTGTTCGCCCTGGTCGACAATGCGGTGCTGCGCCAGGCCATCGAGGAATACGCGCGCCGCGCCCATCCGATCCGCTTTGGGTCGCTGGCTGCAGCGGGCTATCGCGAGCGTGCCAGGCAGGAACACTGGGCCATGATCGAGGCCTTGCGCGAGGGCCGGCGCGAGGATCTTGTCGCACTATGCCGTAGCCATCTGCTGCCCTCGCGTGACGCTTACCTCGCGGCAGAGCGGGAGCGTGCCGGAGGACCTGCTTAGTACATTACATTATTTGTCTCCCGGGCATGGTTAATGGAAATATTGGGAAAATCAATACGCCAGTCGAGGGGAAACTTGAAATCCCTTTCCCAATCCTTAACCGCGCGGGCTGGCATTTGCGCGTTGCGGCAGGAATATTAGCCAGTGGACCGTGCTAAAATCGGTCCCCCTCTGAAGATTCTGAAGATCGTCGGCCTGCAAAAGAGATGTCAGCGCAACCGTGTAAGCCGCTTCCGGGGCGCTCGCCCAAAATAGGGCTAGGTGGTCTGATCCTGCTCCTGGCCTTGGGATCGGTCCTGCTGACCATGGCCAATGCGCTGTACTCCAGTTACCGCGTGCAGCGTGACCTGCTGATCCGGAATACGCTGGAAGCCAACCGTGTCTATGCGGCCAAGCTGGCACAGTCCACGGGAGCCCATCTTGAAAGCACCATGCAGCAACTGGCATACAGCGCCAGTTTGCTGGCTGCGGCCATGGATGATCCGACTCGTGTGGACGAGGAGGCCGAGCGCTTGCGCTTGCAGACCAGGAGCCTGAACTCGGTGGCCATCGTCCGCCGGGACGGCATGGTGCTATCCGTGTCGCCAGCGGCCTTGCACCGGGCCGGACAGAGCGTGAAGACCGATTGGGGGCGCGCGCTCCTGACCACCCGCACCCCGGCGATCAGCGAGCCCTTTAAGACCTCCGGCGGGCGGCTGATTATCTTTATTTCCCATCCCATCATTAATGCGGAGGGGCGGCTGCTTGGTTATGTCGGGGGCACGATTTACCTGAATGCCAAGAACCTGCTGCATGAGATTCTCGATAACCATTATTATCGGGACAGCTCTTATGTCTATGTGGTGGACCGTAAAGGCACCGTGATTTTTCATCCGGACGACTCCCATGTTGGCAAGTCGATCTTCAAGAATTCAGTTGTGCTGGCGGTAACCAGCGGCGCAGCGGGCGCGCAGCAGATAATGAACCAGTACGGTGTCGAGATGCTTGCAGGCTATGCGCCGGTCGCGTCCACCGGGTGGGGCATCGTGGCGCAGAGATCCACGCAAGCCACGCTGGCCGATCTGAATGACCTGGTGCTGGTGACGTTCGGCAACAGCATTCCCTTCCTGCTCCTGTCGCTGGTCTTTATCTGGTGGTTTTCCCGCTGGATCTCGCGGCCGCTGGGGCAGTTGGCCGATGACGCCCGGATGGGGACCACGCCCGACGGGATGGAGCGGATCGAGCGGATCCAGGCCAGGTATGTCGAAGCCGATCGTCTCAAGAAAGCGCTGCTGCGGGGCATGAGCCTGACCAGCAGCAAGCTGGACCGGCTTAACCATGAATCCATCACCGACGCACTGACGGGTTTGCGTAATCGCCGCGGGCTGGGCAACGCGCTTAGCCTGTACGAGCTTGGCGGGCAGTCCTTTGCCGTCATCACGCTCGATGTGGACCACTTCAAGTCGATCAATGACCGCTACGGGCACGATGTCGGCGACGAGGTGCTGGTGCATATCGCTAGCCTGATGCGGGCCGGTTCCCGGGGCGGCGACATGACATGCCGCAACGGCGGGGAGGAGTTCGTTATCTTGCTGCCGGGCACGACCGTGGACAACGCGTTCCTGATTGCGGAGCGTTTGCGCGAGGCTGTGCAAAAGACGCCGAACCCCACCGGTGGGGTCGTGACGGTTTCACTTGGCATCGCGCATTTTCCTTCGTCGGCGGAGGAGGTTGGCGAGGTGCTGAAAAAGTCGGATATCGCGCTCTATCAGGCCAAGCGCAACGGACGCAACAACACGGTCCGGTACCAGCCGGAGCCGGCCGTCCAGGCGGATACACCCTGATCGCGCTGGTAGCGGCGCCTGGCGAGATAACTTGCGAGATAACTTGCGCGAAGCAAGGCGCCCCTCATTCGCGGGACGACGACTCCGTTGCTGGCATCGGGTGCGCAGACATCGCGCTGCGCAGCGGCGGACGCGCCAGATTGGCCCGCCACGCGCGCTGGATCACTTGCGCGATCTGGTTGTAGGCCTGGCTGGAGATGACTTTCTCCTCGCGCATGGCCTCCAGCGAACGCTGGCCCTTGCGCAGGGCAAACAGCATCAGCAGGCGCTTTTCCAGCGCCACCGTGTAGCCGCCGAACTGCGCGCGCATCTCATCCAGGCCACCGCCGGCCGATTTGACGCGCTCCTCCAGCACGCCGTCCAGCAGGGTCGCCATGCGCGCGCCGAACACCGGCGTGAGCAGCGAGCGGTTGTACTGGCGCAGCCGCTCCAGCACCGTCTGGCGGCAGACCAGCAGCTCGAAGCGGTCGGCCAGCGCATGGGCCAGCGGCCGGTCGATCGACAGGCGCCGGTGCAGGAAGAGCGCCACGCGGTAGCCGCGCTGGTAATCCAGGATATGCCGGGCGGCGCGGTTGTAGCCCAGGCGGCCATGCTCGCGCGCGGCGTCAATCATCAGCGTGGTGTTGCGCATCATGGCGTCGAGATTGGCGACCGAAATCACGCCGTTGCCGTACTCCGGGATCAGTTCGCGCTCGCGCGTGGCCAGCGTGACCAGGCCAATGGTGACGCGGTCGCGCTCGGATAGCGCGGTGTCGAAATCGAACTCCAGCGCGCCCAGCTCGATCTCGCGCCGGTAGCGCTGCGCCACTTCGCGCGCTGCCGCGGGAGGCAGGTCGAAGGTCTGCGCGATGTGGTCGAGCGTGGTTTCGACCTCCTCGGTGGAGAGCTGGATGGCTTGCTGCTGCAATGCCCGGTCCTGGGCGGTGAGCTGGTCCAGCCCGAGCCGGTGGATCAGCCCGCGCAGGGTGGTGCCGTTCAGCAGCAGGCTGACCAGCACGAATCCGGTGGCCAGGATGGCGATGAAGTGCCGTGCCTCGTACGGCAGCGCCTCGTTTTCGGCAATGCCCAGCGCCAGCACCAGCGTCACCGCGCCGCGCAGGCCGCCCCACGCAATGGCCAGCTTGTAGGCATTGCTGATCGGCGCGCTGACCTTCAGCCAGGAAAGCAGTGGCAGCAGGCCGAACAGCGTGAGCAGGCGCGCCCCCAGCGCGGCCACTACCAGTGCCAGCAGCAGCAAGCCGTGATGCACGGTCACCCCGGCCAGCAAGGAAGGCACGCGCACCGCCGCCAGCAAGAACACGACGGCCCCCGTGATGCCGGCGTACTGCTCCCAGATCATGCGCATGTGGTTCCAGTTGCGCGGGCTCAGCCGGGTGGGCCCGAGCGCGCTCACCACAAGGCCGGCGCAAACCACGGCCACCACCCCGGACACGCCGAGCAGCTGGTCGGCGAGCAGGTAGAGCGGATAGGGCAGCGCCAGCGTCAGCGCGCCCTCGGCCATGGCCAGCCCGGCCAGGCGCGGCAGCAGGTCGGCCAGCAGGCGTCCGGCGATCGCGCCGCACAGTACGCCGCCCACGAACGACCAGGCCAGTTCCCGCGCGCCAGCGGCCAGCGTGGCCTCGGCGCCATGGCCTGTCAGCATGGCCACCAGCACGCCGGCAATGGCAATGGCGGCGGCATCGTTGAGCAGGCTCTCGCCTTCGACCAGCCGGATCAGCCGGCCGGGTGCGCCGACATCGCGGAAGATGGCGATCACCGCGGCCGGGTCGGTGGTGGCGACCACCGCGCCCAGCAGCAGGCACACTACCAGGCTGGCGCCGCTGACCAGCGTGGTGACCAGCCCGATCACGCCCGTGGCCACGATCACGGCGACGATGGCCAGCAGCAGGATCGGCGCGGCGTCCGGCAGCATGCTGCGCACATCGGCGGTCAGCGCGGCGTGGAACAGCAAAGGCGGCAGGAAGATCCACAGATAGGCCTCGGGCGGGAGCGCCGGGTCGATCAGGGGATGGAGGAAATGCAAGGCGAACTGCGGGTAGGCGGCGTCGATGGCCACATAGCCCGCGCCGATGGCGATGCCGATGGCCGAGAGCAGAGTGGATTCAGGCAATGCCAGCTTGGCAGCGGCGACCTGCACCACGGCCACGATGGCCAGCAGCGCGCCCGCCAGGATGAGCACGTCGACGACGATATTCAAGCGCGCCTCCATTGCCGGGCGCGGGCCGGCCCGGGTTGTACTGTGGGCGACGACTGTGTCACTCGGGGATCCTTAGGCTTAGTTGGCTATGGCTATGGCTATGGCTGCCGGCTCCGAACATACCGCGATATCGCGCGCGCTTTCAAGCCTCGTGCGCTTTACCCACCGCATTGCCCACCGCTTCGCGCGATCCCGTTCCCGCTCGCTCATGCCGGATCGGCCACGCCGCCGCCGGCTTGGGCCAGGTGGGCGCGCAGCACGCCGACCAGCGCCGCCGCCGCGGGCGACAGGCTGCGGTTGCGTGCCGTCACCAGCCCGATCGAGCGCTCCGTCACCGGCGCGGTGAGCAAGCGCTCGACAATGCCGGCCTGGCGTACCGTGCCGGCCGCAATCTCAGGCAGCGCCGCCACGCCGAAGCCACATTCGACCATGGCCGCGATGGTGGCCAGGTGCTCGGCCTCGAACACCGGCTGGAAGCGGATACGGTTCTGCAGGAAGGCCCATTCGGCGTACTGGCGCACGCTGCTGGGGTGCGTCATGGAAACATGGGCGGCGTCCACCGTATCGGCCCAGCGCACCGGCCCCTTGCCGTGGGCCAGCGGGTGCTCGCTGGGAATCAGCAGCACGAAGCGGTCGGACATCATGGGGTCGTAGTGCAGGTCCGCCTGCTGCGGGTCGGCTGCGGTCAGCGCGAAGTCCACCTCGCCCGCACGCACCAGGTCGAAGGCCGGGCCGGAGAGCGTGTCGAAGACCTTGAGCGTGACCTTGGGATGCTCCCGCCGGTAGGCCATCAGCACGCGCGGCAGCAGGCGGGCGGCCAGCGAGGGCAGGGCGGCCACCGCAACATGGCCGCGCTCGGCGCTGGCAATGCCGCTCACGGCGTCGATGGCGTCCCGGAAGGCGGCCTGCAGGATCGCAGCCTGCTGCATGAAGACTTCGCCTGCCGCGGTTAGCCGCACGGTGCGGGTGGTGCGATCGAACAGCCGCACGCCGAGGGATTCCTCGATGCGCAGGATCTGGGTGGACAGCGCCGATTGGGACAGGTGCAACTGCCCCGCTGCCTGGCGGAAGTTCAGGGTGCGGCCAAGCACCAGGGTGGTCTCGACATCGCGCATCGACAGGTTGATTTTCACGGCACGGATGGCGGATTGATCTTGATTGTCGATCATTTTATCCAGAAAATCTGATTCATCAATCAAAGCGGCTTGTCTACACTCATGGTCAATCCCGCTGAACCCGGGCCATGACGCGGCGCAGGCGATGTTTTCGCCATGTTTTCATGGCAAACACGGGTTCAACCGCCCAACGACAACACCAGATAGTTCAAAGGAACGCCATGCCCGACGCCGCCCATTTTTCGCTAGTCACGCCTGGCACCGCACACGCCGTGGTGGTAGGCGGCGGCACCATGGGCGCCGACGTGGCCGTGGTGCTCACCCGTGCGCACTGCCGCACCACCGTCGTGGAGCCGGATACGCAGCGCGCGGAGGCAGTCGCCGCAAGGGTGGCCGCCAATCTCGCCGCGATCGGCCCGGCGGCCGAGGTTGGCCTCGCGGGATTGTCGGTAGCCGCAGGGCTCGACGCGGTTGACTGGAGCACGGTCGACCTGGTGATCGAGTGCATCCCCGAGCGGCTCGACATCAAGCGCGCGCTGTTCGCCGACCTGGCCCAGCGCGCCCGCCCGGATGCCATCCTCGCCAGCAATAGCTCGAGTTTCCCGATCAGCGCCATCGGCGCGGGCCTGTCCACCCGCGAGCGCATGCTCGGCCTGCATTTCTTCATGCCCGCGCACCTGGTGCCGCTGGTGGAGGTGGTGCTGGGCGAGGGCAGCGCCGAGGCCGGCGCCGACGCCTTGATCGCTTTCATGCGCCGTTGCGGCATGGTGCCGGTCAAGGTGAAGAAGGACCTGCCGGGATTTCTCGCCAACCGCCTGCAGCACGCGCTGTCGCGCGAAGCCTTCGACCTGATCGACCGCGGCATCGCCTCGCCCGAGGATGTGGATGCGGCGGTGCGCTTTGGCTTCGGCTTTCGTTTCCTGGCCGCTGGGCCGGTCATGCAACGCGACCACGCTGGCATCGACGTGCACGCGGCGGCCGGGGCTACCATGTATCCCACGTTCAACAACGCGGCGGAGCCGGCCCGGTGCCTGACCGAGCGCGCGTCGGACGGCCGCCACGGCATGAAGAGCGGCGAAGGCTTTTACCAGTGGACGCCGCAGACCATCGCCGCGGAACGCGAGCGCTATGATCGGCTGCTGCGCGCGGGGCTCGACCTGATCGCGCCGGAGCTGCCCAAGATCGAACCCTGAACCTCACCAGATCCACAAGATTCATGAGAAGCGCACTATGAGTGAACACACCTTGCTGGCGGATTCGCCACTGATCATTACCGTCGCCCCCAACGGCGCCTACAAGACCGCCAAGGACCACCAGGCCGTGCCGCTGACCGCTGCCGCGCTGGCGGCCGACGCGCGGGCCTGCCTGGAAGCCGGCGCGGCCATGATGCACATGCACGTGCGCCAGCCCGACGGCCGCCATTCTCTGGATCCGCAGATTTATCGCGAAGCGCTTGCCGTGGTGAAGCAGGAAGTGGGCGACGCCTTGCTGGTCCAGGTGACCAGCGAAGCCGCCGGCATCTACCGCGCGGCCGAGCAGATCGCCATGGTGCGCGAGCTGCGCCCGGAGGCAGTTTCCATCGGACTGCGCGAGATCGCCGTGCCGGACATTCCCGAGGCCGAGCTGGCCGATTTCCTGGCCTGGCTGGCGCGCGAGCGGGTGATGACGCAGATCATCCTGTACGACGCGGCCGACGTGGCGCGCTGGCAAGCGCTGCGCGCCCGCGGGCTGGTGCCGCCGGGCGCATGGTCGGTGCTGTTTGTGCTGGGCCGGTATTCGGCGGGGCAGGTATCGTCGCCGCGCGACCTGCTGCCGTTCCTGCAGGTCTACGAGGGCGCGCTGCCGTGGGCAATCTGCGCCTTCGGGCGCGAGGAGAATGCCTGCGTGACCACGGCCGCTGCGTTTGGCGGGCACGTGCGGGTGGGCTTCGAGAACAACCTGAAGCTGCGCGACGGCAGCACCGCGCCAGGCAACGCGGCACTCGTCGGGCAGGCGGCCGAAGGTGCGCGCACGCTTGGGCGCCCGCTAGCTTCGGCCAACGAAGCCAGGCAAATCTACAGCGAGATCCGCTGATCGGCGGCGCTCAGCGCCGGTGCTCATGCGCCGTCGCTGAACGAGTCGCGGGTGCCGTTGCGCGCGCCGTCGGTGAACGGGTCCCGCGTGCCGGTGCGTGCGCCGTCGGTGAACGGGTCGCGCGGGCCGAGCTTGCTGGCGCCCTGGGTGTAGACGTCCCGCGCCTGGCCGGTGGCCGCGCCATCGAGATACGGGTCCACGCTGCGCGGGGCGGCGCTGGCGAGGCTGGCGACACCGCCAAGGGTGGCCGCCAACGCAGTGGCGAGCAGGGCTTGCTTGAGAGTACGCATCGTTTTTCTCCGAGGATTCGAGGGGCGGGCGATCTCTTTCGATCGACCGTGCTGGCAGTCTAAGAAACAGGCACCCACGACAACATGACCGGCACATGACAATGCTGTCATGCGGCATGCGTTGCCTCGGCGGCATTCCTTGTCCGCCGCCACGTGATTTCGGCAAGGCCCAACGCCTTCGAAGTTCGCGCAACTTCTTCCCGTGACCCCCCAACTTTTGCCAACTGGCGTGACTCGCCAATCCTGGCGGGCAACTTGGCTCGGCACGCCCAAACTGTGTCGAAAATGTGCCAAAAATCTCATAACTTCTTAATGATTGGCGAAAACGCGCAATCAAGCTATGCTTGCCCGATTGTCGGGCGTGCAGCACACCATCCGGCCGTCAAAGGCGGCTGCAGGGAGGCTGGGCAACGGGTCCGGCATGGCAAGTGGYCGCGGGCGCGGATACCATGGCCGAAAATGACATAAGGCCTGAAAAGGTCGTGAAACATGACGCTTTACCAAATCAAACCGAAGTTCCAGGCCCTTCTGCGGCCTTTGGTGAAGCGCCTCGCCGCGCGCGGCGTCACCGCTAACCAGGTCACGCTGGCGGCGGCTGGCGGGTCATTGGTGGTGGGGGCGCTGGTGGCCGCGCTGGCCTGGCTGCCGGGCGTCTTCCTGCTGATGCCGCTCTGGCTGTTCGTGCGCATGGCGCTCAACGCCATCGACGGCATGCTGGCCCGCGAGCACGGGCAGCAAAGCGTGCTGGGCGCCTATCTCAATGAACTTGGGGACATCGTCTCCGATATTGCGCTGATCCTGCCGTTCGCCCTCGTTGCACCGTTTGGTGCCGGCGAGACCATGGTGTTTGCGCTGCTGGCCGTCATCGTCGAGTGCGCTGGCCTGATCGGGCCGCTAGCCGGTGCCAGCCGCCGCTACGATGGCCCCCTGGGCAAGAGCGACCGGGCCCTGGTGATGGGCGCGCTGGGCTTGTGGACCGGCCTCGGGCTGAGCCTGGCGCACGCCGCTCACTGGCTGTGGGTGCTGTTGTCGCTGCTGTCGTTGCTGACCATCGCCAACCGGGTGCGCCGCGGCGTGGCCGAGGGCGAGCAGGCACGCCAGGCCCGTGCCCAGGCAGCCCCGCACGCCAAATCGTCTTCCCAACCCGTGGAGTGATACTACGTGGATAGTCAAACCGGCCGTACCGCTGTCGAGTCACAGTTCGAAACCCACGATGGCCAGTCGCTGTTCTATCGCCACTGGCCTGCGGCGCCTGCCACCGGCCAGGCGCCGCAGGGCGCCGTTGTGCTGTTTCACCGCGGGCACGAGCATTCGGGCCGCATCGCCCACCTGGTCGATGAACTCGGCTTGCCCGGCCACGCCTTTTTCGCCTGGGACGCGCGCGGCCACGGCCGTTCGCCGGGCGAGCGCGGCTATAGCCCCAGCCTGGCCACGTCGGTGCGCGATATCCAGACGTTCATCGACCACATCGCCACCGAGCACGGCATTCCGGTAGAGCGCATCGCCGTGGTCGCGCAGAGCGTGGGCGCTGTCCTGGCATCAACATGGGTGCACGACTACGCGCCGCGGATCCGCGCCCTTGTGCTGGCTTCGCCGGCGTTCAAGGTCAAGCTCTACGTGCCGCTGGCGCGGCCGGGCCTCAAGCTCATGCACAAGCTGCGGGGCAAGTTCTTCGTCAACAGCTACGTCAAGGCCAGGTTCCTCACGCACGATCCCGACCGTATCGCCAGTTACCAGCAAGATCCGCTGATTACGCGCCCGATTGCCGTCAATATCCTGCTGGATCTCTACGAGACGGCCGATCGCATCGTGGCCGATGCAGCCGCCATCACCGTGCCCACGCAGTTGCTGATCTCCGGCGCGGACTGGGTGGTGCATCGCGGCCCGCAGGATGCGTTCTATGAGCGGCTGGGCTCCAGCGTCAAGGAGCGCATCGTGCTGGACGGCTTCTACCACGACACCCTGGGCGAGCGCGACCGCGCGCAGGCCGTGGCGGCGGCGCGGCGCTTTATCGTGCGCGAGTTCGAGACGCCATCGGCGCCGGTCTCCTTGCTGAACGCCGATCGCGGCGGCGCCTTCAAGGATGAGTCCGACCGGCTGGCGCAGCCACTGTCCCCGGCCAGCCCGGCAGGCATTTACTGGGGCCTGACGCGCGCTGGCCTGAAGTTCGGCGGCTTGCTGTCCGACGGGGTGCGGCTCGGGCACAAGACCGGTTTCGATTCTGGCTCCACGCTCGACTACGTCTACTGCAACAAGGCGCAGGGGCGGTTTGGCGTCGGCTCGATGGTCGACCGCAACTACCTGGACGCGATCGGCTGGCGGGGCATCCGCCAGCGCAAGGTGAACATCGAGGAACTGCTTGGCGTCGCCATCGGCAGCCTGCGCGCCGCCGGCGTGCCGGTGCGCATCGTCGATATCGCCGCGGGCCATGGCCGCTACGTGCTGGAGGCGCTGGCAGCCAAGGGCATCAACGGAGCAGCCGCGCAACAGGTGCAGAGCATCCTGCTGCGCGACTACAGCGAYATCAACGTGCAACAGGGCCGCGCGCTGATCCGCAGCAAGGGCCTGTCCGACATTGCCCGCTTCGAGAAGGGCGACGCCTTCGACGGCGACGATCTCGCCGCGCTCGATCCGGCCCCCACGCTGGCTATCGTCTCAGGCCTGTATGAGCTGTTCGGCGACAACGGCATGGTGTCTCGTTCGCTTGGGGGCCTGTCGCGGGCGGTGGCGCCGGGCGGCTACCTCGTCTATACCGGGCAGCCCTGGCACCCGCAGCTCGAGTTCATCGCGCGTGCGCTCACCAGCCATCGCGCAGGCTCGGCCTGGGTGATGCGGCGCCGCTCGCAGGCGGAGATGGATGAGCTGGTCCGGCAAGCCGGCTTCGAGAAGATCGCGCAGCGCATCGACCCGTGGGGCATCTTCACGGTCAGCCTGGCGCGCAGGGTCGCGTGATGCTGCGCCGGCAGGCCGAAGGCGGGGCCGCACACGTGGCCGCAGACATGGCCGCAGGGGAGCCGGGCGTTGCCGAGGCTCGCCCCTGGGGCCTTGCCCTGGTCCTGCTGGCCGGCATGGGCGCCTTGTTTTTCTCGTCCTATGGGCTGGCCAACTGGCTGGCGAGCCAGCGTGCCGAGGTCCCGTTCTTCTACTTTGAATGGGAGCGGCACATTCCCTTTGTGCCCTGGAGCATCGTGCCGTACTGGTCGATCGACCTGCTCTACGGCCTGTCCTTTTTCCTCTGGCGCGCGCGCGCCGAGCTGCTCGTCCATGCCAAGCGCTTGCTGGCGGCGCAACTGATCTCGGTTGCCTGCTTCATTGCCTTTCCGCTGCGTTTCGCCTTCGATCGCCCGCAGGCCGACGGCGTGCCCGGCCACCTCTTCACGCTGCTGGGCGGCTTCGACAAGCCGTTCAACCAGGCGCCGTCACTACACATCAGCCTGCTGGTGATCCTGTGGGTAGCCTATGCCATGCACGCGCGCGGCGCCTGGCGCTGGCTGCTGCACGGCTGGTTTGCGCTGATCGGCGCGTCGGTGCTGACCACTTACCAGCACCATGTCATCGACGTGCCCACCGGCTGGCTGGTGGGCTGGTTCTGCGTTTTCCTGTTTCCCTTCGGGGCGGGGCAGGGCAATGCGGTGCCCGCTGCCCGGGTGCGCACGCGGCAACTGGCCGGGCGTTACGCCATGGGCGCACTGGCCGTTGGGGCGCTAGCGCTGGCGCTGTTGCCCGCCTCGGCCCTCGCAGCGTTGCTGCTGGGCTGGCTGGCCCTGTCGCTGGCTTGCGTCGCGGCGGTCTACCGGCGGGGCGTTCCGGCCATGTTCCAGAAGCGGCACGACGGCACCATGCCGATGGCGGCGCGCTGGGTGCTGGCGCCCTACCTGCTGGGCGCGCTGGCCAACTCACGCTGGTGGACACGCCGCCAGCCCGGCGCCAGCCAGATCGTGCCCGGCCTCTGGGTCGGCCGCTTCCCCGGCGGCGCCGAACTGCGCCGCCTCGGGGCCGATGCCGTGCTCGACCTGACCGCCGAGCTGCCGCGGCTGGCGAATGCCGCCTGGTACCGCTGCGTGCCGGTGCTGGACCTGACCGTGCCCGCGCCGGCGCAGCTGGACGAAGCGGTGGCCGTGCTTGAAGCCTGGCATCGCGATGGCCGCAAGGTGCTTGTGTGCTGCGCGCTGGGTTATTCGCGCAGCGCGCTGGTGGCTGCCGCATGGCTCGCCGGCCACGCCGGCGCGCGCGACGCCGGGCAGGCGCTGGCCCTGCTGCGCAAGGGGCGTCCGGCCGTGGTGCTGGGCCCGGATAGCGTGGCGGCGCTGTCGCAGTTCATCCGCCGCCGGCAGGCGGCCGCACAGGCTTCAGGGGGAGCAGGCCATGTCGGTTCCGATGCATGACGACCATCACCTGGATGCCGCCGCCGGGCACTGGATGGCGCAGGCCGCGGTGGGTGGCCTAGATGGCGCGGGCCGCGTGCTCTGGGCCGGGCTGGTGCTGGCACTCATCAACCTGCTGCTGGCCGGTACCTTGTCGCCGGCGGGGCAGGTCTATCTGGTGCTTGGCATCGTGGCGGCGCTGCTTGGCGCGGCCCAGCTGTGGCTGTTGATCCGCGTGGCGATCGACCGCCGCTTGTTTGCGGCACTTGCCGACGCCTTGCGCATTGCCGATCCGGTCTCGACGCTGGCCTCGCTGGACCAGGCGCTGGTGCTGCTCGGATGGGCGGCTCCCGAGGCCGGCGGGCGATCCCTGGCGCAGCGCGCTCGCGGCGCCTTGCGCTTTCTCCACTGGGCTGCGGGACTCGCCGCCCTGCAATTGCTGGTGGCCTTGCTGCTACTGCTGCTGAGATAACACACGATGTGGATTTCCAAACTGGTGGCGCGCGCCATCATCCTGTTCGCGCGCTTGCTGACCGGCATGCAGGCGCGCTGGAACGGCTGCATGCCCGCTGCGGCGCAGCGTATCTATTTCGCCAACCACAGCAGCCACGGCGACTTCGTGCTGATCTGGGGCTGCCTGCCACCGGACTTGCGCTCGCTAACGCGGCCCGTGGCCGGCGCGGACTACTGGAACAAATCGGCGTTGCGCCGCTTTATCGGCAAGGATGTATTCAACGCGCTGCTGATCGATCGCACCCGCGCCGAGCCGGGCAGCGATCCCGTGGCCCTGATGCAGCAGGCGGTGCGCAAGGGCGATTCGCTGATCCTGTTTCCCGAGGGCACGCGCAATACCACCGACGAACGGCTCCTGCCCTTCAAGAGCGGCATCTACCACCTGGCGAAGGTTTGCGGACAGATCGAGTTCGTGCCCGTGTGGATCGACAACCTCAACCGCGTGATGCCCAAGGGCGAGATCGTGCCGGTGCCGCTGCTGTGCACCGTGACCTTCGGCAAGCCGCTGACCCTGGGCGCGGAAGAAGCCAAGGATGACTTCCTGGCGCGCTGCCGGGATGGCCTGTTGACACTGGCGCCCGCGCTGGACTAAGAACCCATGACCTTTCCTCACCTGACCATGATGCATGAGACCTGGCTGCTGTTCGGCGGCGTGCTGGGCGTACTCGTGCTGGCTTCCACGGTGACCGCGCTGCTGCGCTGGCGCGTGGCCCGGGGCGGCCCGCACGCGGTCATCGACAACCTTGCCGCGCGCGTATCGGCATGGTGGTGGATGATCGGCGTGCTAGGGGTAGCGTTCGCGATGGGGCGCACCGCCATCATCGTACTGTTCTACCTGCTGTCGTTCTTCGCCTTGCGCGAGTTCATCACCATCACCACCACGCGGCGGGGGGACCATCGCGCCATCGTCGCCGCCTTCTTTGTCTTCCTGCCGTTGCAATACGTGCTGGTGTACACCGGCTGGTACGGGCTGTTTTCCATCTTCATCCCGGTCTACGCTTTCCTGATCCTGCCCATACTCTCAGCGCTGTCTGCGGAGACCACGCGCTTTCTCGAGCGTTGCGCGGGGGTGCAGTGGGCGGTGATGATCTGCGTGTTCTGCGTGTCGCATGTGCCGGCGTTGCTGACCTTGCCGATTCCTGGCTTCGAGGATCGCAACCTGTTGCTGATCGCATTCCTGGTGATCGTGGTGCAGGGCAGCGACGTGCTGCAGTACGTGTGGGGCAAGCTGCTAGGCAAGACCAAGATCGCGCCGCTGCTGTCGCCATCCAAGACCGTGGAAGGCTTTATCGGCGGCGTGGCCAGCGCCACCGCGCTGGGCGCCTCGCTTTGGTGGATCACGCCGTATGGCTCGCCCTGGAAGGCGGGGCTGATCGCGCTGGTGATTGCCTTGATGGGTTTCCTGGGCGGGCTGGTGATGTCGGCCATCAAGCGCGACCGCAATATCAAGGATTGGGGCCAGATGATCCAGGGCCACGGCGGCATGCTGGACCGGCTGGATTCGGTGGTGTTCGCCGCGCCAATCTTCTTTCACATCACGCGGTACTGGTGGGTGCCCTGAGCGGCTCCATCGCCTTCCTCGTTATTTTTCTTGAATTTTGCCGGTCCAGCCCGCGCGTTGGCCCGGCGCGTTGTCATCATGTCTAGCAAGCGCATCGAGCATATCGTCATTGTCGGTTTTGGCTGCATCGGCCAGGCCATCCTGCCTTTGCTGGCGCAGGCGCACCCGGAAGCGGCGGTTACGGTTGTCGACCGGGCCATGGACGCCCACCGCCTGGCGCTGGCCCGGCAATACCGCGCCACGCCGCTGCATGCCACGGTGGCGCCGGACAACTTTGCACAGGTGCTGAGTCCGCTGCTGGGGGCGCAAACCTGCCTGCTTAACCTGGCGCCCGCCGTGTGCAGCCGCGACCTGATCGCACTGGCGCAGGCGCACCACGCGCTCTACCTGGATAGCGGCATCGAGCCATGGGACTACGAAGACGGTGTAGCCTCATCTCATCTGAACAACTACGCCCTGCGCAGCGAGATGCTGGCGTTTGCCCGCGGCCGCGAGCGGATGTCCACCGCGCTGGTTGCCCACGGCGCCAATCCCGGGTTGGTCTCGCTACTGGTCAAGGCCGCCTTGCTGAAACTCGCGCGGCACGCCGGCGTGCCAGACTCCCCACCGCAGGACCAGGCGGGCTGGGCCCGGCTCGCGCGCCGGCTCGACGTGCGCGTGATCCAGGTGGCGGAGCACGACAGCCAGTGCGCGCCGGGCTATCCGGCGCACGGCGAATTCGCCAATACCTGGTCGGCCGATGGCTTCATCACGGAATGCCTGCAGGACGCCGAACTGGGCTGGGGCAGCCACGAGCCCGCGCTGCCTGCCGGTGGCCGGCGCCATGGCTACGGCAGCGATGCGGCGATCGTGCTGGACCGGCCCGGGCACCGCACCCGTGTGCGCTCATGGTCCGCGCTGCACGGTCCGTTCGATGCCTACCTGATCACGCACAACGAATCGATCTCGATCACCGAGTACCTTAGCTGTGCCACGCCCGGCGAGCCGCATTACCGGCCCACGGCCTACTACGCCTACCGCCCCACCTGCGCCACGATGGCATCGATGCAGTGGCTGGGCGAGCGCGACGCCAGCCGCATTGCCAGCCACCGCATCCTCAAGGACGAGATCGTCGATGGCGTGGATGAGCTTGGCGTGCTGCTGATGAGCGGGCGCCATGGCGCGGTGTGGCACGGCTCGCAGCTCGACATCCACCGGGCACGTGCGCTGGCGCCGCACAACTCCGCCACCAGCCTGCAGGTGGCCTCCAGCATCGTCGCCGCGATGCGCTGGGCGCAGGCCAATCCGGCGCGCGGCGTGACCGAGTCCGATGCCATGGATCACCACTTGGTGCTGGAGCACGCAGCCGGCTGGTGGGCGCCTCTCGTCACGCGCTTCACCGACTGGACGCCCAGGCCGGGTCGTCGCTCGCTGGCCTTCGACGAATTCCTCATTGCTGCATCCGCGCCGGCGCCAACGCCGAGTGCCGCGGAGATCGCCCTGTCATGAAACGCATTGCCCAGACCCCGCGTGCCGACTGGCCGCAGCAGCTTGAGCGCATCGGTTTTCACTTCCACTCGCTCGACGAGCAAAACCTGCCGCGCCAGGTGGATCGCAACACGTTCTTCTATTGGCGCGAAGACGTCGCCTACGAGTTCGAGGCGCAGGAGATCGAGGCGCTGTATGCCGCCGCGCTCGATCTGAACCAGCGCTGCCTGGAAGCCGTGCAGCACGTGATCGACCACGACCTGTTTGCGCGGCTCGCCATTGCCCCGGATTTTGCCGAGCTGATCCGCACCTCCTGGGACCGCGACGAGCCAACGCTGTTCGGCCGCTTCGACATGACCATGGATGCGCTTGGCGTGCCCAAGATGTACGAGTTCAACGCTGATACCCCCACCTCGCTGATCGAATCGAGCCTGGCGCAATGGTTCTGGAAGGAGGCGGTGCGGCCGGACGCCGATCAGTTCAACAGCCTGCACGAAGCGCTGGTGTCGCGCTGGCGATGGCTGCGCCGCCACTATCGCGACGCCAAGGTCCTGCATTTCGCCTGCATGTTCGACAGCCAGGAGGATGTCTGCAATGTCGAGTACCTGATGGACACGGCGCTGCAGGCAGGGTGGTCGGTCAAGCTGGCCGACCTGGAGCAGGTTGGCTCCGATGGGCGCGGCGGCTTCTACGATGGCGACGACCAGCCGATGGAGCTGGTCTTCARGCTCTACCCGTGGGAATGGATGGCCACTTCCGACTATCGCACGGAGCTGGCGGGCAGCACGGTGCGATGGGTGGAGCCACCCTGGAAAGCCGTGCTCGCCAACAAGGCCATCCTGCCGATCCTGTGGGACCTGTTCCCCGGCCATCCGAATCTGCTCGAGGCCTCGTTTCGCGAAGCCACCTTTGCCGGGCGCTCTTACGCCAAGAAGCCGTTCCTGTCGCGCGAGGGCGAGAGCGTGGCGCTGGTGACCCCACAGGGGCGTTTCGAGAATCCCGGCGAATACGGCGAGGAAGGCTTTATCTATCAGGCTTACGCGCCCGCGCAGCGCTTTGACGATCGCTACACCACGCTCGGCGTATGGCTGGTCGATGACGTGCCCAGCGGCCTGTGCGTGCGCGAGGAACTGGGACCGATCGCCAAGAACACCAGCTTCTTCGTCCCGCATTATTTTCAGCACGCCTGATCCGGAGAAAGGAGAAACGCAGCGCAATGGCCAAGAAGAAAGGCAAGAAGGGCGGCCAGCCGTCAAAGTACGACAGCCCCTACCAGCCGCGGGCAAGCGGCTCCAGTCAGTCCGCATGGTCAGGCCAGCCCGCGCTCGCCGCCCGCGGCCGGCGCAAGTCCCGCTCGCCGGCGCTGTGGCTGATCGGCGCTTGCGCGCTGGCGGCTGGCGTGGCGGTGATCGGCTCATGCAGCGACGATGGCGATGACGAAGCCGTGACCGTGCGGCGCGCCAGCTATGCCTCGCAAGCCGATTGCGTGGCCGACTGGAATGCGCCCGAGGATTGCGAAGGCGTGCCGGTCGACAACATCTACGCCTCCAGCCTGGCGGATACGGCCGGCAGCGATGGCAGCAGCGCCAGCACGAGCAGCGGTGGCCATGGCGGTGGCTACTATGGCGGGTATCACGGCGGCGTGGCCCGCTGGTACGGGCCGTACTACACCGAGTCCGGCACGGTCTACCACCCGGACGGCACGCAGACCCGGCGCGACATGTCGAGCGGCAACTCGCGGCCCATGGGTGTCTATGACAGCAACGGCAACCTGACCCGCGTGAGCCAGGCGCCGGGCACGCCGCATGCGACGATGGTCGAGGAGGCCACGCTGAGCCGCGGCAGTCTGGGGCGTGGCGCGAGCGGCGGCATGTCGATGCGCGCGGCCGCTGTCAGCCGGGCGCCTGCAGTGTCCTCGCGCGGCGGCTTTACCAGTCGCTTTGGCGGGTCCGGGCGCTCCGGCGGTGGTTAAGGCTGCATCGCACCCTTTCAGATTCGCTCCAAATCCGGTTCAACCCAACCAGGAATCCACAGGAATCCACATGACATTGCCCCTACAACCGGTCTATGCCTACCTGATCTATATTCTCTCCAGCTTCGCCATGCTGGGGCTGTTTCTGCTCGTCTACACGCGGATCACGCCGCACCGCGAGTTCGAGCTGATACGCCAGGGCAATGTGGCGGCGGCCTTGTCGCTGGGCGGCGCGGTGCTAGGGTTTTCGCTGACGCTCTCGGCCAGCATCCAGCACAATGCCGCCTTCTCGATGTTCGTGCTGTGGGGCTTTGGTGCGTTCGTGGTGCAGGTGCTGGCCTATGTGCTGGTGGCACGGGCGCTGCGCGGCGTCAGCGAGGAAATCACCGCGGATAATCGCGGCATGGGGGCGCTGATGGGGGTGGTATCGCTGGCGGCGGGCATCGTCAATGCCGCCTGCCTGGCCTAGCTTCGCCGCTGCTTTGGCATGTGGGCGGGCGCCGAGAGACGGAGTGTGCACCTTGCAGTGCGTTGGCGGGATCTGTGGACGTGCCAGGCGCCGCGCGGCAACTGGCATTAACGCTTAGGAAATGTCTGCGCCAGCAAAGACGCAAGACCCTGTAAAATCGTGCCTCACAGGCGGCTTGACCCGCTGGATTGCCCCCCTTCCTCCGCTTTGCCGGCCATTTGTCCGCCGGCAAGGTCAATTACGAAAGTCATGTCAGAGTCTGATGAAGCCAAACTAGCCGCGGCGGCGTGGGTCCGTGAGCAGATGGACCGCCACGGCCTCACGCTCGACGATTTACTCGAAGCGGGCTGTTTCGCTGCCCCCACGGCGCCGCCGGCACCGGCTCAGGCAGTGCCAAGGGCCACGCTGGCAGTTGCGCCCCCGGTTGCCGCGCCTGCAGCAGCCCCCGAGGCGGAAAAGCCAGCCCGGGCGCTTTATCGCAACGCCATGGGCCAGAGTTGGGACGGTACCGGCGAGCGTCCGGAGTGGCTGCAGCGGGCGGTCAACGCGGGGCAGACGGTCGATTTCTTCCGGGTCGGATAACCGTCGGATAACCGTCGGATCAACATCCCCTCACTTCTCCGGCGGCTGCACCACCAGCGCGGTTATCGTCAGCGCGCCGTTGGCCCGGATCACGCTGAATCTCACCTGGTCGCCTTCCTTGACCTGACCCAGCAGGGCCGGGTCTTGCACACGGAAGATCATTGTCATGGCGCCCATATCCAGGTTGGCGATGGGGCCATGTTTGATGGTCAGCTTGCCGGCTGCGGCATCTACCTTGCGGATTTCCCCATCGGTCATTGGCACAGCCTCGGCTTGCGCCGCGCTGGCCGGGGCGAGAGCATTGCCGGCATGGGTGGCGGCCTGGGCCGGCAAGGTGGCGAAGGCTGCCAGTAGCGGCAGCAGCGGCAGCAACGCGCGCAGGTTCTTGCTGGGGTTCATTTGCATTCCTTCCTGGTTGGCTGGTATTGAATACAGGGGGCGGTGTCGCCGCGTCGCTAAATCGCTTAGCGCACGCTGACTTTGCCGCGCATGCCGGCGTCATAGTGGCCGGGCTGCAGGCAGGCAAAGTCCACCCGGCCGCTGCGCGTAAAGCGCCACACCATTTCGCCGCGCTGGCTGGCTTCGAGCGTGACCGCGTTCGGGTCGGCGTGTTCCATCTCCGGCATCTTCAGCATCTCGGCGTAGTGCGCCTTCAGGTCGGCCTCGGTGCCGAGCACCATCTCATGCCGCAGCTCGCCGGCGTTGCGCACCACGAAGCGGACGGTCTCGCCGGCTTTGACCTGGATATCAGCCGGGGTGAATCGCATGTTGTCGGTCATGCTGACCTGGATGGTGCGGCTCACGCTGGCCGCGTTGCCAGGCTCGCCAATGGCGCTGGTGGCGCCGGCTGCCTCGCTGGCATGATGGCCGCCGTGGTTGCCGGCGGCGAAGGCGCCGGCGAACGGGAGGGTTAGGGCAACGGCACTGGCCACCGCCATCCAGGCGGTAGCGGCGCGGGATTTCCTGTTTCGCATGTTGTCTTTCCTTTTTCTGGTTGGTGTGGTCATTGGCCGGCGCCTGGCGCGCCGGCGTATTCGAAGGCAACAGTCCCTTTGGGATGGCGATACCAGCCGGGGTCGCGGTAGTCGTTGCGGCCAAGGCCGGCGCGCACCTTGAGCACCGTGAACATGCCGCCCATCTCGATGGGCCCGAATGGCCCCTGTCCTGTCATCATCGGCAAGGTGTTGTCCGGCAATGGCATCTCCATGCCGCCCATGTCCGCCATGCCCGCCTCGCCCATCGCCATGTACTCCGGCACCAGCGCGTTCATCCGCTTGGCCAGGTCCTTTTGCTTGACGCCGATCATGGTCGGCAGTTGATGGCCCATCGCGTTCATGGTGTGGTGGGACTTGTGGCAGTGGAAAGCCCAGTCGCCAGGGTTGTCGGCGATGAATTCGATGGCGCGCATCTGTCCCACCGCCACGTCGGTGGTCACCTCCGGCCAGCGCGCGGACGGGGGCACCCAGCCACCATCCGTGCCGCTTACCTCGAAGCGGTGCCCGTGCAGGTGGATCGGATGGTTGGTCATGGTCAGGTTGCCAAAGCGGATCCGCACGCGATCGCCCAGGCGTACCGGCAGGCTGTCGATGCCCGGGAACACGCGGCTGTTCCACGTCCACATATTGAAATCCGTCATCTCGGCCACGCGCGGCGTGTAGGAGCCGGGGTCGATGTCGTAGGCCGAGATCAGGAACACAAAATCGCGATCGACCCGCATCTGCGCGGGGTCTTTCGGATGCACCACGAGGAACCCCATCATGCCCATCGCCATCTGCACCATCTCGTCGGAATGCGGGTGGTACATGAAGGTGCCGGCGTGCTTCATCTCGAACTCGTAGACAAAGGTCTTGCCGGGCGGGATATGCGGCTGCGAAAGGCCGCCGACGCCGTCCATGCCAGCCGGCAGGATGATGCCGTGCCAGTGCACGGTGGTGTGTTCCGGCAGCTTGTTGGTGACGAAGATCCGCACCTTGTCGCCTTCCACGCACTCGATGGTGGGGCCGGGGCTCTGGCCGTTGTAGCCCCACAGGTGTGCCTTCATGCCGGGCGCGAACTCGCGCTCGACGGGCTCCGCCACCAGGTGGAACTCTTTCCAGCCTTGGCGCATGCGCCAGGGCAGGGTCCAGCCGTTGAGCGTCACCACCGGGTTGTACGGGCGGCCAGTGGCAGGCGCCAGCGGCGGCTGGGTGGCGGGGCTGGCTTGCAGCGCGGCCTCGGGCAGCACGGCGGCGCCGGCGCGCGTCACCAGCGCCGCGCCGAGCATGGTGGCGCCGGAGCCATGCAGGAATTGTCTTCGGGTAACCATGGTCATTGTCCTTTGGGCGAGGCGGGCGCGGCTTGGGAAGAGGATGCAGGCAGAGGCAATGCGCCGCCGTCCGGCAGCCGTCCGCCGAGCGCGCCCTGCAGTTCGGTTTCGGCCACCCAGTATTCGCGCAGCGCATCGAGATAGCCGTTGACGGCACCGACCTGCTCGCGCGCGTCGGCCAGCAGCTCGAACACGCCGACCAGCATGCCGTTGTAGCGCAGCATGCCTTCGTCGGAGATGCGCTTGCGCAGCGGCACGACTTCGTCGCGGTAATGCCGGGCGATGTCGTAGCGCGCCTGGTAGCCGGCGTAGGTCTCGCGCACTTCCGAGCGGGCATTGATGGCACTCTCGGCGAGCCGGCTGGCGGCCTGCATGTAGACCGCCTCGGCCCGCGCCACGCGGGCGCCGCCCCAGTCGAACAGCGGGATCTCGATATCGATGCCGTAGCCGGTCTCGCGCGGCTTGCCGGTTTCCGAGTTGTGCAGGTAGCTCACGTCCAGCACGCTGATAAAGCGCGTAGCGCGGGTCAGTCCAAGCGAGCGCGCCAGGCTATCCAGTTGCAGCTTGCCGGCTTGCAGATCGAGGCGGCTGGCAATGGCATAGCCCTCCAGGTCCGCCATGGCGGGACGCCCCTTCGGCAGGTCCGGCAGGCGTTCGGGGAGCCGGTATTGCGCGCCGGTGCCCCACAAGCCAAGCCGGCGCGTGAGCTGCTCGCGCGCGGCCAGTGCCTGTTGGCGGGTGCGGGCCAGCTGGGTTGCGGCCTCGGCGTAAAAGGCCTGCTCGCGCGCGTGATCGAGCGCGCTGACGTTGCCTGCGCGCGCCAGGTCGCGGGCGAACAGCGCGCCGGTCTCGGCTGCGTTCTTGACCTGCTCGGCATAGCGCGCCGCTTGTTCCGCGGCGACGGCATTGACAAAGGCCTTGCGCGTTTCCAGCGCCTGCCGCAGCAAGGTGTCGGCCACGGCGAGCCGGGTTTGGGTAAAGCGGTCCTGCTCGATGCGGGCCGCCAGCGGCAGCACCAGCAGGTTCATCAGGCCGACGGATATGGCGCGGTCGATCTTGAGGTCGTCGCCCTGGCGCTTGCGGCTGAAGGAGAATCCCGGGTTGGGCAGGCGCGTTGCCTGGACGTACTCAGCCTCGGAAATACCCAGATCGGCAAAGGCTGCCTGCAGGCCAGCGTTGTTGAGCAGCGCGATCTGCACGGCGCTGTCGGCGTCGAGTGGCTGCGCCAGCAAGGCCTGGGTGCGCTCGTAGACGGCGGCGCGGTCCTGGTCGGAGCGGACCCAGATGGCATCCTTGCCGAGGCGCTCGCGCGCGGCGGTGGACGCGGTGCCGAAGCCACCATCGGCGGTAAATCCGGCGCAGCCGGCCAGCAGCAGGGCACAGGCCGCCGCGGCCAGTCCCGGCCGGATTGGCAATGGGTGAGACATGCGGCCTCCTTAGTGGTGGTGGCCGTGGCCGGCGGCCGCGGGCTTGGCCGCCGGTGTCGGCGAGGGCATGGACATGGGCGCATTGGCGCCCGTTGCGTCCTTGCCTGCCGTCGGCGTGACCTGCGCGTTGGACTCGCGCCACGGGGCGATGGCTTGCGCCTGGAACGGCACGTAGCCGGCCAGCACGTTCGGTGCCGGCAGCGGCGGCACGGATGCGCGCGGATCGAGTGGATCGGCAGCGGGTGCGCTGGACTGGGCCGACGACAAGGTCGGCCCGAGCACCAGACAAGCCGCCGCAAGAATGCGGACGAAATGCATGACAACCTCAGTGTTCGTGGGATGCGCGAAGGACGGCGCGGGGTAAGACGAACGGCGGGCGAGCGTGCGCTGGACGCACCTCGGGTGTCAGCAGCGCGCGGCGGGCGGGCGGTCGGAGGGGGCGGGGAGGAAGCCGGCGTAGGCGGCCAGCGTGGCTACCGGTGCGGCATGGCCGTGGCTGGCCAGGGCGAGCTCAGGCAGGATGGTGGGCATGACGGCCCCGAGCGCGCAGGCCGAGCAGGCGCTGCAGGTGCCACCGGCGCCATGGCTGGCGTGGTGATCCTGATGGTCTTGATGGGCTGGCTGGTCAGTCATGCTGGTCATGCCAGATACACTGGCCATCCCGTCCCGCTGCTGGGCCGGGTCCGCCGCGTCATGGCAATGTGCGCCGGCATGGCTGCCAAGCGCGGCTTCCGCCTGCGACTTCATGGCCGCATGGCGTAACATCATCGATTCCACGGCCGGCGAATCGGCCGGCAGTACGACGGATGGCACCTGCACTGAATGCCCCGATTGCACAGATTGCGCCGCGCTGCAGACCATCATGACCGCCGCCGCGACACCCTGTGCGGGCAGCGCGATCATGGCAAGGCACAACAGGAAGTAGCTAAGGACGCGTTTCATCGGGGCAGGGGAATCAGCAGCCGACATTGTACCTGCATCGAAAGGTGCGGTAGCGTGACGCCAACATGACAATGCTGACATCTTCGGCCGCGGCGGGGCTTCCTCGTATAGCGTGTCGGTCTTGCAGGGCCGGTGGATGGCCCGGAGTGAATAACTATGCGCATACTGATTGTCGAAGACGAACCCAAGGCAGGCGACTACCTGCGCAAGGGCCTGAGCGAATCCGGTTTCGTGGTGGACCTGGCGCGCGATGGCGTGGACGGCCTGGCCCACGCACGCGGGCAGGAGTACGACCTCATCGTGCTGGATGTGATGCTGCCTGGCATGGATGGCTGGCAGGTGCTCCAGGAACTGCGGCGCGAGCGCGATACGCCGGTCCTGTTCCTCACCGCGCGCGATGCGCTATCCGACCGGCTCAAGGGCCTGGAGTTGGGCGCCGATGACTATATGGTCAAGCCCTTCGCCTTCGCCGAGCTGGTCATGCGCATCCGCACCATCCTGCGGCGCGGCCCGTTGCGCGAAAGCGAGCTGATCGAAGTGGCGGACCTGCAGATCGATACCGTCAAGCGCCGCGTCACGCGCAACGGCCAGAAGCTGGAACTGACCTCCAAGGAGTTCGCGCTGCTGCAACTGCTGGCGCGCCGCAGCGGCGAAGTACTGTCGCGTTCGCTGATTGCCTCCCATGTCTGGGACATGAATTTCGACAGCAATACCAATGTGGTCGATGTCTCCATCCGCCGGCTGCGCGCCAAGGTCGACGACCCCTTTCCCGCCAAGCTGATCCACACGCGCCGGGGCATGGGCTACGTGCTGGAAGAGGAAGCCCGGTGATCCGGGCCATGTCAGGGTCCGCCTCGTGATCCGCGCCGTACTGCGCCTGCCGGCATCGCTTACGGCACGGCTGGCGCTGGCCTACGGCGCCGCCACCGTGGCGATCCTGGTGGCCGTTGGCACCTACCTGGCAAGCGCGCTTGCTGCCCAGTTGCAGGATCGCGACGAGAGCGAACTGGTCAGCGAAGTGCTGCTGGTGCGCCATCTGCTGCGCGAAGTGGGCTCGGAGGCAGAGATCCGCGCCGACACGCATCGCTTCGCCGATCTCGCGCTGGGCCATGAAGGATTGATCCTGCTGGTGCGCGGCAGCGGCGGCGAGCCGCTGGTCACCCTGAACCCGCGCCATGAGCCGGTGCCGGCATTGCCAGTGCTGCCCGCGGCCACACCACCCGACAAATCCCAACTGCATACCTGGTATCCCCGCAACGGTGTCGCCTCGCGCGGCATCTCCGCGTTGGGGCAGTTGGGGGATTCCGAGCGCGCGGTCGAGATCGTGGTGCTGCGTGATGCCGGCTACCGCGTGGCGCTGATGAAGGCCTACCAGACGCAGATGCTGTGGGCAACGCTATGCGGCGCGGCGGTCGCTGCGGGGCTGGGATACCTGCTGGCCAGGCGCGGCCTGCGCCCGCTCAGGCGCATGGCGCAGGACGCTTCGGCCGTTACCATGAGCCGGCTCGCCACGCGGCTCGATGCCGGCCAGGCGCCCACCGAGCTGCGCGCGCTTGTCGCCGCGCTGAACGACATGCTGGCACGCCTGGAAGACGGCTTTCATCGACTCTCCGAATTCTCTGCCGACCTGGCGCACGATTTTCGCACGCCCATCAGCAACCTGATTGGCCAGACCCAGGTCACGCTGGGCCATAGCCGCCCGGTGCAGGAGTACGAGAGCCTGCTGGAATCCAACCTGGAAGAATACGAACGGCTGGCCCGCATGATCGAGAACATGCTGTTCCTTGCACGCGCGGACCATGCCCAGGTGGCCATGAAGGTGCGAGAGCTGGACGCGCGCGCGGAGCTGGACAAGGTTGCCGAGTACTACGAGGCCGTGGCGGCGGACCGAGACATCAAGGTGCAACTTGCCGGCCAGGGCGCCGTGCGCGCTGACCAGACGCTGCTGCGGCGCGCGGTGACCAACCTCGTCGACAACGCCTTGCGCCACGCGCCCGCCGGCAGCGCCGTGGACATCCGGGTCGTGGCGGACGCCGCCGCTACCCGGATCCAGGTGAGCAACGGTGGCGCCGGCATTGCCGCCGAGGCGCTGCCGCACGTGTTCGGGCGTTTCTACAGAGGCGACCCCGCGCGCAGCAATTCGGCGGGCTCGACCGGGCTAGGGCTGGCCATCGTGGATACGATCATGCGGCTGCATGGCGGCAGCGTGAGCATGCGCAGCCGGGCCGGCGAGACGGTGGCGGAGCTGATGTTTCCGATGCAACATGCCCGGTCCGCGGCAGACTCGACAAGCAGGGGTTAAGAACCGTACGCTTCCGCAGCCTGATCGGCATCTTCGATACACAACGATGCGATCTGCCACCGCTCATCGATAATTAGCCACAGCTCAAAAAAATTACATTGGCTAACGATCTCTCCATTTCTCTTGAATGAGGCGGAGCCAAAGACAGTGGCCCAACCCTTGCGCTCTTGAATATCGATAATTGATTCTCTAAACTCTACCCCTTTGGATTTCTTTGTCGGATATTTGGCTCGACTTCGTTCGATAAATGATACCTGTTCGGATTTGGAGATAAGCTTGTCACCTCTTTTAATGAAAAAGGTAGGTGCCTCCAAATATGATAGCCAGTCCACCTCGCCGTTTAGATAGGCATCAATCCAAACCTCCCTTATTTGATTCAGTAAATATCTTTTATTCATGCTGTAACAACAAATCAAGTTGTTCCGAAATGTCGGACAGCTTTCGATCCAACAAGCGCTGCGCATCTAGTACACCTTCATTGTACGCATGGGATCGCACCAGTTTGTACAATTTCTCCCCGAACGGAACAACTTCCATATTCCCTACCGAGATTCCTAATTCACTCTTCAGTAAGTCACGGACTTCTGAGGAGAACTTAATCAAATCAAATTTATCGATATTCATAATATCTCCTAAAATGTGTGGAATTTGAATATTACCGAACCGTGCACGATTGGCAATCGATTTGTATGATCCGCTTGTCAGGCCAAGCCCGCGGTCGATGAGCGCGGGTGGTTCAAGCCGGCGCACCAAGCCCTTGCGCATCAAGCGCGTTGGCGTCGCAAGCTCGGCAAGAATCGGTGCCCGGCAAAGAATATAGATTCCAAGCGCCGGCAGGATTCGGAAAATTCAGATTTTCATTTTGCCACGCCGTTGGCCCGCGAACCCCGGCTCTCGCATATCGCATTTTCAGAGGCGCGCACGCTGGCCGTGGCGATGTGCAGTCGCTTGGCGACAATGCCACCGCGGCCGGGCGTGCAATGAACCGCAAGATGGAAATCGTGCTGGCGCCGCCGGGCATCGGGTTGCACTGATGCGCAGCGGTGCTTGATGGCAGGAGCGGCGTGCCGCTCCTGCTGTCGCCAGGGTTAGCCGTTGGGCAATGCCGGTGGCACCGTCAAGCCGCCAGCCAGGCGTCCGCTACCTGCGTCATCTTCAACGCCAGCCTCCTCCTTGTCGCGCCGATGCGCCAGCCGGTACAGCACTGGCAGCACCAGCAAGGTCAGCGCGGTGGAAGACAGGATGCCCCCAATCACCACCGTGGCCAGCGGACGCTGTACCTCGGCCCCGGTCCCGGTGGCGATCGCCATCGGGATAAAGCCCAGCGATGCCACCAGCGCGGTCATCAGCACCGGGCGCAGCCGGGTCAGCGCGCCGGTGTGGATGGCTTCATCGAGCAGCTTGCCTTCTTCGCGCAGGCTGCGGATGAAGGACAGCATCACCAGTCCGTTGAGCACCGCCACGCCGGACAACGCGATAAAGCCCACCGCCGCCGAGATCGACAGCGGAATGCCCCGCAGCCACAGCGCCAGGATGCCGCCAGTGAGCGCAAAGGGGATGCCGGTAAAGACCAGCAGGCCATCGCGCGCGTTGCCGAACATGGCGAACAGCAGCACGAACACCATCAGCAGTGCCACCGGCACCACGATCTGCAGCCGCGTGGTGGCCGATTGCAATTGCTCGAAGGTGCCACCCCAGGTGACCCAGTAGCCCGCCGGGATCTTGACCTGACGATCCAGCGACGCCATCGCCTCGGGCACGAAGGTGCCCACGTCGCGCCCGCGCACATTGGCGCTGACCACGATGCGGCGCTTGCCGTTCTCGCGCGAGACCTGGTTGGGGCCGGGGGCCAGCGTGAGCGTGGCCACTTCGCCCAGCGGGATATAGCTGGCGGTTGCCGTACTTCCCTTCGGCAAGGGAATCGGCAGCCGGCGCAGCGCCTCCACATCGCCACGGATGCCTTCCGGCAGGCGTACGCCGATATTGAAGCGGCGGTCGCCCTGGAAGAAGATGCCGGCGTCCCTGCCGCCCACGGCAATGGCCACGGTGTCCTGCACGTCGATCATGTTGAGGCCGTAGCGGGCTGCGCGGGCGCGGTCCACGTCTACCGTCAGCATCGGCAGGCCGCTGGTCTGCTCGACCTTGACCTCGGTTGCGCCGGGGACGGCCCGCAGCACGGTGGCGACCTTTTGCGCGGTGTCCTCCAGCACGGCGTTGTCGTCACCGAAGATCTTGACGGCCACGTCGCTGCGCACCCCGGAGATCAGCTCGTTGAAGCGCAGCTGGATCGGCTGCGAGAACTCGTACTTGTTGCCGGGGATGGTTGCCAGTTCGGCCTCCATCTCCGCCAGCAGTTGCTCGCGCGTTTTTGATGGGTCGGGCCACTTTGTCCGTGGCCTGAGCATGATGTAGCCATCCGAGGCGTTGGGCGGCATCGGGTCCGAGGCGATCTCGGCGGTGCCGGTGCGGGCGAAGACGCGCTCGATTTCGGGGAATTTCTCCTTGAGGCGCGTCTCGATCTGCTGCTGCATGGCGAGCGACTGGGTGAGGCTGGTGCCGGGAATGCGCAGCGCCTGCACGGCGAAATCCCCTTCGTTCAGGTTGGGGATGAACTCGCTGCCCAGCCGCGTCGCCACCAGGCCGCTCAACAGCACCGCGACTGCGGCAAGGGTCAGCACCACCGGTGTGTTGGCGATGGTCTTGCCGAGCATGGGCGCGTAGGCGCGCTTGGCCCACAGCATCAGGCGGTTTTCCTTCTCGCCGACCTTGTCGCCGATGAACAGCGCCACGGCCGCCGGCACGAAGGTCACCGACAGGATCATTGCGCCGAACAGCGCCAGCACCACGGTCATTGCCATGGGGTGGAACATCTTGCCCTCCACGCCGGTCAGCGCAAAGATGGGGATGTACACGATCATGATGATGAGCTGGCCGAAGATCAGCGGGCGGCGCGCTTCCCGCGAGGCCGCAAAAACTTCGTGGAAGCGCTCGCCGCGGGTGAGCGGGCGGCCGTGCTGTTGCTGGGCATGGGCGAGGCGCCGCACGCAGTTCTCCACGATCACCACCGCGCCGTCGATGATGATGCCGAAGTCCAGCGCGCCCAGGCTCATCAGGTTGGCGCTGATCTTGTACGTCACCATGCCGGTGAACGTAAACAGCATGGACAGCGGGATGACCAGCGCGGTGATGATGGCGGCGCGCAGGTTGCCGAGGAACAGGAAGAGGATCACGATCACCAGGATCGCGCCCTCGACCAGGTTCTTCTTGACGGTGGCGATGGCGCGGTCCACCAGCACGGTGCGGTCATACACGGTGACGGCCTTGACGCCGGCCGGCAGCGAGCGGTTGATGGCGGCCATGCGCTGGTCCACCGCTTGCGACACGGCACGGCTGTTCTCGCCGATCAGCATGAAGACGGTGCCCAGCACCACTTCGCGCCCGTTGTCGGTGGCCGCGCCGGTACGCAGTTCGCGGCCGATGCCCACGTCCGCCAGGTCGCGGATGCGGATGGGCTGGCCCTGCGCGCTACCCACGATGATCTCGCGGATATCGTCGACGGACCTGACCTGCCCCGGCGCGCGCACCAGGTATTGCTCGCCGCGCCGCTCGATATAGCCGGCGCCCACGTTGGCGTTGTTCTTCTCCAGCGCCACCACCACGTCCTGCAGGCTCAGGCCGTAGGAGGCCATCCGTTCCGGGCTGGGCGCCACCAGGTACTCCTTGGCGAAGCCGCCGATGGAGTTGATCTCGGTGACGCCGGGCACCGTGCGCAGCTGCGGCTTGATGACCCAGTCCTGGATCTCGCGCAGGTCGGTGGGCGTGTAGGGCGTGCCATCCGCCTTCCTGGCGCCGTCCTCGGCTTCCACCGTCCACAGGTAGATCTCGCCGAGCCCGGTGGAGATCGGGCCCATCTGTGGCGCAACGCCTGTGGGCAGGTTCTGCGCGGCCTCCTGGATGCGCTGGTTGACCAGCTGGCGCGCGAAGTAGATATCGGTGCCGTCCTTGAAGATCACCGTTACCTGCGACAAACCATAGCGCGACAGCGAGCGGGTTTGCTCCAGGCCCGGCAGGCCGGACATCGCGGTCTCGATCGGGTAGGTGACGCGCTGCTCGGTTTCCAGCGGCGAGTAGCCCGGCGCGGAGGTGTTGACCTGCACCTGCACGTTGGTGATGTCGGGCACGGCGTCGATGGGCAGCCGGTTGTAGTTGTAGATGCCGAGCGCCGCCATGGCGGCCACCACCAGCAGCACCAGCCACCGCTGCTCGATGGCAAAGCGGATCAGTCTTTCAAACATGAGGGATTCTCCGCTTAGTGGCTATGTTCGGCGCCGGCTTTGCCAAGCTCGGCCTTGATCACGAAGCTGTTGCCCGCCACGTATTGCATGCCGGCTTTCAGGCCTTCGGTGATCTCCACCAGCTTGCCGTCGCTGCGGCCGGTCTTGACCGGCTGCGCCTGGAAGCCGCCCGGAACGACAGCGAACACCACCTGCTGATCGCCATTGCTTTGCAGGGCTTCGGCCTCGATCGCCACCGGGACCTCGGCGCTGGAGTCGGTCACGCCTACGGTGACGAACAGGCCGGGACGCCAGGCCGCCTTGGGGTTGGGCAGCGTGACGCGGGCGGTGGCGGTGCGCGTTTGCTGGCCCAGCAGCGAGCCGACATACGAGACCGTGCCTTCGGCCTTGCCGTCGAAGGCGGTGGAGGCGATCTTCACCTTCTCGCCAACCCGCACGCGATCCAGGTCCTTGGGCGCGATCACGAACTCGGCCCATACCGTGCTGAGGTCGGAGATGACGAACACGTTGGCGTCGGCCGCCACGGCTTCACCCAACGCCAGGTGCTTCTCGACCACGGTGCCGTCGAAGGGCGCGCGCAGCTCGAAGCGGTTGAGCGACTTGGCGCTGCCTGCGTTGCCGCTGGCGCCGATGGCGGTCAGCTTCTGCGTGGCGTTCTGCGTGGCGATGCGGGCTTCCTGCAGCGCGGCGCGCGCGGCCAGGTAGTCCTGCTCGGCGGAGATCTTGTCCTCCCACAGCTTCTTCTCGCGCTGGAAGGTGGATTCGGCCAGTTCCTGGCGTTTTTGCGCGGCCAGCAGTTCGCTGCGCTGGTCGGACAGCGCGGTGCTGGCCAGCACCGCCAGCAAATCGCCTTTCTTCACCTGCTGCCCCAGGTTGGCGGACACGGCTTCCACCACGCCGGCTACGCGCGGCACCACGTGGGCCGTGCGGTCCTCGTTGAAGCGGATCTCGCCGGGGAAGGATGCCGTGCCCTCGATGTGCGCGGGTCCTGCGGTGCGCAGCGTGAGCCCGGCCGCCTGGACCTGCGCCGGGGTCATCTCGATGTGGCCTTCTTTCTCTTGCGTTTCGTGATGCTCCCCGTCGGTGTGCCGGGCGGCGTCGCCGTGCGCCGCGCTGGCCGGGCTGCCGTGATGCTCGCCGTCGCCGTGGGCCGCGTCTTCGCTATGCGCGCCTGCTGCGTGGGCAGCCTCGGTCGTGGCGTCGGCGCTGCCGCGCCCGGCGAAGATCAGTCCCGCGGCTGCGATGGCGCCGCCCGCCAGGATGATGGCGATGCTCGTTTTCTGCTTGTTGCTGATTGCCATGATGGGGTTCCTTTGGCGCTAGCGGCCAAGAATGCGGTCGATGGTGGTGGCTGCCTGGTAGGCATTGGCGACCACGCCGAGATAGCGGACGCGCGCCTGGAACCAGGTGCGCTGCGCATCGAGCACGTCGAGGAAGTTGAACTTGCCGGCTTCGAAGCCGCGCGTGGCGGCCTCATAGGCCTGCTGGGCAGCCGGTAGCACGGTGCCCTTGAGCGAGTCGGCCGAGGTCCGCGATACGCTCAATTGCCGCGTGGCCTGCTGCAGCGCATTGGCGAGGCGCACCTGCGTGGCGCGGTACTCGTCGGCCGCTTTATCCGCCTGGCGCAGCGCGGCGTAGAGATTGCCCTGGTTGCGGTCGAACAGCGGCAGCGGCAGCGACACGCCCAGCACGGGCATGGTGCCGCGGTCTGAGCCGTTGTCGCGCTTGCTGCCCAGGCTGACGGTCAGGTCGGGATACTGGCGGCTGCGCTCCACGCCGATGATGGCCTGCCTGCGCTCCAGTTCCAGCCGCTGGCTTGCCAGTTCCGGCGCGCTGTCCAGCGCTTGCGCGAGGCTGGCGCCGTCAGGCCGCGCGGGCAGGGTGTCCAGGTTGCCGGCGGCTTCCTGGAAGCGGGCTTCGCTGCTGCCCCAAAGGCCGGCCAGCGACTGGCGTGCCATTGCTAGTGCCGCCTCGGCGTCGGCGACCTCGAGTTCCGCATTGGCCTGCTCCACGCGCGCCTTGCTCTCTTCGAGCGGCGCGATCTTGCCGGCGGCTACGCGGCGGATTGCCGCCTGCGCGCCCTTGGCGGCGATCTCGGCCGAGCCACGCGCCAGCTTGACGCGCTCCTGCGCGATGACCACCGCGAAGAAGCCGCCAACCACGGCCGCGCGCAGGTCGGTGCGCGTCGCGCCCAGTTGCGATTGGGCGAGCTCACGCGCCTTCTGCGCGGCGCCGATGCGCGCGGCGCGCTTGCCGCCAAGCTCGATTGGCAGGTTGACCTGGGTCGTGGTGGTGCGGGTGTCGCGGCGGTTGTCCTCGAATTGCACCGCGACTTCCGGGTTGGGGATGGTGCGGGCCTGCATGATGCCGCCTTCGGCGGCATCGAGCTCATGGCCGGCGGCCGAGAGCGTGAAGCTGCGTTCGGCCGCGAGCGCGAGCGCATCGTCCAGCGTGAGCGTGCCGGCGGGCTCGGGGATCGGTTGCGCCGCTTGCGCGGCGGGCAATGGGGTCGTCGCCGCGTACTGGGCGAACGCGGCAGGGCTGAGCAAAGCTGCCGCCAGCCCGAGCGGCATCACAAGTGTTCTCATCGAATTTCACCGGAAAAAAGCCAGGGAAGTTCGGCGAGACGAGAGTCTGGAGGTAAAGGGAGTCGTCTCGCCGTTTAGGCGGCGAGCGGCCACTGCGGGCGGTCGGGGGTGGCGCCGGGCGCCGACAGGTAGGACGCGGCTAGCGCCCGGTAGCTGATGGCCACGCCGTGGTGCGAGGCGCTCGTGGCCATGTCCGGCAAGACCAGCTGAGCGCTGGCAAAGTGGCACACGGCGCAGTCCAGGTCGGGCAGCTTGATGTTGTCCTCGCCGTTCTTGCTGTCGTTGCTGTCGTTGCTGCCGTGCTGGCTGAGCTTGCCCTGATGGGCGTGGCTATGGTGGCCGAAGTGCCAGCTGGCGCTGGCCGTGGCGGTGCCGTTGCCCTGCTGCGTGCTCTCGTGATTGCAATACGCCGCAGCCCCGGCCCAGGCGAACTGGAGGGGCAGCATGATGGCGAAAAGCAGGATCAGGAGACGGCGCATGCGGCGGATTATATAGGCAGCAAGCATGACCCTTGCGCGACAATGGCTTAAACCGTGGCGCAATGGTGACCTTAGGCGCCCGCACCGGCCAATGTTGCGGACAGCACTTGACCCTGTAGTCGCTTCAGGGTCTTAAATGGACGGTAAGCAAAAACAAGCAGGGAAAACCGCCATGCCTAGCGCAACGCCAGACCAAGCTTCGCTCCGTGACCCATCTTGCTGCGGTCATGAGCATTCTGATGCACACGAACACGCGCATAAGCACGATCAAGCACACCAGCACAACCATGGCCACGATCACGGCCACCAGCACGGCGATGATCACGGCCACGGCCACCAGCACGCTCAGGCGGCCGGCGCCGCTTGCTGTGGCAGCGCGAGCATGGCGCCTCCAATCGCCGTGGCCGTGCCTGCCGGCGCCGCCGAGGCCAGCTATCGCATCGACGCGATGGATTGCCCCACGGAAGAGACCCTGATCCGCAACAAGCTGGGCAGCATGGCCGGCGTGGCCGCGCTGCAGTTCAACCTGATGCAGCGCGTGCTGACGGTGCACCATACGCTGGACTCCCTGGAGCCGGTGGTGCGGGCCATCGAGAGCCTCGGCATGAAGGCCGAGCCGCTGTCGGAGCAAGCCGCGGCGCTGCCGGCGCAAGCCGCCAAGCCGTGGTGGCCGCTGGCGCTCGCTGGCGTGGCAGCGCTCGGCGCGGAGGCTGTGCAGTGGCTGCAAGTGCCCGGCCAGGACTGGCTGGCGCCCCTGCTGGCGTTGGCGGCTGTGGCAATAGCCGGGCTGGGCGTCTACAAAAAGGGCTGGATTGCGCTGTCCAATGGCAACCTGAACATCAACGCATTGATGAGCATCGCTGTCACCGGCGCCATGCTCATCCGGCAGTGGCCAGAGGCGGCCATGGTGATGGTGCTGTTCGCGCTGGCCGAGCGCATCGAAGCGGCGTCGCTGGACCGTGCCCGCAATGCCGTGCGCGGCCTGATGGCAATGGCGCCGGAGCAGGCCACGGTGCGGCAGCCCGACGGCAGCTGGCTGCCCGTGGAGGCTAGCGCGGTGGCCATCGGCGCCTTGGTGCGCCTGCGCCCTGGCGAACGCGTGGCGCTCGACGGGCGGGTGTTGCGTGGCCAGTCCACGCTGGACCAGGCACCGATCACTGGCGAGAGCGTTCCAGTCGACAAGACCGTCGGCGATGCACTTTTCGCCGGCACCATCAACCAGGCTGGCGAACTGGAGTACGAAGTCACCGCGCCGGCCAGCGGCTCCACGCTGGCGCGCATCATCCACGCGGTAGAGGCGGCGCAGGGCAGCCGCGCGCCCACGCAGCGCTTTGTCGACCGCTTTGCCCGCATCTACACGCCGCTGGTCTTCCTTGGCGCGGTGCTGGTGGCCGTGGTGCCGCCGCTGGTGATCGACGGCGACTGGAGCGCATGGATCTACAAGGCGCTGGTGCTGCTGGTGATTGCCTGCCCGTGCGCGCTGGTGATCTCCACGCCGGTAACGATCGTGAGCGGCCTTGCGGCCGCGGCGCGGCGCGGCATCCTGATCAAGGGTGGTGTCTACCTGGAGCAAGGCAAGGATCTGAAGTGGCTGGCGCTGGACAAGACCGGCACCATCACCCACGGCAAGCCGGCCCAGACCGATTTCCAGCCCCTGGGCGCAACCGCCGCGGCAGGTGCGGCGGCTAGCGATGCGGCGCGCGTGATGGCGGCCAGCCTGGCAGCCCGGTCCGACCATCCGGTGTCGATGGCCGTGGCCAATGCCGCGCGTGCGCACGGCATCGTTGCGCTGGAAGTGCAGGACTTTGCGGCGCTGCCCGGGTACGGTGTCAGCGGCAGCGTGAACGGGCGCAGCTATTACCTGGGGAACCATCGCCTGATCCACGACCGCGGGCTGTGCTCGCCGGAACTGGAAGCTACGCTGGAAGCGCTGGAGCGGCAGGGGAAGACGGTTGTGCTGCTGGGCGCGGATCACGGCGTCGAGGCGCTGTTCGGCGTGGCGGACACGGTCAAGGACAGCAGCCGCGAGGCGGTGGCTGAGCTGCACGCGCTGGGCGTCAAGACGCTGATGCTGTCGGGCGACAATCCGCATACCGCGCAAGCGATCGCAGCGCAGGTGCAGATCGACGAGGCACGCGGCAATCAGTTGCCGCAGGACAAGGCAGACGCCATCGCTGCGCTGAGCGTGAAGGGGGCAGAAGGGGCGCCGGGTAATGGCCGCAGTGGCAGCAGTGGCGGCAATGGCAGCAAGCGCGTCGTGGTGGGCATGGTGGGTGACGGCGTCAAT
Source organism: Cupriavidus sp. YAF13 (assembly GCF_052113425.1). Taxonomy (NCBI): domain Bacteria; kingdom Pseudomonadati; phylum Pseudomonadota; class Betaproteobacteria; order Burkholderiales; family Burkholderiaceae; genus Cupriavidus; species Cupriavidus sp. YAF13. The sequence continues at coordinate 103,317 of NZ_JBFRDD010000029.1, forward strand.
GATGCGCCCGCGCTGGCCCGTGCCGATATCGGTTTCGCCATGGGCGCGGCCGGGACCGATACGGCGATCGAGACCGCCGACGTGGCGCTGATGGATGACGACCTGCGCAAGATCCCCGCCTTTATCCGGCTGTCGCGGCAGACTTCGACGATCCTGAAGCAGAACATTGCCCTGGCGCTTGGCATCAAGGCAATTTTCCTGGCACTCACGGTCATGGGCCTGGGCACCATGTGGATGGCGGTGTTCGCCGATATGGGGGCGAGCTTGCTAGTGGTTTTCAACGGATTGAGGCTGGCGGGGAGGGACCGTAGCTGAACGTTGTCGAGGGTCCGCCAGGACCTTCGACAACGCGGCAATGCCGTTCGAKGGCATTCCCAATGTCACCGCGGTCCGGCTCGACGTCTGCGACGCCGGTGCCATGCAGCGGTTGAGCGACGCTTACGCCGGCCAGATGCCTACGGCTGCAGGATCAGCTCGCCGCTTCTTCCCTCGATCGCGCCCCACGTCACCGGCAGTTGCGGCAGGGCGCTGCGATCGATATGCCGGTAGAGCGTGGCCATCGACACCAGTTCATGCCCCTGCGCGCGCCAGCCATCCAGCAGGCGGTTGAACACCGGCGCAAGCTTGCCGCCCTCGAGTTCGGTGTGCAGGGTGAACACGTGGTCGCGCCCATCTTCGCTCAGGCGCAGCACGGCCTGGTGGACGTTGTCTTCCGTCAGGTCGCCCACGCCGATCAGTTCGTCCAGCGTCGGCAGCGTGGTTGGCATTTGCACGTGGCGGCATGCCACACCGTTGACCGTGGGGATATACGGACCGGTGCCGCGTCCGTCGGACGCGTACACCATGCCCCAGTCGTCGATCTGGCGGAAGGCCTCATCGTTCATTTGCCAACCGGCCGCGCCATGGGTGGGCGGCGCTTCGCCGAAAATCTCGACGTAGCGCTCGAACGCACTCTGCATCTGGCGCCGGGTCCAGGCCGCATCGCGCTCGCGCACGTTGTCCTGCCAGTAGACGTGATCCCAGGTGTGGATGCCGCACTCGTGTCCTGCCGCACGCGCCGCGCGCATCTCGGCCGCGCCCTTGCGGCCGATATCGGGACCGGGCAGCAGCACGCCGTACATCAGCGTGCGCAAGCCATAGTTCGACACCACCGAGGTACGCGACACCTTCTTCAGGAAGCCGGGACGGAACACGCGCCGCAGCGCCCAGCCGGTATGGTCGGGGCCGAGACTGAACAGAAAGGTGGCCTCGGCCCGCACGCGGGCCAGCATGGCGAGCAGCGCCGGCACGCCTTCGCGGGTGCCGCGCAGCGTGTCGACGTCGACCTTCAGGGCGATACGGGCCATCGGGTGCGTGCGCTCAGTTGGCCGAATCGACCAGGGTGCGCGCCTCGATCACCTTGCTGCGGTAAGCCTCGAAGATGGCGCGCAGCGCGTCTTCCATGCTGACCTCGGGCTTCCAGCCGAGCTCTTCCACGGTGTTGTCGATCTTCGGCACGCGGTTTTGCACGTCCTGGTAGCCCTTGCCGTAGAAGTCGCCCGAGGAGGTTTCCACGATCTGGGTCTTCTTGGCTTCTTCCGCGTACTCGGCGTAGTCGCCGGCCATCTTCAGCATCATCTCGGCCAGCTCGCGCACGGAGTGGATGTTGCGCGGGTTGCCGATGTTGTAGATCTTGCCGGTGGCGATGCCGTTCGGGTTCTCGATGATGCGCATCAGTGCGCTGATGCCGTCGGTGACGTCGGCAAAGGCACGCTTTTGCGCGCCGCCGTCCACCAGCTTGATCGGCTCGCCGCGCACGATGTGGCCGAGGAACTGGGTGACCACGCGCGAAGAACCTTCCTTCGATTCGAAGATCGAGTCCAGGCCGGCGCCGATCCAGTTGAACGGACGGAACAGGGTGTAGTTCAGGCCTTGCTCCATGCCGTAGGCGTGGATCACTCGGTCCATCAGCTGCTTGGAGCAGGCATAGATCCAGCGCGGCTTGTTGATCGGGCCGCAGATCAGCTCGGACGTTTCGGGATCGAACTCGTCGTCATGGCACATGCCGTACACCTCGGAGGTGGACGGGAACACCAGGTGCTTGCCGTACTTCACGGCGGCGCGCACGATCGGCAGGTTGGCCTCGAAGTCGAGTTCGAACACGCGCAGCGGCTGGCGCACGTAGGTAGCGGGCGTGGCGATGGCCACCAGCGGCAGCACCACGTCGCACTTGCGGATGTTGTACTCGATCCACTCCTTGTTGATGGTGATGTCACCTTCAAAGAAGTGCATGCGCGGATGGTCGATCAGGTCGCCAAGGCGATCGCTGGACATGTCCATGCCGTAGACTTCCCACGACGTGGTTTCGAGAATGCGGCGCGTCAGGTGGTGGCCGATGAAGCCGTTGACGCCAAGAATCAGGACCTTTTTCATCGGTTTTCCTCTTTGGACAATGCGGTAAGAAATGTGGAAAGCGCGGCAGGCGAGACGGGCGCGGGTTGGGCGCCATCGTCCAGCAGTTCGCGTACAAGGATCAGGCCGCCATCGCCGCACACGCCGACGATCTGCCCGTCGATCACGTGCAAGCCCGGGCGGGCGGCGCTGGTGGACTGCAATTGGGCTGCTCCGTCTGCGCTGCCGGCATGCGGCAGGCGCGCCTGCGCCACCACGAAGCGGCGCGAGCCGGCATCGGTGAAGGCGCCGGGATAGGGCGGTGCGACGGCGCGGATCAGGTTGTAGACCTGCGCGGCCGGCTGCTGCCAGTCGATGCGGCCGTCCTCCGGCTTGCGCCCGGAGAAGTAGCTGCCTTCGGCCAGGCGGTTGGGCAGCGGCGTGATGTTGCCGGCCATCATGGCGGGCAGGGCGCGCCACAGCGTTTGCTCGGCGGCCACGGTTACTTTCTCGAAGACCTCGCCGGCGGTGTCGTCGGGCAGGATCGGCACTGACGTCTGGTCGACGATGAAGCCGGCATCCGGCTTGGCTTCCATCGCATGCAGCGTGGCGCCAGTCTCTGTCTCGCCGTGCAGCACCGCCCAGTTCACCGGCACGCGGCCGCGATACTTGGGCAGCAGCGAGCCGTGCATATTGAACGCGCCTTGCGGCGCCAGCGCCAGCACTGCCGCGGGAATCATCGCGCGGTAGTAGAAAGAGAAGATCACGTCGGGGCGCGCCGCGGCCACTGCGGCGGCCAGCGCCGGATCGGCGGGGTCTTCGCCGTAGGTGACAGGCAGGCCGAGTTCGGCGGCGGTATCGGCAACGCGGCGGAACCAGATGTTCTCATCCGGGCGGTCGCGGTGCGTCACCACCAGCGCCACTTCCACGCCACGCGCGTGCAGCACGCGCAGGCAGCGGTCGCCGACGTTGTGATAAGCGAAGACTACTGCGCGCACGGGACCTCCATCGCTTTTTGCTGTTCCGGCGTGCCTTCAAGCACCGCCTGGATGCGGTAGCGCGGACGGTTGCGCACTTCCTGGTAGATGCGGCCAATGTACTCGCCCAGCAGGCCGATGCCGAACAGCATGATGCCAACCAGGAAGAAGTTGAAGGCGAGCAGGGTGAACACACCCTGCACTTCCGCGCCAAGCACGAAGCGCCGAACCAGCAGCACCGCCACCAGGCCCGCCGATGCCAGCGATAACAAGGTGCCGATGGCGGAGAACCACTGCAGCGGCACGATGGAGAAGCCCGTGACCAGGTCGAAGTTCAGCCGGATGAGCTGGAACAGCGAATACTTGGATTCGCCGGCGTGGCGTTCTTCGTGCTCGACCACGATCTCCACCGGATTGGAGGAGAAGGTATAGGCCAGCGCGGGGATGAAGGTATTGACCTCACGGCAGGCATTGATGGTGTCGACGACATTGCGGTCGTAGGCGCGCAGCATGCAGCCCTGGTCGGTCATCTTGATGCGCGTGATGCGCTCGCGCAGCTGGTTCATGGCCCGGGACGCAATGCGGCGGAACGCCGTGTCGTTGCGCTCGCGGCGGATGGTGCCAACGTAGTCATGGCCTTCGCGCATGGTTGCCACCAGCCGCGGGATTTCCTCCGGCGGGTTTTGCAGGTCGGCGTCCAGCGTGATCACGATCTGGCCGCGGGTGTGCTCGAAGCCGGCCAGGATGGCCATATGCTGGCCAAAGTTGCCGTTGAACAGCACGACGCGCGTCGTGTCCGGGCGCTTGTGAAACTGGCTGGCCAGGATCTGTGCCGAACGGTCGCGACTGCCGTCGTTGACGAAGATGATCTCGTAGTTGCAGCCGAGCCCGTCCATCGCCGGGTAGAGCCGGTCGAACAGGGCTTGCAGGCCATCTTCCTCGTTATAGACGGGAATGACGACGGAGACTTCGACAGGGCTCATTTGAAGAGGCGTTTGCATGTTTCACTAAGAGTTGCGCATACCCGCTCCACGTCGGCGGCTTGCATGGCAGGGAACATCGGCAGCGTGACGATGCCCCTTCCGATGCGCTCGGCGTGCGGCAGCATGCCTTCGCGCCAGCCCAGGGAGCGGTAATAAGAAAACAGGTGCACGGCGGGATAATGCACGCCGGTGCCGACGCCTTGCTCGCGCATGGCCTCCATCACCGCGGTGCGCCCGCCTTCGATGCGTTCGGCCGGCAGCACCACCTGGAACATATGCCAGTTGGTGGTGGCCAGCTCTGCGTCACGCGGCAGCGGCAGCTCGATGCCGAGTTCGGCCAGGCCGCTGTCGGCGGCGCAGCGGTAGTACGCCTCGGCCAGTTCGGCACGGCGTGCCGTGATGGCGTCAAGTTGCGTCAGTTGCGACAGGCCGATGGCGGCGTTGACATCGGTCAGGTTGAATTTGCCGCCGGGCTCTTCCACATCCATGCCGTCCATGCCGGTACGAATCACGCCTTGCAGGCGCAGGCGTTCGGCACGTTCGGCTTCTTCGGGCGAGTTCATCACCAGGCAGCCGCCTTCGACGCTGGTGATGTTCTTGTTGGCCTGGAAGCTGAAGCTGACCAGGTCGCCGAAGGCACCGATGCGCTGGCCGCGCCAGCGCGAGTCGATGGCCTGCGCGGCATCCTCGATCACGCGCAGGTTGTGCTTCTTCGCGATGGCGTAGAGGCGGTCCATATCCACCGGCAGGCCCGACAGGTAGACCGGCATGATGGCGCGGGTACGGGGCGTGATAGCGGCTTCCACGGCGTCGAGATCGATATTGCGCGTGCGCGGGTCGATGTCGACGAAGATGGGCCTGGCGCCCACCGTGATCACGACATTAGCCGTGGCAACCCAGGTAATCGGGGTGGTGATGACTTCGTCGCCGGGGCCGATATTGGCCACGCGCAGCGCGATCTCCATCGTCGCCGAGCCATTGGCGAAGGTGCGCACCGGGCGGCCCCCGAACAGCTCGGACAGGGCGGCCTCGAAGGCGTGCATCTTGGGGCCGGAGGTGATCCAGCCCGAGGCCAGCACCTTGCCCACCTCGGCGATGGCAGCGGCGTCAATATTCGGCTTGACGAAGGGCAGGAAGGCTTGCGCAGCGGAAGCGGTCATGGCAATCAGGCTCTTGTGGCGATGGTGCGAAGGTGCGGTGATCAGGAACGAGCGATGAGAAACACGCCGGCGAGGATCAGCAGAATGCCGGCAACGCGCAGCGGGCCGATCATTTCACCGAACAGCCACCACGCTGCCAGGGCGTTCACCACATAACCGAGCGACAGCATCGGGTAAGCGATCGATACGTCGACCCGCGACAGCCCGACGATCCACACGCCGACGCTGACTACGTACAGCGTCAGGCCAGCCAGCACCGGCCACTGCGTCAGCACGCGAAACGCCGTGGCAAACAGTGTCGCGCGCTCGATGGTGATGGCGCCCACGGCGTTGGTGCCGGCTTTGAGCAGCAGCTGCGCGCACGCATTGAGCAGCACGCCGGTGAAGATGAAAGCGAAGGTAGAGAGCGTCATGGCGCGCGGTTCGGTTCTTGCTGCGGGGCTGCCGGCGCCTGGCCGGGAGGCGGGAAGTTGGTGACCGCGACGCGGCGCTTGTCCTGCCCGATCTTGTACATCGGCACCTTGCTCTCTTGCAGCAGCTTGTAGGTGGCAGCCGACATGATGCCAACGGCGTGCTGGCCATCCTGCCATTTTGCAATAAAGGCATCCAGCGTGGGGAGCCATTTCTGCGGCTCCTGCTTGGTGCCGAACTCCAGTTCGTCCGGCCATTCCACCATGATGGTGGTGCGGCGCAGGTAGTACGGCAGCGTGTGGTCCAGCATGCGCACGCCGTAAATCGGCATGTCATCCGTCAGCACGGCGTTGATGGCGGGCACCATGTCCACGCCCGAAGTCTGCCGTCCCATGACCTCGTGGCCCAGCAGCGCCACTGTGAAGCTGGTGAACAAGCCGAGCGAGTAAACGGTGATGCTGACCATCAGGCCCTTGCTTGCCAGCAGCTTGCGCGCAAGGAACACGGCGCCGAGCATCAGCACGAAGGCGGCGCCGACCCAGACCGCGAACAAGCGGTACAGCTCGTTGGGCGTATTGTCGGAATTCAGCGTGGCCACCACCGGGCTGGCCAGCAAGCCGATTGCCGCAATGACCAGCATGCCGTTGAGCTGCCGCTTCCAGCTGCGCTCATCGATGTGCTGCAGCGCCACGGCTGCCAGCATGCCAAGCGCCGGGAAGATCGGCACGATGTAGCCGGGCAGCTTCGAGCCGGACAGGCTGAAGAAGACAAAGATGGCAATGGCCCACACGGCCAGCAACAGCGCCGGCTGGAATGGCCGTGCCGACGCCACGCGTGCCGCCGCGCCTTCGCCACGGACCACTTGCCACATGCGCGGCGCCAGGCCCAGCCAGGGGATGAAGCCCGCCACCAGCAACGGCACGAAGTACCACAGCGGACCCTTGCGCGAGTGTACCGTCGAGGTATAGCGCTGCCAGTGCTCGTGGATAAAGAAGAAATTCAGGAATTCGGGGTTGCGCTCCGACACCAGCCAGAACCAGGGCACCGTGACGATCAGCATCAGCGCGATGCCGGTGATCAGGTGCAGGCGGCGCCACAGGCCGAAATCCCGCGAGATCAGGGTGTAGATGACCAGCACGAGGCCGGGCAGGGCAATGCCTACCAGCCCCTTGGTCAGAATCGCCACGCCCATCGCTATCCAGCAGGCCCACATCCAGTAGCGCCGGGCGGCCGGCGTAGCCGCCGGGTGCTGCGCGAGCAGCATGAAGGCCAGCACGCAGGCCATGGCGCCGGACAGCGTCATGTCCAGCGAGTTGAAGTGCGAGGCCACGCTCCACATCGGCGCTGCGGCAAGCACCAGCCCGGTCAGGAAGGCGGCCCGGAAGCCATACCAGCGGTGGGCGGCGAGCATCGAGACCACGAGGCCGACCATGCCGGACAGCGCCACGCATAGCCGGGCCTGCCAGTCGCCTACGCCGAATACGGTGTAGGACAGCGCCGTCACCCACATATGGAAGGGCGGCTTCTCGAAGTACTTGAGTGCGTTGTAGCGGATCGTTACCCAGTCCCCGCTGGCGAACATCTCGCGCGCGATCTCGGCATAGCGGCCTTCATCGGAGCGCAGCAGGTGGCGAGCGTCGAGCGTGCCGAACCAGACCAGGAGAATAAACAGGCAAACCAGGACGATGGTGGTCGTGGGCAAGCCGGCAGATTGCGAAACACCTTGTGCGGTGCTTCGCGAGGTGTCTCGCGAGGTCACGGAACTACGCATACGTCTCCTGGAAAGGGATCGGGTGACCGCCATGGCTTGCGCACATGACGACCGGTTCTCGGGCTTGCGGGGTGTGGCGATCCGCGCGCGGGCCGACCGGATGGCTTGTCCCGCCTGCTGCCACACATTCATTGCATTGGCTCGCGATGCCGCGGCCACTTGCATGATGATTAAAGCTTGGTCATACAGCCTAGGCGAAAAAAAGCGGCGTCAGGCTGTTGCCGCAGCGCGCGGCCAGGCTGTTTGACGGTTTCGGGCTGCCCGGGCACCCGGCGAAAACATCACAACGCGGCAGCGACGGCTTTGGTAGACAAAAATTGAAGGTAGGCAATCGTGCCCGTTGCCACGCGCCTTCTGCTTTGTCAGTCTTTCTAGCCGTTACCCCATGGCCAACCGTGGTTGCCAAGTGGCGCGGCGCGCAATGTTAGCACGACCGCCGCAACCCGCCGTCGCGCGCGAGGTCGGCGCACGCGGGGCGGCCCGGGCTGCGCGCGTGGTTTAGCTGGAAAGTGCAGTAATCGGCATGTTTCTGGCGCGGCGCAAGCGCAGCGAGACGCCGATCAGCAGAACGCCGCAAACCACCGCCCAGGCTCCGATCATCCACAGCGCCGCCAGCGCACCGGCAAGGGGGTGCCACAGCAGCACGAAGGCGAGCACGATGCTCGCCAGCCCGGCCAGGATCAGCGACCATTCATTGGGAATGTCCTTGCGCAGGCGGATCGCGGCGACAATTTGCAGCACCCCTGTGGCAAGCGTCCAGGCCGCGATATATAACAGCAGGGAAAACGCGGTGACCACGGGACTGAACCAGGTCAGCAGGCCCACGCCCAGGCCAAGCACGCCCTGCAGTGCAAGGATGCCGCGGTCGCTAGCCTCGCGCTGGTTGCCCGAGATGGCCATCAGCAGCGCGCTAATGCCGTCGGCGGCGGCAAAGGCGCCAAACAGGAGCACGAGCGCAGCCAGCGTGGCAATGGGGGCGAAAAAAGCACAAAACCCGAAAAGAACGGCGAGAATGCCGCGCAAGGCCACGACCCACCATAGCTTGGCGTAATACTGAAGCATAGGAACTCCCTGGCAAGCTGCCCGCACGGGCCGGCAGCGACGGCGACCGGCTAAGATCGACAACACGCGCGGGCAAAAACGCGCTAGCTTCTAGCCAGCGCGAGCCACAACGGCTGGCTGGCCCTGCGCGTGGGACGCCTGGTCGGAGCGAGCGGGGGGCGTGAAATCATTCTAGACAGGATTCATGTGAGGACAAAGGCGCAATGGCTTAGGGCTGCTTCCATTGCCAGCGCAATGCTGCTGGCCGTGGGCAGCCTTGCGCAGGCTCAGACGGTGGCGGTGGCCGCCGCCGCGCCCGAGGAGGCGCCGGCGCGGCCTCTTGCCCCGCTGTGCGACGCGCCATGGTTCCGCTCCGGCTCGCGGGTGCAGATGGAAGGCGACGGGGCCATGCCCATGTCGATCACCATGACCTTGCGCCGGGCGACCAAGAACCAGACCGGATGCCGGGCGCAGCTCGAGGTGCGCTCCAAGTCGGCGCTGTCTGCCCTGATGGGGCCGCCGGTCATCATGGACCAGGTCCACATGGTCAATATCGACCGCCGCTCCGACAGTGCCAAGAGCAGTATCGAGAGCGAGCATGCCGTCATCAATGCACAAGGGCGCTATGCCCGCATGTACGGCGAAGCCGCCTTCAGGGGCCAGGGCGTGTTCAGCTACGCGGGCATGGATATCCACGAGGGCGGCACCCTTGACGGCGAGGCGTTCGAATCCAGCGTCTCGCTGCAGATCTATCCGGTGGGCGCGGACGAGGTCGTGGGAAGCATGCGGGCGCTATATGCCTCGATCAGCGTCGGATCCCGCCACGTGGGCAAGCGCCAGATGATCGATACCGTGCTGGGCCGCAAGGAGTGCATGCCGATCACCTACGAGAAGCGGACTTCGCTGGGGCCGCTGATGGTGGGGGAGGAGGTGGTGCAGGTGGAGCCCACGCTGATGCACGTTACCGACTGGTATTGCCCCGCCGAGGCATTCGTGCTGCGCACCGAGATTCGCCAGCAGGACAAGGTGCAACGGATCGACGTCACGGGGATGGATCTGGATACGGCTTCGCCCTGACGCTTTGCCCGCCTGCCGAGGCGGATTCTCCGATAGCAGGCAGCAGAAAGCCCGCCAATTTGCATTGGCGGGCTTTCTGCTGTCAGGGCGCCGGACGCCGGATACCAGCGCGGCGCTCCTTGCCGATCAGTTCGCGGCTGCGGCCGATGCGGCGGGCTTCTTGCTCTTGCTCTTCTTGCTCTTCTTGGTCGACTTCTTGGCCGGCGGCGCGGAGGCGTCGGTCAGGTCCGTGCGGGTGCTCTTGTTCGCGCCCTGGGAATACGGGTCGAACTTGTCACCGGACTTGGCACCCTGGCTATACGGGTCGAACTTATCGCCCGACTTGGCGCCCTGGCTATACGGGTCGAATTGCTTCTTCCCGGTCGATTGCGCCTGGGCAGCCACGGAGACGGCGCCAATGCACAGCGCGATGGCTGTCGCGACGAACTTGTTCATGTTTTCTCCTGGTAAATGCCGCCTTCCGGCGGTTCGAATACACGGAAACTGACGGCTAAGGCCGCCACGCCGATTGCGTGGGATACCGTTGCCGCGTTGTCCGCTGGTCCCCAGTGTCGCCAACATTTCGCCTGGCTGTCAACATGCGCTGTATTGTGAAATGCACGCTTTGTATCGTCCTATGGAAAGCCGCTATTGCCTTTATCGCCAGGACTTGCTTGACGTTTGCTCATTGATATGCGCTTAAGTGCATATTTCATTTGCGTTATGTGCAAAATCAAAGCCCCCGCAGGCCTGATGGCGTGCGGGGGCTTTGGTTTTGATGGATCGCCGGGCTGCGAAGGCGGTTATTCGGTAGCGACATCCGAAGGATGCTTCCACGCATCCCGGACTTCCGTGCTCGGTGCCAGCGCAAGGTTGATGTTGCGGGCGCCGATTGGCTGCTGGAACCATTGCTTTTGCAGGGCGATCACCTGCGGGCCGGCGAATACCGAGGCCAGGGTCTGGTCCACCAGTTGCTTCCACTGCGGATCGGCCTTGGACATCATCAGCGCATTCTGCTCGATCGACAGAGCGGGACCCACGATCACGAACTGCGAAGGGTCCTTGGCGCGGGCGCGCAGTCCCGACAGCAACACATCGTCCATCACGAATGCCTGCGCACGGCCGGATTCGAGCAGCAGGAAGGATTCTCCATGGTCCTTCGCGTAGATGTCATGGAAACCATACTGGCCCTTCAGGCGGCGCACATGGCGATCGCCCGTGGAGCCGGCGCTGGTCACCACGTTCTTGCCGCGAAGGTCTTCGAAGGACTTGATGCCCGAATCCGCGCGCACCAGCATGCGGACCGTGGAAATGTAATGCGAGACGCTGAAGGCGACCTGCTTCTGGCGTTCCAGCGAGTTCGTGTTGGGCGCGCAGTCGAGATCGACCAGGCCATTGACCACGGCGGGGATCCGGTTCTGCGGGGTGAGCGGCATCCAGCGCACCTTGATCGTCTTCAGTCCGAGCTTTACGCGCGCGGCCTCCGCGGCGCGCAGGCACAGGTCCACCGCGTAGCCCGCGGGCTCGCCCTTGTCGTTGGCGAAGGAGAAGGGCAGCGCCGATTCACGATAGCCCAGCACGATGGTGCCGGTGTCGCGGATCTTGTCCAGCACCGGGCTTTGGGCCTGGGCGGCGTGCGGGGCGGAAACCGAAAGGGCGGCGGCAGCGACGAACGCTAGCTTTGCCAGCAGGCGGGAGGCACGGATCGTGCCGGCACTGGCGAATGTGGCAAACGAGAACATATGTCGAATATTTCAAAAGTGCCGAGGCTACGCCTGTGGCCTGCAGCGGCAAAGTACATCTTTGTCATAAGCAAATATCGGCCGGGAGAGCCGCCTGGGCAAAGGTGCCCGGTCGAAAAGCGCGCTGCGCCGGCGGGTAGCGCCGAGCGCGCGGCTGCGCAGGCGGTCACAAAAATTCACCGTGGTTGGGTTGCGGTTTGATTGATGTGCGCGGTACGCTACCGGGTTCGCTGCGTCTGTGACGTGCAGTGATCACGATCGTGAAGGGAATCATGAAGATTTCGCGCAAGAAAATCGCGCTTGGCACCGCCGCGCTGGCGATTGCCGCTGGTGTGGCCGTGCAAATGGTCTGGCACCCGTTCGGACGCGCCTGGAAGGGGCAGCCCCGCCAGCTTGAGCTCGATTTCAGCCGCCCCGATGCGCTGGTCGACAGCGAAAGCCTGTCCAGCCTGCCGCGCGATATGCTCCGCGTGCCGCTGCTGCGCGATGTGCTCACCGAGGATTTCGTCAATTATTACGAAGACAACGAAGGCCGCCTGTCTGCCTCGGGCGCCTTGCGCCGCATTGCCTTCGAGCACGACCTGGACTGGGGCGATGCGTTGCTCAAGCGCGTGTTCGACGAACCGGGCCGGCTTATGGCCTGGCGCGGCGCCGATGGCACCTTGCGCTATTGGGCGCTGTCGATGGAGCGCAACGGGCTGGCCAAGGTGCTGCAGACACTTGGCACGATCGCCCCGGCTGACACGCAGTTGAGCCGCGCCGGTGAAGTCGGCGGCACGCCGCTGTATGCGTTGCGGATCGGCCCGGCCCGCAGCTTGCTGCTGGCGGGCAAGGGCGATCGCCTGGTAGTCCTGTCGGAAGCCGGCATGCTGCTGGACGCTGAAGGCAAGCCCATCGGCGCTCGCGCCAAGGCAGTGGCCGCCTGGCTGTCCGACGACGCCGGCGCGCGCGAGGCCCCGCTGCAATCGTTCGCGCTCGACGCCGCCAAGGGTCCGCCCAAGGGCCATCGCGTGCTGGTGGGCGCGAATTACCTCTCCTTTGGGTACCAGGCATTCTTCCCGGGCATCGAAGCGCTGCGTTTCGATTTTGCCGGCGCCGATTCTAAGTCCGTTTCTAAGGCCGATGCCGGCGATGCCGCCTGGCACAGCGCGGTGCTGGTCGATGGCGCGCGCCTGCCCGGCGCGTGGAACACGGCCGAACTCTGGAAGGCCTTGCCGGCCGACCCCGCGGCGTGCGCCACGCTGCCGGTGGACTGGCAGGCCGCAGGCAAGATGCTGCAGAAGGTCAGTGGCGGCAAGGACGAACTGGCTACGCAGGTGGCCCAGGCCTTCGAAGGGCCGGCTGCCGTGTGCTGGTACAGCAAGTCGGCGCTGGTGGCGCCGTTGTTCATGGCCTGGGTCAAGTCGGCCGATGCCGCTACCGCGCTGCGTCCGGTGCTGGCGAGCCTGTTCGAGCAAGTGATCGGCGCCTATGAACCCAAGGCCGGCGCGGAAAAGGGCGCCTATGCGCGCCTGCCGGTGCAGAACCGCCAGGGCGCGGGCGGCGCGGTGTTGTGGTCGCGCGCGGTCAGCTCGCCCTACGGCACGCGTGAGGGCAAGGGGGCGCCGTTCGCGGCGCAGCTTTCGGCGGGCGCCTATTTCCCCGTGACGCTGGCATTGGCTGGCAACACGGTGCTGTTCTCGCCTGACGGCGCGTTGGTGGATGACGCGCTGGCGGTGCAGGGCAAGCGCTTCCCCGCGGTGGCCGACACCATGCAGCGCGGCCAGCAGGCCCGTACCGTGCTCAGCTTCACCCCATCGACGCTGGCGCCGCTGGTGCGCCGCGAAGCCACCAAGGCGCTGCCGGCGGACCAGGAAGCCCTGTTCCTGAACGCGGCGCGCGCTCACCTGTTCCCCAAGCTGAAGACCCTTGCGGCCTACCCGGCGGTCTCGCTGGTGCTGCCCGATAGCCTGCCTTCGGGGCGTGCGTGGGTGCCGGTGACCTGGCAGCAGGCTGGCACGCCGCCGCGCGGCGCGCTGGCCGCGGCCCCATCGATTGCGCCGATGGCGCCGATAGCAGCGGCGCCGCAAGAGGCTGCGCAGTGATAGCTGTGAGCCGAGGCCGCCGCTCGATGCTGGCGGCGCTGGCGCTTGCCTTGCCCCTGGCCGGCGGCGGTCGGGCCTGGGCCTTGTCCGGCCTGGCGTCGGACACGCCCGAGGCGGATGCGCTCGATGCCACGCAATCGGCGGCGTTTCGCGCCTGGTTCGTGCGCATCGTCGGTGAGCAACTGCGCCAGGGCCCGACCCCACGCTGGTACCAGCGCGATTGTGCGGGCCTGGTGCGCTTTGCCGTGGGCGAGGCGCTCAAGGTGCATGACGCGCGCTGGCTGCGCGCCAACGGCATGCAAGGCGGCGCCTCGGCCCGCCAGTTGCCGCCGGAGCTTAGCCTGAGCCCGGCCCAGCGCACGCTTGGCCAGCGCTGGACCCGCGCCGACGGCAGCACCGGGGCTTATGCATCCGCCCTGGCCCTGGTGCAGGGCAATAGCCGCTTTGTCGCCAGGAACGTCAACCTGGCCCAGCCTGGCGACCTGCTTTTCTACGACCAGGGCGATGAACAGCACCTGATGATCTGGATGGGCCAGTACCTGGCCTATCACACCGGCACCGTGACCCGTACCGATAACGGCCTGCGTGCCGTCACCCTTTCCCGCTTGATGCAATGGAACGATTCGCGCTGGCAGCCGCAGGACGGCAATCCCAATTTCATCGGCGTATTCCGTTTCGCCTTTTTGTCGAGGTAAAGACGATGCTTGTCGTCATGACGCGCGCGAGCGCGCTTCTGCGTTCCTCCATTCCCCGCGTGCTGCTGGCGCTTGCCTTGCTGGCAGGCACCCAGGCGGCAGGCGCCGCCGAGCGGCCGAGTGCCACGCTCGACACTGTGCCGTCAAGCGGCTATAGCGCTTTCCAGGGCCAACCGTTCTTCCTGCTGTCGGACGCCAGCTACGGCAGCGACCAGACGGCGCAGGTGCGCCTGGAAGCTCCGGGCCGCGAATACAAGAGCGAGCTGCAGCGCTACGGCGGCGCCGACATCCTCGTGTACCGGGTCGCCGATCCGATCGCCTTCCTGAAGGCGCAAAAGAACCTGCACCGGATCGACGTCAAGGCGAACTACCGCGGCGAAGGGTTGGCCAACACCTTGTCCTACCTGTGGGACAGCTGGTACAAGCAGGCGCGCCGCGCATGGCAACGCGTGCTGTCGTTCGCGACCCGCAGCAAGGCGGTGGAGGACGCGCCGCAGTTCAGCATGGGCGACCAGATTGCCCAGCCGACCCGCTTCGAGAACAACCCGCAGTACGAGCCGCTCAAGGGCTATGACGTGGTCGAGCGCTTCCGCTACCCGATCTGGGACGCCAAGGAAATCGCGCCGCCCAAGGACGTCAAGCTGGAAGGCAGCAGCAGCGAATTCCTGCCGCGAGATGCGGGCAACGTGATGGTGCCGCTGGGCAAGCTCAAGCCGGGCCTGTACATCGTCGAAGGCATCATCGGCACCTACCGCGCCCATACCTTGCTGTTCGTGTCCGATACCGTGGCCATTACCAAGAGCACCGGCAACGGCATGCTGGTCTGGGCGGCGCAACGCAAGAGCGGCCGCCCGGTTGCCGGCGCCAGCCTGGCCTGGACCGATGGCCTTGGCGTGCTCCAAAGCGCCACCACTGGTGCTGACGGTGCGGCAGATCTGGCCCACACCAGCCCGGAGCGCAGCTACCTGCTGGGCGTGGATCCGGCCGGCGGCGCGTTTATCTCGGAAAACTTCTACTACGACAGCGAGATCTACAACACCAAGCTGTACGCCTTCACCGACCGGCCGCTGTACCGTCCCGGCGACGAAGTCCGGGTCAAGTTCATCGGCCGCAATTTCCGCAATGCCACCGAATCCGGCCCCGCGGCGCCCGGCGATATCAAGCTGGAGGTGCTGGACCCCAACGGCGCGCCGCTGGCCTCGGTCGCTACCGCGCTGGCGGCGGACAACGGTGCCGACGCGCGCTTCACGCTGCCCGCCAATGCGCTGGCCGGCGGCTATACGCTGCGCTTCGACTACGGCGGCAATACCTACGGCGGCGCCTTCCGCGTGGCCGAATACATCAAGCCGCATTTCGACGTGAATCTTGCGTTGGACAAGGCCGACTATGCCACCGGCGAGGCGGTCAAGGGCAAGATCCAGCTGCGCTATCCGGACGGCAAGCCGGTCAAGGACGCCAAGCTGTCCGTCAGCCTGCGTGCGCAGCAGGTGACGATGGTGGAGGGCGAGCTGCAATATGCCGGCCTGTTCCCGGTCAAGCTGGAGCAGCAGGAACTGACCACCGACGGCAGTGGCAATGCCGCGCTGGTGCTGCCTGCCGCCAAGGACCCGAGCCGTTACGTGGTGACGGTGTTCGCCAACGATGGTGCGGCCTACCGGGTCAAGGTCACGCGCGAACTGCTGATCGCGCGCGGCGCCACGCCGTACAAGCTGACGGCGCTGGCCAACTTCACCAACCCGGGCCAGAGCGTGACCTTCCAGCTGCAGGCACTGGCCGCCGCCGGGCAGRCATCGGCGCAGGCGCCGGCCAAGTGGGAACTGGTGCGGCTGGAGTCCCGCACCCGCAGCGAAGGCGCGCTGAGCCCCGCCGCCAACGGCACTGTGTCGTTCCCGGTCAAGTTCGACCAGCCGGGCTCGTACACGCTCTCCGTCAAGGACGGCGCAGGCAACCTGCTGGCCGCTGCCAGCCACTGGGTGGCAGGCGAGGGCCTGCAGACCGTGCCAGGCAATATCGAGATCGTGTTCGACCGGGACCGCTACCGCATCGGCGACACCGCCGAAGCGCTGGTGACGTTCCCGCTCGCCGTCGAGGACGCCTTGCTGACGCTGGAGCGCGACCGGGTGGAGCGGCGCGGCCTGCTGTCCAAGGGCGGCGACTGGCTGTCGCTGGAGAAGGTCACCGACAAGCAATGGCGGGCGCGGATCAAGGTGGGCAACGATTTCAGCCCCAATATGACGTTCTCCGTGCTGTATGTGAAGGACGGCGACTACGTGTTCCAGAACGCCGGCATTGCCGTGGTGCAGCCCACGATCGAGCTGGCCGTCAAGAGCGACAAGCCTGTCTATGCCCCGGGCGAGACCGTCACGCTGGACCTTACCAGCGTCTTCAATGGCAAGCCCGTGCCGGCGAATCTCACCGTCAGCGTGGTGGACGAGATGGTCTACGTGCTGCAGCCTGAAATCGCCCCGAGCATCGTCGACTTCTTCTACCATCCGCGCCGCAACAGCGTGCGCACCACTTCCAGCCTGAACTTCATCGGCTACGACCTTGCCGTGTCGGGCCAGCCCGGCGCCGGTGGCCCTGAGCGAGGCCGCTATAACGAACGTGGCGTGAAGGTGTTGGAGCGCCCGCGCCGGGATGAGAAAGACACTGCCGCGTGGGAGGCCAACCTGCGTACCAGCGCAGACGGCCGCGCGCGCATGAGCTTCACCATGCCTGACTCCCTGACGCGCTGGCGCATCACGGTGCGCGCGATGTCAGGCGACGGCATGGTCGGGCAGCGCACCGCCAGCATCCGCTCCGACAAGGGCTTGTATCTCAAATGGACCGGGCCACAGCGCTACCGCGGCGAGGACGCGCCGCGCATCGACATGGTGGCCTTCAACCAGGGCGAGCAGGACGTGGCAGCGGACCTTGTGGTGATCGGTGCCGGCCTTAATGTCAACCAGAGCGTGACGCTCAAGCGTGGCGCCAACTACGTGCGCCTGCCGGTGGCGCAGGGCGCTTTGCAGAGCGGCGTGGTCAATGCCGAGATCAAGCTGCAGGGCAAGACGCTGGACCGCCTGCAGACCACGCTCACGGTCGAGCCCACCGGCTGGCTCTCGCAGCGCGAGTTGACGCTGCCGCTGGCCGGCGCCAATGCCGCGTTCAAGCTGCCGGCGGATGCGCAGGACGTGCGCCTGCGCTTCGTCGATGGCGCCGCCAGCCAGTTCGCCCGCGTGGCGGACGACTTGCTGGCCTATCCTTATGGCTGCACCGAGCAGACAGCGAGCCGGCTGATTCCGCTGGCGTTGGCCCAGCGCAGCCTGGCAGCCACCGGCGCGGACACGGGCGGCGGCACCCAGGGCATCGACGCGCTGCTGCGCACCCAGCGCCAGCGCCTGGCGCTGCTGGCTGGGGTCAATGGCCAGTTTGGGTGGTGGGGCGATACGGTGGGCAATAGCGCGCTGCTGACGGCGTATGCCTATTACGCCGACTGGCTGGCAACGCGCGCCGTCGGCATCAGCCTGCCGCCCGATCACTGGAAGCGCACGCTGGAAGCTTACAAGCAGGCCATGAAGGAGCCGCTGCTGCACCGTGCGCTCGCGCTGTGGTTCATCAACGAGATGGGCCTGCCGGTGGCCACGCAGCTCGGTGGCGTGGCCGGCGAGCTCGCTCGCCCCGGCGCCGACGCACCGGGCGCGGCCGTGGGCGAAAGCCTGGTGTTTGCCGCGCCGGATTCGCCGCAAGGCCGCCGCGTGGCGACGGTGCTGGCCGCGCAGCTCTACAAGCAGATCGGCCAGCCGATGCCGGAAGGCCTGGCCAGCGCCGCCGAGGCCGCGCGCCAGGCGCTGGCGAGCGATCCTTCGCCGCTGGTGCAGAGCCTGCTGCTGATGGCGGGCAAGGGCGCGGCCACCTCCGACGTGCAGGCGCTGCTGGCCCGCGCCGGCGCTGCCTCACCGACGATTGACCGGGCCGTGACGCTGGTGTGGCTCAACAAGGCCCTTGGCGGCGGGCTGGGCCGCGGGCTGGCCGGCGAGGGTGACCCCGCGCTACGCGTGCCGCAGGGCAACTGGAAGGCTGCGCGCAGCCCGCTTGGCCTGCCGGAATGGCGCTGGAGCGGGGCGCAACTGCCCGAGACGCTCGCGCTGACCGTGCCGCCGAACATGGATGCGGCCTCACAATCGTTCAACACCAATGCCGTGGTGTCCTACCGCAGCCGTGCCCAGGAAGCCTCGCGCCTGCCGATCGGCATCGAGCGCAAGCTCTACCGCCTGGTGCCCACGAGCGATGGCGCAGCGAAAGACGGCAAGCCAGCCGAAGCCGCTGCCGCGGGTACGGCCGGCCTGACCTTCTCGGCCAAGCCGGTCAAGCCGGGCGACAAGCTCGACAGCAACACGCTCTACGTCGATGAGATCGTGCTGAGCCCGCGCCAGGGCACCTACCGCTACGGGCTGGTCGAAGCACCGCTGCCGCCCGGCGGCGAGGTCGAGGGCACGACGTGGGGCCTGCGGATCGACGGCTTGCCGGATCCGGACAATAAGGCCACCGGCCTGCAGCCGTTCCAGCGCGCCGTGACGTACGAGATGGGCATGCTGTCGTATCACCAGCCGGTCGTCTCGCTGGAGCGCCCGGTGGTGCTGCGCCAGTTGGTGCGCTTCTCGCTGCCGGGCAGGTTCAACCTGCCGCCGGTGCGCTACTTCCGCATGTACCAGCCAGATGCCAAGGCCCTGCAAGGCGACGGCAAGACGGCGGGCTTCCCCTTGACGGTGGAGTGAGGCAAGCATGAACGGGGCAGCGCGCATGGCGGCCGGCCGTGCCTGGTGGCGTCGGCTTGCGGTGCTGGCCGCCGTGGGTGCGGCGTGCGCCGGCCCCGCGCTGGCTGCCACGCCCGCGCCCGCCGAGCCCCTGCGCTTCGCGCGGCTCGCGGGAGCGGACGCGCAATTGTTCGGCCTCGACGGCAATGCCGCCGCGCCCGTTGCCACGCCATTGCCTGCCAGCTTGCAGACCCCGTTGGGCAGCGTGTGGAAGCTGTTCGTCTATGGCTACCTGGTCGGCCGCGACAAGCCATCCAATGACTACACCTGCCGAGGCGGTGACCCGGAGGAGGTTTACTGCTGCACGGCCGGCCAGAGCATCGACCGCGAGCGTGCGCTGATTCAGTCCTGCGGACGCTATTTCGAGCCGCGGCGGCTGGGTTTGTCCGCTGCCGACTGGCGCCGTTTCTGGAAGGAGGCAGGCGCGCCCGTGTGGCTGCAGGACATGCAGGCGATGCAGCCCGCTCGCAGCGTGGCCGTTGCCGATCTGCTGGCCGGGCTGCATGCCATGCCCCCCGCCGCGCAACAGGCAGCGGCCGCGACGCTGGTCTCGGTACTGACGGTGGGGCGCGGCGAAGGCACGCTGGCCAGCTATGGCAGCCTGCTGCGCGTCAAGACCTGGACCATGCCGGACCCCGCGCGGCCGGGCGCATCCATCGGCGGCGCGGCCGGCTGGCTTGCCGATGGCAGCCCGGTCTGGCTGGGCGGTCCCGGCGCCAGTGCCAATGTGCTGCGCCGCGCGGCGCCCCGCCTGCAGCCGTTGCTGGCCGCCGTGCCGGTGCCCGATGATGGCGCCTGCGTGCTGGTCGACATGTTCGAGCGCTATCCGCTGCGCGATCTGCAAGTTGCCGGCACCGGCGCAAGTCGCCAGGCCGTGGCGGATGGCCCGCTCAACGGCGCCTACCGCGCGGAGTTTGCCAATGGCAACAGCCTGCGCGTGGAAAGCCGTGGCGAACTCACGCTGCTGCGCAAGCCCGGCGCCGCGCCGCGCGTAGTGGGCCGTTTGGGCCTCAATGACTACGTGGCGCGGGTTGTCGAGCGCGAGGGCGACACCACCGAGCCCGAGGCCGCCCGCGCCCTGGCGGTGGCTGCGCGCAGCTACCTGATCCAGCAAGCTACGCGCGAGCAAGGCTGCTTTCATATTGCCGATAGCAGCCGCACCCAGCGCGTGCTGCCGCGGGCACCCACCGCCGCGGCACGGCGTGCCGCTGATGTGACGGATGCGCTGGTGCTGTCCGGCGTGGCCGTGCGTTATCACCACGACGTGAGCGGCCAGGGGCGCATGGCCTGGCTGGAGGCCCGGCGCGCGGCAGGGCAGGGGCAGTCGTTCGATGCCATCCTGGCCCGCTGGTGGCCTCAGGCCACGCTCACTTCGTTCCAGAGCCCCGTGGCCGGCGATTGCCAGGCGGTGACCAATGCGCGGCAGTGGCTGGCGCAGCGCGCGCCGCAGTGGGAGCGCCGGCTGGCGGCGGAGCCAGGCTATGAAACGCCGCCGCTGCCCGCCGTGTGCGAAGTACGCGAAGGCCGCCCTTATGCCGACGCGCGCCGCAACCGGCTCTATATCCACCGGCTGGCCAGCGAGGACGACCGCATTGCGCTGGCCCACGAATATCTCCATCTTGCGTTTGCCCGCCACCCGCGCGGGCAGGACGAAGGCTTTGTCGAAGCCATGGCGCGCAAGCTGGTACGTACGCAGAACCCATCATGAATCTCACCCCCAGTCTGTCCCGCAATCTGTCCCGCAATCTGTCCCGCAACTGGCGCCACGGCGTGCTCGCCCTGGCCTGTGCCGCGGCACCGCTGCTGGCCACGGCCGAGCCGGTTGCCGATCTGGACGGCCCGGTTGGCGGCTGGCGTCACGGCGGCTTGGCCAACGAGCTCGAGCGCTATACCGCCGCGTATCCCAAGCCGCCGGTGGACCGCGGCGCGCAGAAGTACCGCACGCTGATCGAGGGGCGCCTGCGCAAGGTCGGCAAGGAAGGCCGCAAGCCGCCCACGCTGGTGGTCAACGGCACGGCCATGCCGCTGTATGCCGACGAGCAGGGACGCTTTGCGCGGCCGTGGGCGTTTGGCCGAGGCTCCAACAGTGTGGAGATCGTGTCCACCGATGGCGCCTCGCGCCAGCGCCTGCAGTTCTACGAGGCCGACGCGACCAAGATCCAGGCCAAGCTGCGCGCGGTGTTGACCTGGGACGATCCCAAGGCCGAGGTCGACCTGCATGTGATTTCACCCGACGGTGGCCATGCCTTCTTTGCCAGCCCCTTGCTGCCGGAAGGGGGCGGTCTGGACGTGGATAGCGTGGACGGTGCGGGGCCGGAGATTTTCTCGAGCGCGGCGCCGCGTCCCGGCGTGTGGTTGTTCTATGTGAACTACTGGGGCAACTTCAACGCCGACGGCTACAACTTCGAGAAAGGCAAGAACGATCGCGACCTGATCACCGCCAAGCTCACGCTGATCTACAACGAGAACACGCTCAATGAAAAGCGTGAGACGCTCGTGGTGCCGCTGCGCAAGCTGGGCGAACTGGCGCTGATGAAGTCGGTGCGTTTCTGATCCGGCACATCGATGAGCCATACTGACAGCCACGCTGATGCCCAGCCAGAAAACCAGTCGCAAAGAACGCAGGAAGGAACCGCGGATATGCAGCACTCGCTGAAACTAGCCTTGATCAGCCTGACCCTGCCGGCCCTGTTGCTGGCCGGCGCCGCGCGTGCCGACGATGCCATCGAGTTCACCACGCCGCGCAATGGCTGGCGCAACTCGGCTGGTGATGCTTCGGCCTATACGCAGGAAGTGCATTACCCGGCAGTGGCGGTCTCCACGCGGGCCGGGCAAGCCGCCAGCGCCATGATTGCCGGGCGCATCCGCGCGGCGCCCAAGCCCGAGGCGGATACCGCGAGCGCCGCGTCGAACCCCGCACCCGGCGGGCGCGGGCGGCGCGGCGGCGGCTCGGTTGCCACCCTGGTGGTCAACGGCGTGGCGATGCCGCAGCGGGTCGAGGAAGATGGCCGCTTCTCACGGCCCTATGCCTTCTCGGGCGGCAGCAACAGCGTGGAGATCCGCAGTGCGCAGGGTGCCAGCAAGCGCGTGCAGTTCTACGACGGCTACCAGGGCAAGACCCGTCCACGCCTGCGCGTGGTGCTGTCCTGGGACAGCGATCAGACCGACCTGGACCTGCATGTGGTGGCGCCCGACGGCCAGCACACCTTCTATGCGAATCGCGTGGCCAGCAACGGCGGCGCGCTCGATGTTGACGTCACCACCGGCTATGGCCCGGAGATCTATTCGATTGCCGCGCCGCCACCCGGCACCTACCTGGTCTATGTGAACTACTACGGCAGCGGCGCCGGCCCCGAAGCCATTACCGTGGCGCAAGTGGCGCTGATCACCGATGAAAACACGCCCAACGAAAAACAACAGGTGTTCCGCGTGCCGATGCGCAAGCCCGGCGAACTGACGCTGATCAAGTCCTTCGTCATGAAGTGAGCACCGCCCCGAAACTCTCCAACACCCCAGCGTCCCGGCACCTCCGGGATCACCCCGGAAGGTCAAACTCCCCGATCCCCATGCAGCAGCAGAAGATCCTGTTCCTCAGTGTTTCCGCCGGCGCCGGCCACATGCGCGCCGCCGAAGCACTGCGCCTTACCGCCGAAGCCGAATTCCCCGATGTGCGGACGCTTCACCTTGACGTGATGGAATACGTCCCGGCCACGTTTCGCAAGCTCTACACCGACTTCTACATCAAGCTGGTGAACAGCTATCCGGCCCTCTGGGGCATGCTTTACCAGCACACTTCCGAGGCCGACCCGGCAGCGCCGATGCAAAAGCTGCGGCGCGCTGCCGAGCGCCTGAGCACGCGCGCGCTGCGCCGTGCGATTGACGAGTTTGCCCCGGATGCCATCGTCTGCACGCACTTCCTGCCCGCCGAGATCCTGATGCATGAGGTGCGCCGGCAGCGGCTGGCGGTACCAGTGTGGGTGCAGGTGACGGACTTTGATCTGCACGGCATGTGGGTGATTCCCCATATGACGGGTTACTTCGCCGCCAGCGAGGAAATCGCGTTTCGCATGCGGGCCAGTCGGATCGAGGCTGGCCGCATCCATACCACGGGGATTCCGGTGGTGCCGGCGTTCTCCCACCCGCAGGATCGCCAGGCCTGCGCACGGCATTTCGGGCTCGATCCGGCACGGCGCACCATTATGCTGATGGGCGGCGGGGCAGGGCTTGGCGGCCTTGACGACGTGGCCGGGGCGCTGATGCGGCTGGACCACGATTTCCAGCTGATCGTGCTGGCCGGGCGCAACGAGACCGCGCTGGCGCGGCTCAAGACCCTGGCCGCCGCACACCCCGGACGCCTCGTTCCCTTCGGCTTTACCAACGAGGTGGAGCGCCTGATGGCGTGCTCCGACCTTGTCATCACCAAGCCCGGCGGCCTGACCACGTCCGAATGCCTGGCGATGGGCGTGCCGATGGTGGTCAATGCGCCGATTCCCGGGCAGGAAGAGCGCAATGCCGATTACCTGCTGGAGCAAGGCGCCGCGCTCAAGGCGGTCGACCTGGTATCGCTGGAATACCGGGTGCGCCTTTTGCTGGCGGAGCCGGCGCGGCTCGACCAGATGCGTGCGCGGGCTAGCGCGCTGGGGCAACCGGCGGCGGCGCGCCGCGTGCTGGAAACCGTGCTCGGGCAATTGGCGCGGTGCGGCCAGCCTGCCGGCCACGGCGGTGCGGCTGCGACCGCGGCGCGTTGAGATGCGCGCGCTGAACCTGTCTTCTTCAACTCGGCACGCGGACCAGTCCTATCCGTCGCGCCATCCCATGGTGCTGGTGCTTACCGTGGCGTGGACCCTGCTGCTGGCCTATTTTTTTGCGAACGTGGAGATCCAGATCGAGGGTGCCGCGGGCTGGGCGGCCAACCTGCCCACCTGGCGCATCGAGCATCACTGGCTGCTGGATATTTTCTGGGGCGGGCGCCCGATGACGGGCTATCACGCTTGGGTATTCCCCTGCGTGGCGCTGTTCTTCCATTTTTCACTGGTGTTCGGCGGGCGCTGGAACTGGCGCGCCGAGGCGCGCGTGATCGCCTGCATCATGGTGTTCTGGATCAGCGAGGATTTTCTCTGGTTCGTGCTGAACCCGGCATTCGGGCTGGCGCGCTTTGCGCCGAGTTTCGTGCCCTGGCACATCCACTGGTGGGCCGGCGCGCCCACCGATTATTGGGTTTCGCTGGGCGTGGCGGCGGCGTTGCTCTGGCTGTCATGCCGGGGACCGGTGGGGAATCGTTACATTTTTTAGGTAAGCGCCGTCAATATGCTGTCTGGTACATATATTGCGGTGCAATGTGTGATCAACACAACGCTTTTGGCCGTTTTGCGGCAGTGCATCGTGGCCCGTTTTGGCGCCATCCTGTTTCCTGGGAGTAGAATCCGGTCCTTGTGCACTTTGTAGCATTCTTATAACAAATGAGCCCCCGTCCTTCGCGCATGGCGTGCATTGACGCTCTCAAGGCGATCAGTTCACAGCTGATCGTGCTGCACCATCTTGCCTTCTACGGCCCCATGTCCGATGCGGCCCACGTGCTGGCGCCCGGCCTGCTCGACTGGTTCTCGCAGTACGCGCGCATTGCCGTGCAGGCGTTCCTCGTCATCAGTGGCTTCCTGGCGGCGCGCAGCCTGGCTCCCGCCGGGCATTTGATGGTGCCGCGTCCCTTGCAGGCAATCTGGCGCCGCTACCAGAAGCTGGTGGTGCCCTATACCGCGGCTATCTTGATTGCCATTGCCGGTGCCGCCATTGCGCGCACCTGGATGCACCACGACTCCATTCCCGGCGCCCCCGGCCTGCATCAGTTCCTGGCGCATGTGCTGCTGCTGCACAACGTGCTGGACTTTGATGCCTTGTCCGCCGGCGTCTGGTATGTGGCCATCGACCTGCAATTGTTCGCGTTGCTGATGGTGGCATTGTGGGCAGCCCGCCGCTGCGAGCAATGGTTCGACGTGGGCGGCAGCCCGAAGGGCCCGCTGGTGGTGGCCGGGATGGTGCTGGCTTCGCTGTTCTGGTTCAACCGTGATGCCACATGGGATATCTGGGCGATTTATTTCTTTGGCGCCTACGGCTTGGGCACGCTGGCCTTCTGGGCATCCGAGCCTGAGCGTTCGCCGGTGGCATTGCTGGTGTTGTGCACCGTGGTGCTGGCAGCGTTGGCCGTGGATTTCCGGCTGCGCATCGCGGTGGCGCTGGCGATCGCGCTCCTGCTCGGCACGGCGCGCCGTGGCGGTTGGCTCGAGCACTGGCCGCAGGCCCGGTTCCTGGCGTTTTTCGGGCGTATTTCCTACTCGGTGTTCCTGGTGCATTTCCCGATTTGCCTGGTGGTCAATGCCCTGGTCTTCCATCTGGCGCCGCACCAGCCCGTGCTCAATGCGCTCGGCATGGTGCTGGCCTGGCTGCTTAGCAACGCCGCTGGCGCCTTGTTCCATCGCTACGTGGAGAGCGGTGCGCCGTTGCGTGCATTGCGCCTGGCGCTATGGCCTGCTGCCCCTGAGCCGGTCCAGCGGCAGCCGGCGGGGCAGTCACGGTCAACCTGACCGACCGATAGCCCCGATAGCCCCGATAGTCCCGATAGCGCTTCCGGTTTATCCGAAGGCACATCCAGCGGCACCCGGCCCCAGCGGCCCGGTGCCGCTTTTACATGGTGCCTATGCACCAGGCCAGCGCTGGCTGCGGCGCTGGCGCACCGGCACGGTGCGCAAGCGGTATCGTGCGGTGTGCAACACAGGGTAAAAACGAGCATTGGGATATGGCACGAAGGTTGCCTACTATGGAATCGTAAACCTGACCGTTTGGTCAGGATTCACGTTCCGAGGCTGCCATGTCCGATCATATTGTCCTGACCTCGCACGCGCGCCGCGACAAGCCGGCCGAGCCAATCCACTGGGGGGCCGCCACGGCAGCGGAGCGCGGCCCCGTGATCGCGAGCCTGACCAATCCGGCTCAGCGCAATGTGATCGGCACCCATTCCGGCGCTTACGCGGTCTACCGCGCGCTGGCAGTCGCGTCCGGCAAGCTGCAGCGAGACCACCGCGCCGATCTCACCGATACTTCGCCGGCTGACGCCATCGGGCCCCACCCGCAGTGGAGCGACCCGGACAAGATCGTCTCGATGGATCCCTGGGGTCACCTGGTTTCCAGCGCCTTCGGCGACCGGATCGCCGCGGGCATCGATATCCGTCCCTCGATCGCCATTACGCGCGCCCACATCAACATGCCCGAACTGATGGGCGCCATCGCGGCGGGCCGGCTCACGCCAGACGGGCAGATCCTTCATGCCAATGGCGACGTGCGGGTCACCAAAGCCGCGATCGATCCGGTCTGGTACCTGCCGGGGCTGGCGCGCCGCTTCGGGATCAAGGAAAGCATGCTGCGCCGCAGCCTGTTCGAGCAGACCAGCGGCATGTTTCCGGAACTGGTCACGCGCCCCGACCTGAAAGTGTTCTTGCCGCCGATCGGCGGCATGACCCTGTACTTCTTCGGCGATGTCAGCCAGCTTGGCAAGCCCGAGACCAAGGTGGCCTGCCGCGTGCATGACGAGTGCAACGGCTCGGACGTGTTCGGCTCCGACATATGTACCTGCCGGCCGTACCTGGCCCACGGCATCGAGGTGTGCATCGAGATGGCGCAGCAGGGCGGTGTCGGGCTGGTGGTCTATAACCGGAAGGAAGGCCGGGCACTGGGCGAGGTAACCAAGTTCCTGGTCTACAACGCCCGCAAGCGCCAGGTTGGCGGCGACCGGGCCGAGACTTATTTCGCACGCACGGAATGTATCGCCGGCGTGCAGGACATGCGCTTCCAGGAGCTCATGCCCGATGTGTTCCATTGGCTCGGCATCAAGCGTATCGACCGCTGGGCTTCGATGAGCAATATGAAGCACGGGGCGCTGACCGCTCAGGGTATCGAGGTGGTTGAGCAGGTTGCGATTCCCGATGCACTGATCCCGGCCGATGCCCGCGTGGAAATTGACGCCAAGGTGGCGGCTGGCTACTTCACGAGCTATACCCCGCCCGACGCGGAAGAACTCGCGCTGGCCAAGGGCAGAGGACTGCACGAATGAACGAGATACCCGAAGCGGGTGGCGTCCGCGGCGCCGCGAATCCCTTCACCAACGGCGAGGATGATGCCGGTGGCTGGGCCAGTCCCGTGCCGCCCGGCCATCCGGCCGCCGCATTGCTCACCGGCCACGCGGTACGCACCCGCTGCGCTGCCGTGACGGATCATGTGGCAGCCGGCGCGTCCAAGCTGTTTACCTGGCATCCGGAGCGGATCCCGGCAGTGGCCGATTACGTGGCGGCCACCATCCGCCAGCGCTATCCCGACCTCAACGTGCCGTATCACAGCCGCTGGCGTCATTTCGAGAGCGGCGGCCCTGGCGAGAAGCTGGACCGATGGCAGATCCTGTGCGAACGCGGCGGGCTCTCCGGCGAGGCCGACCGCGAGGAACGCGCCCGCATCGGCATCGACCTGGTGATCCCCAGCGTATTGCTGGATGCCGGCGCAGGCCCGGACTGGCGCTATCGCGATCCCGCCAGCGACCTGTTGCTGACGCGCTCCGAAGGGCTTGGCGTGGCCAGCTTCGACCTGTTCGCGCGCGGCGGCTTTTCTGCCCAGCCGGGCCAGCCGCTGCGCTCCGATGCCGAGCGCCTGATGCGTATCGATGCGTCCTCCATCGCAACCGCATTCCAGGTGGCCCAGCACAACCCGCTGGTGGGCCTGGATGGACGTGCCGGGCTGTTGCGCCGTCTCGGCGAGGTGGCGCAGGCCACGCCAGCGGTCTTTGGTTCGCCGGCGCGGCTGGGCAACCTGTTCGACTACCTCAAGGCCCATGCCAGCGCTGGGCAGATCGAGGCCGGCTTCGTGCTCACCACGCTGCTGGTGGCGCTGGGGCCGGTATGGCCAGGGCGCATCAGCCTGGAAGGCGTGTCGCTGGGCGACTGCTGGCACCACCGAGCCTGCACTGATGGCCTGGTGCCTTTTCACAAGCTGACCCAGTGGCTCACCTACTCGCTGCTGGAACCGCTGGAAGATGCCGGCCTGACCGTGACCGGGCTGGAGGTCCTGACTGGCTTGCCCGAATACCGCAACGGCGGGCTGCTGTTCGATTTCGAGCTGATGGTGCCGCGCGACCCTGGTTTCACCGCCGTGGCGCACACGGTGGATGAGGCGGTTATCGTGGAATGGCGCGCGCTCACGGTGACGGGACTCGACCTCGTGGCCGCGTCGGTGCGCGAGGCGCTCGGGCTGTCGGCAGAGTCGTTCCCGCTGGCCCGCGTGCTGGAGGGCGGCACCTGGGCCGCGGGGCGGCGCATTGCCGCCAAGCGCAGGCCAGGTGGCCCGCCGCCATTCGCCATCAACAGCGACGGCACGGTGTTCTAGCGGGTTTGCCAGACCCGCGCCGCAGCAAACAGCAACCAGCAAGACCTATCCGCTACCGCCCTCCAGGAGCGCATCATGACCGACCTCTCCGCCGTACCGCCCGTCACCGCGTCCGTGATGGTGGTGGATCACCCGCTCGTGCAGCACAAGGTCACGCTGGTCCGCAGCGAAGACACCACCACCGACAATTTCCGCCGGCTGGTGCGCGAGATCAGCCAGCTGCTGACCTACGAGGCAACCCGCGACCTGGCGATGGAGACCATCGCCATCAAGACCCCGATCGCACCCATGCAGTCGCCAGTGCTCTCAGGCAAGAAGCTGTGCCTGGTGTCGATCCTGCGGGCAGGCAATGGCTTCCTGGACGGCATGCTGGACTTGCTGCCGGCAGCGCGGGTCGGGCATATCGGCCTGTACCGCGACCCGGAAACGCTGGAGCCGATCGAGTACTACTTCAAGATGCCGGAGGACATCCATGAGCGGCTGGTGATCGTGGTCGACCCGATGCTGGCTACCGGCAACTCCGCCATCGCCGCGCTCAACCGCTTGAAGGAAGCCGGCGTGAGCACGCTCAAGTACGTGTGCCTGATCGCTTCGCGGCAGGGCTTGATGGCCTTGCGGGCAACGCATCCCGACGTAGCCATTGTCACCGCGGCCATTGACGAGGAGCTCAACGAGCACGGCTACATCGTGCCAGGCCTGGGCGACGCCGGCGACCGCCTCTACGGCACCAAGTAATGGGAGCGCCGGCTACGGCGCCGCCGCCATGCTTTCCGCCGCCGCGGGAAGTGGCGGGGGGGCGCATCCGCCAGGAGAACGAGGCGCTGATCCTGCGCGCGGCCGAATACGTGTTCGCCCGGGCCGGGTTCGCCGGCGCGACCATGAACGAGATCGCCACGCGCGCGGGCGTGCCGAAGTCCAACCTGCATTACTACTTCCGCACCAAGCAGGCGCTATATCGGGCCGTGCTGGCGCATACGCTCGCGCTGTGGCTGTCCGAGACCGACATCATCGGCGCGGAGCAGCGGCCCCAGGTGGCACTGGAGCAGTACATCCGCGCCAAGATGCGGCTGTCGGCCAGCCATCCGGATGCCTCGCGCGTGTTTGCCAATGAGCTGCTGCACGGTGCGCCTGAGATCCGCGACGTGCTCAGCGGCGCGCTGCGAGCGCTGGTGGCGCGCAAGGCCGGCGTGATCCGGGAATGGATCGCGCGCGGTGAGATGGCCAGCGTGGATCCGCACCATCTGTTTTTCACGATCTGGGCCGCCACCCAGACCTATGCCGATTTTGAGTCGCAAGTTTGCGCCGTGCTTGGGGTGAGCCACCTTGGCCAGCGCGACTATGAGCAGGCCACCGACCACCTGGTGCGGCTTTTGCTGCGCGGTTGCGGGCTGGAACCGGCTGGCCTGGCCGTGGAGTTATCGTCAACAAGGGGAGAGAGCCATGAGTTTTGAGGGTAAGCGCAGGTCTTGGTTGAAATTCGCGGCAGCTGCCGCCAGCGTGGCCGCACTCGGTGGCGCCGCGCAGGCGCAGGCCAGGCTGAAGGTGGCGGCGGTATACACCGTGCCCGTCGAGCAGCAATGGGTGTCGCGCATTCACAAGGCGCTCAACGAGGCCAAGGCGCGCGGCGAGATCGACTATGTGTTCTCGGAAAGCGTGTCCAATGCCGACTATGAGCGCGTGCTGCGCCAGTACGCGGAGCAGGGCTCATCGCTGATCCTGGGCGAATCGTTCGCCGTCGAGGCGGCTGCGCGCAAGGTGGCCAAGGACTATCCCAAGACCGCGTTCCTGATGGGCTCTTCCGGCAAGCCGCAGGCGCCTAACTTCTCGGTGTTCGACAACTACATCCAGGAGCCGTCCTACCTCTCCGGCATGATCGCCGGCGGCATGACCAAGACCAACCATATCGGCATGGTGGGTGGCTACGCCATCCCCGAGGTCAACCGGCTGATGCACGCCTTCATGGAAGGCGCGCGCGAGGTCAATCCCAAGGTGAAGTTCACGGTCAGCTTCATCGGCTCGTGGTTCGATCCGCCCAAGGCCAAGGAAGCGGCCTTCGCCATGATCGACAAGGGCGCCGACGTGCTCTACGCCGAACGCTTTGGCGTATCCGACGCCGCGAAGGAAAAGGGCAAGCTGGCGATCGGCAATGTCATCAACACGCAGCCGCAGTATCCCGCTACCGTGGTGGCCTCGGCGCTGTGGAACATGGAGCCCACCGTGGGCGCCGCGCTCGGCAAGGTCAAGGCCGGCCAGTTCAAGAGCGAGGACTACGGCCCGTATTCGCTGATGAAGTTCAAGGGTGCGGAGCTGGCGCCGCTGGGCACGTTCGACGGCAAGGTGCCAGGCGACGTGATGGCCAAGGTCAAGGCGAAAGAGAAAGCGATCCTCGATGGCAAGTTCGCGGTCAAGGTGGTGGAAACGGAGCCGAAGTCGTCGCAGTAAGGTGGCCAGAGCCACTTGAAATGCCCGGCTGCGTTTGCTCCCCTCGCCCGCGTTTGGGCTAGGGGAGCAAACCGTCGACGCTTTTGAACGCCATCCCCAGCCATCCCCAGCCATCCCCAGTCATCCATGCTCACACCTATCCTGCGCCTTGCCGGCATTACCAAGCGATTCGGCCCGCTTGTGGCCAACGACGATATCTCGCTGGAGTTGCAGCGCGGGGAGGTGCTGGCCTTGCTGGGCGAGAACGGCGCCGGCAAGAGCACGCTGGTCAGCATCCTGTTCGGGCACTACGTGGCAGACGCCGGCACGGTGGAGGTGGACGGCCGGCCGTTGCCGCCCGGCCAGCCGCGCGCGGCGCTGGCAGCCGGCATCGGCATGGTGCACCAGCATTTCACGCTAGCCGACAATCTCTCGGTGCTAGACAACATCATGCTTGGCACCCAGCCGCTGTGGCAATGGCGCCTGGAATGGCGCGCCGCGCGTGACAAGGTGCTGGCCCTGGCTGCGCGCTTCGGCCTGGCGGTGCGCCCCCAGGCAAGGGTTGGCGAGCTGTCGGTGGGAGAGCGCCAGCGCGTGGAGATCGTGAAGGCGCTGTATCGCGGCGCCCGCGTGCTGATTCTCGATGAGCCGACTGCCGTCTTGACGCCGCACGAGGCCGAGACGCTGTTCGCCACGCTGGCGCAACTGATCGCCGAAGGATTGTCTGTGATTTTTATCAGCCACAAGCTTGATGAGGTGCTGCGTGTTTCCGACCGCATCGCGGTACTGCGTGGCGGCAAGCTGGTGGCGCAGTGCGCCGCGGCGCAGACCACCAAGGCCGAACTGGCAGAGCTGATGGTCGGCCGCGTGGTAGCGATGCCGGAACGCGCGGCGCGGCCGAGTGTCGAGGATGGCGCATATGGCAACGCGGCGGCGCCCGTGTTTGCGCTGGAGCACGTGGGCGCGCGGGCCGCGGACGGGCGCGCGCTGCTGCGCGAGGTCAGCCTGCAGGTGCGTGCCGGCGAGATCGTCGGCATTGCCGGTGTCTCCGGCAACGGGCAGGCCGCGTTGGCGGAGCTGGCCAGCGGCACGCTGGCGGCTAGTGAGGGGCGTGTCACCTTGGCAGGCAAGCCGATGCCCGCCAAGCCCCGCGCATGGATTGGCGCTGGCGTGGCACGCGTGCCGGAGGATCGCCATGCGGTCGGCGTCGTGGGCGATCTCGCCGTGTGGGAGAACGCCGCGAGCGAACAACTCAGCGAGCCGCGCTTTTCGCGCTGGGGCATCATCCGGCGCACCGCCGCGCAGCGGTTCGCGCGGGATCTGGTGGCGCGTTTCGATGTGCGTACCGCCGGCATCGAGGTGCCAGCGCGAACCATGTCGGGCGGCAATATGCAAAAGCTGATCCTGGGCCGGGCGCTCTCGGTGCGGGGTGAGGGCCGCGCGCCGCTGCTTGTGGTGGCCAGCCAGCCTACGTGGGGGCTTGATATCGGCGCGGTAGCCTATGTGCGCGCCCGCCTGCTCGATGCAGCGCGCGAAGGCGCAGCCGTACTGCTGATCTCGGAGGACCTGGACGAGCTGCACGCGCTGGCCGACCGCATCGCCGTGATGCATGCCGGACACCTGACCGAAGCCCGGCCTACGGCGGCGTGGACGTTGGGCGAGCTCGGCCTGGCCATGGCCGGCTCGGGCGGTGGCAGGCACGCGCAAGCGGGCAAGGAGGAGGCCCTCCATGCGGCTTGAAGCCCGTACCGGCGTTTCGCGCGTGGCCATGCTGGCCGCGCCCATCGTCGCCATTCTTGCCACGCTGCTGATCTGCGCCTTGCTGGTGCGCTGGGCCGGCGCACCGGTGGGACGTGCCTATGCGCAGCTGCTGCAAGGCGGCTTTGGCTCGCGCTTTGCGTGGTCGGAAACGCTCACGCGCGCCACGCCGCTGATCCTGACGGGTTTGTCGGTGGCGGTGGCCTTTCGCGCGCGGCTGTTCAATATCGGCGCGGAAGGGCAACTCTACCTCGGTGCGCTGGCCGCTGTGGCGGTTGGCGGCCAGGTTGATGGCGCGGTTGCGCCCTGGGCGCAGCAACTGCCCATGGGCTTGCTCTTTGTCCTGATGGTGGTGGCGGGCATGCTGGCCGGCGCCATGTTATTGCTCGGGGCCGCGTGGCTCAAGACCCGGCTCGGCGTGGATGAAGTGGTCACGACCCTGCTGGCCAATTTCATCGTGCTGCTGTTTGTCTCGATGATGCTGGATGGCCCGATGAAAGACGTCACCGCGATGGGCTGGCCGCAATCGGTGGCGCTGGTGCCGGAGCTGGAGCTGGCCAAGCTGGTTGAGCGTTCGCGCGTGCACAGCGGTTTGTTGCTGGCCAGCGCGCTGGCCGTGATTCTGTGGGCGGTCAACCGCTTCACGGTGTTTGGCCTGCAGATGCGCGCGGTAGGCGCCAATGCACGGGCTGCGGCCTTCGCGGGCATGCCGGTGCGCAGCGTGACGATGCGGGCCGCGTTGTTGTCCGGCGGGCTTGCGGGGCTTGCGGGCGTGGTGGAGGTGGCCGGGCGCACCAGCTACCTCACGCTCGATATTTCTCCCGGCTATGGCTATGCGGGCGTGGTCATCGCCATGCTGGCGGGGCTGCATCCGCTTGGCGTGGTGGCGGCGTCGGTGTTCGTGGCCGGGATGCTGGTGGGGGCGGATGGCATGAGCCGCGCGGCGGGCGTGCCCAACAGCATTGCCGATGTGATCGTGGCGGTGGCGCTGCTCGCGATGCTGGTGGCGACCATGCTGGCACGCTACCGCATCCGCTTCGATGCCCCGGGTAAGGTGGCCTGATGGAACTGCTCGACATCGTGGCCTCGGCGGCCTTCTGGATCGCGGTACTGCGCGTGGCCACGCCGCTGATCTTCGGCACGCTGGGCGTGCTGCTGTGCGAGCGTGCCGGCGTCCTCAACCTTGGCATCGAAGGCATCATGGTGGCTGGCGCTTTCGGTGGCTGGCTGGCGGTCTATCACGGTGCGCCGCTATGGGGCGGGGTGGCGGTGGCAGCTGGTGTCGGGCTGGCCTTCGGGCTGCTGCATGGCTGGCTGACCGTGAGCCTGGCGCTGTCCCAGCATGTGGCCGGGCTGGGCGTGACCATGCTGGCCACCAGCCTGTCCTACTATGCCTACCGGCTCGGCTTTGCCTCGGTGGCCACGCCGCCCACCATCACGCCTTTTGCCCCGATGCACTGGATCGGCGGCATTCCGCTGATCGGCGGTATGTTGAGCCCGGTGTTTGGCGAGGAGACCGCATTGACGCTGCTGGCGCTGGGGCTGGTGCCCGTGGTGGCCTGGCTGCTCTACCGGACTCCGCTCGGGCTGGCCGTGCGCATGGTCGGCGAGAATCCTGCCGCGGCGGAGGGGCAGGGGATTCGCGTGGGCGCGATGCGTATCGGTGCGATCATGGCGGGTTCCGCCCTGATGGCGGTGGGCGGCGCGTTCCTCACGCTATCCGCGTTCAACGCATTCTTCTTTAATATGATCAACGGCCGGGGCTGGATCTGCGTGGCGCTGGTGGTGTTTGCTTCGTGGCGGCCGGGCCGCGCGCTGGCCGGCGCGTTGCTGTTCGCCGCCTTCGACGCGCTGCAGCTGCGCCTGCAGCAAAGCGGCGCCAGCCTGCCCGGCTTGCCGCCGCTGCCTTACCAGCTTTACTTGATGTTGCCGTATGTGCTGTCGATCCTCGCGCTGGTGCTGGTGGCACGCCGCGCCGCCTACCCGCAGGCGCTGATGAAGCCCTATCGCAAGGGTGAACGCTGATTCCAGGCAAGCAATCATCATGACAAGGCCCGCACCATGCTCGACCTGATCCTGCGCAACTGCACGCTCCCCGATGGCCGGACCGGCATCGACATCGGCATCCTGGGCGATCGCATCAAGGCGGTGGAACCGGCGCTCAAGGCGCCTGCCGCTACCGAGGTCGATGCCGCGGGTCAACTGGTGACGCCGCCATTTGTCGATGCGCATTTCCACATGGACTCGACGCTGTCCTATGGCCTGCCGCGTATCAACCAGTCCGGCACGTTGCTCGAAGGCATCGCGCTATGGGGCGAGCTCAAGCCGCTGCTGACGCAGGACGCCATCGTCGAGCGCGCGCTGGCCTATTGCGACTGGGCGGTGGCCAAGGGCCTGCTGGCGATCCGTTCGCATGTGGACGTGTGCGACCCGCGCCTGCTTGCCACCGAGGCGCTGCTGCACGTGCGCGAGAAGGTCCGGCCTTACCTTGACCTGCAACTGGTGGCCTTTCCGCAGGACGGCGTGCTGCGCACGCCGGGCGCGCTCGACAATCTCAAGCGGGCACTCGGCATGGGCGTGGACGTGGTGGGCGGCATCCCGCATTTCGAGCGAACCATGGCAGACGGCGCCGAGTCCGTGCGCATCCTGTGCGAGCTCGCCTGCGAGCGGGGCCTGCGGGTGGACATGCACTGCGACGAGAGCGACGATCCGATGTCCCGTCATATCGAGACGCTGGCCTGCCAGGCCGTGCGCCTTGGCTTGCAGGGCAGGGTGACGGGCTCGCACCTGACCTCGATGCATTCGATGGACAACTACTACGTCTCCAAGCTGATCCCGCTGATTCGGGAGTCGGGCGTGGCGGCCATCGCCAACCCGCTGATCAACATCACGCTGCAGGGCCGGCACGATAGCTATCCGAAGCGGCGAGGCATGACCCGTGTGCCGGAACTGCTGGCCGCCGGCGTGCCGGTGGCGTTCGGCCACGATTGCGTGATGGACCCGTGGTACAGCCTGGGCTCGGGCGACATGCTGGAGGTGGCGCATATGGGGCTTCACGTGGCCCAGATGACCGGGCAGGACGCCATGCACGCGTGCTTTGCTGCCGTCACCGAAACGCCGGCGCGCATCCTCGGCCTGGAAGGCTATGGCGTCGCGCCGGGCTGCCGGGCCGACCTGGTGCTGCTGCAGGCACGCGATGCGGTCGAGGCGATCCGGCTGCGCGCCACCCGCCTGCTGGTTCTGCGGGCCGGCAAGGTGGTGGCGAGCACGCGTCCCGCCACGGCGACCTTGCACCTGGATGGCAGGCCGGGGCATGTCTGTTTTCAGCCTTGAGCGCGGACGCCAAAGAAATTTCAGGTCGGGAGTTGACAGCAGATTCCGTGTTCTGCATAATGTCGTTCTTCGCAGCGCCGCCGCAAAGCGGCAAAACGAAGCCCAGATGGCGAAATTGGTAGACGCACTAGGTTCAGGTCCTAGCGGTGGCAACACTGTGGAGGTTCGAGTCCTCTTCTGGGCACCAAGACTCGATGAAAAAGGCCGTTGCTTATGCAGCGGCCTTTTTCTTTTGTGCCGCGCTTTCATGCGGTTGCTACCCGCGCGGCATCCGGCTCCTTTCAGCGGCCCCTTTCAGGGCACCGTCGCCCAAGGTGGCCTATTTCTCGCACTCCACGCACGCCACTTAGTCTCGCCTCCATCCGCGATGGGACGGCGGCCGGCAGCAGAATATCGCCGGCCTGCAGGGCTTCGATCCCGAGCGAGCGTACGTCGATGCCACCTTGCCGGGCCGTCTTATGTCTCGTCGTCCTTGCGTGCCGGCGGCATCGGCCGGAAGGGGAATAGCTGCTGGCGCACGAAGCCGTCCGGCATGTAGTCGCCGACTACGCCGTATTTTTCTGGGAAACGCTTGCCGGATTTCACCGCGGTGCCAAACAGGTAGTCGAGAAAGGCATAGTGCGCCGAGTAGTTCTTGTCGATCGCCTCGTCATCCGATGCATGATGCCAGTGATGGAAGTCCGGTGTGACCACCAGGTAGCGCAGCGGGCCCCACGGCAGGTGGACATTGGCATGGTTGAACACCGCCTGGAAGCCGACGATGATGATGTACGCATCGATGACGCCCTTGTTGAAGCCCAGCACGTATAGCGGCGCCAGCACCAGCACGCGCGTGAACACCAGCTCCAGCATGTGCTGGCGCGAGCCGGCGAGCCAGTCCATGGTCTTGGTGCTGTGGTGTACGGCGTGGAATTTCCACAGGAAGGGCACCTCGTGATACGCGCGGTGGGTCCAGTACTGCGCCAGGTCGGCCGCGAGTATGCACAGCAGCAGTTGCAGCACGAAGGGAATGCCACCCACGAACGCGTGCACGCTGTCGCGCACCAGCCAGCCGAACAAGCGGAAGATCAGGAAGTTGACCGTCAACAGGATCAGGCCAACGATGAAGTGGTTGACCGCGAAGTGCACCAGATCGGTCTGCCATTCGCGCCGGAATACGGCCTGCCCGCGATAGAGCGGGAACATCTTTTCGATCACGACGAAGATCAGCGTCGAGCCGAGCAGGTCGAGGATGAACCAGTCCAGGCCGATGTACGGCGTGTGGTCCGGGAAGTCGCCCACTGCTACGCGTGATCCGCCCAATGCCACCGCCAGCGCTACCAGTGCGAATGCCGCGGCGTTCAGGCTGCGCTTGCGGCCCAGCACCAGGTTGCTCAGCGACATGCCGCCGGACACCAGCAGCGCGGCAAACAGG
Organism: Cupriavidus sp. YAF13; assembly: GCF_052113425.1. NCBI lineage: Bacteria > Pseudomonadati > Pseudomonadota > Betaproteobacteria > Burkholderiales > Burkholderiaceae > Cupriavidus > Cupriavidus sp. YAF13. The sequence continues at coordinate 140,749 of NZ_JBFRDD010000029.1, forward strand.
ACATGACGCAGCACGTCGACCGAATACTTGTGGCGTAGTTCGGGCGTGGTCAGGTATTGCGGGAAATGGAAGGCGATCACGCCTAGCAGGCTCAGTCCGCCCAGGGCCAGCGCAAGGATGGCGGTGATCATGCCGCGTCCGGCTTCGAGCTCGCCGCTGCTGCCCAGCAGCTCGCGGGTATCGCGCAGGACGTTGTGCACCGGGGCGATCGGCAACTTGCCGACAGTGCCATTCTGTTTCATTTTTGAAGCATCGGGCTCGCCAGGATTGCCAGGCCTGTCAATGGGGTCGTTGGTCATCAGGATCTTCCGCTGTTCCGTTGTTTCGCTTCTTCTTGTACTGGTACGGCTGGCTCGCCGAGCTTTCGTCCTGCGTCCCGGCGGCCAGCCGCGATCCTAGCGGAGCGCCCCCGGTTTGCATAGCGATGTGGCAGCGGCCGGCACGTTCTGGCCGCTCGCCAGGGCGGCCCTGTACGGCGCCGCACGCAAGGCGCGCCCAACCCCTAACGCTTGCGTTTTGTTTGGCCTATGCTCAAACAGAGTCGACATGGTTCATTTCAGCCAGGGGTTGCAGTCATGGCCAGGGGTGTGTCATCTGCGAGCGCGACGCAAGGCGGTGCAGGCACCGCAGGGACCGGGCTTTGCACATATGCCGTCCATCCCCATCCTTACCGGCTGTGTTGCTGCTCGATCCTTGCGATGCTGGTGGCCTCCTTGGCGCAGGCCGAAGAGCGTCCCTCCGGCAGCAGCGCCGGTCTCGGCTGGGACCAGCTAGAACCCGATTCCGTTGCGCAACTTGCCGGCGAATCCCAGTCGCCGGTGGCGCCAGCCAGCGGTGGCGATATGCAGGCGCCGCTGGTTGCGTCGATCGGCAAGTGGTCCTCCTGGGGCGGCGGTACTTCAGCTGCATTGGCTTTACCCAGCGCGGACAACGATGCCCCCGGTCTCTCGGCGGCCTTGCGCGATCCGGTTTATGCCGAACCCGCCAGCCGGCCGCGACACGCCGAGTTCTTCCTGCGGCTGGACGATGCCACTTCGGCTACCGGGTTCGTCGGCGGCCGGATGCAAAGCATGGCGCTCGCGCTGGATACCGTATTGCCTCGCAGCGGCGGCCTGACGATACAGCCGCGCTTGCAACTCGCCTACCAGCCCGGCCTGGATAAGAGCGCAACCGGTTTTCTCTCCGGACAGCCGGCGGACACAAGTGCCGCGGAGGTGGTGGTGCGGGTCTACCGGACGCAACCAACCCGGCTGACCGGCGTCGGCGGGGTCTACCCCTTTGTCGAGGCGGATCTTTGGCAGGACCGCAAGCAGGTGATCAACATCAATGGCACCCGCATCGATCCCGACATGCTGCGTGGGCTACTCTCCGTCAACCTTGGCGCACACGGCAGCACAAACGGGGGCGTCAAGCTCTGGGTCAAGCTGAAAGCCGGGCGCAATCCTGGGGGCACGCTGGGCGCGCGCTATCGCTGGTAGCCAGGACGGCAGGCAAGAAGGGACTTGCATTTTTCTCTCACTGCGCTAGAATGCCGTCTTCGCGTGCGGCTGTAGCTCAGTTGGATAGAGTACTTGGCTACGAACCAAGGGGTCGTGGGTTCGAATCCTGCCAGCCGCACCACTTATTGCAAGCAGTAAAAGAAGCACAAAAAATGGCCTGAAGCGTCAAGCGCTCCAGGCCATTTTTTTGTTCGTGCCGTTGGGGCAGGGCTTGCCGGGCTGCCATAGCCGAGTAGTGGCTCGATGTGGTCGGCCTTGGTGGCTCGGCCTGCGCGCCACGCATCGCGTCTTGCTTTCCTATTCGGGCCGCTTCCGAAAGTGCGCTACAAAGGGTGATCGAAAAGCCTCTCATAATATTTCCCGAAAAGGGCTTGTCAGGCTGGCTTGGACCCTTTAGTATTCGCCCCCTCGCAACACGAACAACGCGCTGCAAAGCAGACGGGGCAAGGGTTGTGGGGTTTGCGGCAAGGGTGGCAAAGCAGAAATAGCAAAGCTTCCCGAAGCGGCAAAAGATTAAAAGTGTTTGACGAAACGTAGAAAGTTCTTTATAGTCTCGTTTCTCTGCTGCAGCAAACGCAGCGACGCGGTAAGCAAAGCGAACCGYGGCCAGTTCTTTAACAAACAAACAACCGATAAGTGTGGGCGCTTGATAGCGGATGCGGAAGACTTCGGTCTTTTAGCTTACAAGTTATAAAGTGCTCGCACAGTAAAACATGTTGGTTATGTCTTCGGATGTAACCAGTCAGTTTTCTG
>NZ_JBFRDD010000030.1:0-102058 GCF_052113425.1 Cupriavidus sp. YAF13
GCCTTAAGGCGATACTCAGACATGGGTCCCTCTTTTCCGCTCTTTTCGTGAAATCCCGAGGCGCCCCATACGGCCTTGGCACACCTTCACGGCTCGCTTCGCATCGCGCTGAGGTGTTTCCCGCCCCTAGGCGGGAAACACGGCCGACCCAGTGGGGATCAAAACCAGTGGGGGTCAAAACACGATTTGGTGTAGCCGTGATTGCCGCCCCCAGGCGGCAATCACCCACCCGCGATGCGCAGCGAGCCGTCTGGGTTTTCATCTCCCGTTATGGGGCGCCTCGTCGGAAGGCAAAAGGAGCGGAAACGAGGGGGCCATGTTTGAGCATCGCCTTAAGGCGATGTGAGTTTGGCCCCCGGCCGCTCTTTTTGTCTTCCGACGAGGAGGCTTTCGCCCCATCCGGGTCGCTTCTTTGCCTACTTTCTTGGCGAGACAAGAAAGTAGGTCGCCGCCCCGAAGGGGAGGTGAAACTGCAGTTGCCCTTGACGTTAAGCAGTTGCAGCTGAAGTTGCAGTTGCAGTTCAAAGACCACAACCGCCCCCTCTCTCCCCTTACCGAACAATAGGCTTATAGCGAATCCGCTTAGGCTTAGCCCCCTCCTCACCCAGGCGCCGCTTCTTGTCCGCCTCATATTCCTGGTAATTGCCGGGGAAGAATTCCACATGCGACTCGCCTTCGAAGGCCAGGATGTGGGTGGCGATCCGGTCCAGGAACCAGCGATCGTGGGAGATCACCATCACGCAACCGGCGAACTCCAGCAGCGCGTCTTCCAGCGCGCGCAGCGTTTCCACGTCGAGGTCATTGGACGGTTCATCGAGCAGCAGCACATTGCCGCCGGAGATCAACGTCTTGGCCAGGTGCAGGCGTCCGCGCTCGCCGCCCGAGAGCGTGCCCACGTGCTTCTGCTGGTCCGAGCCCTTGAAGTTGAAGCGGCCGATGTAAGCACGCGACGGCGTTTCGTAGCGGCCGACCGTCAGCACGTCGGCGCCGCCGGAGATCTCTTCGAACACGGTCTTGCTGCCGTCGAGCGCATCGCGGCTCTGGTCCACGTAGGCCATCTTCACGGTCGGGCCGACCTTGATCTCGCCGCTGTCCGGCTGTTCCTTGCCGGTGAGCATGCGGAAGAAGGTCGACTTGCCGGCGCCGTTGGGGCCTATGATGCCGACGATGGCGCCGGGCGGCACCTTGAAGCTGAGGTCGTCGATCAGCAGGCGGTCGCCATAGGCCTTGCTCACGCCGTTGAACTCGATCACCTCGTTGCCCAGGCGCTCACCCGCGGGGATGAAGATTTCCTGGGTTTCGTTGCGCTTCTGGTATTCCTGGCTATTCAGTTCGTCAAAGCGCGCGAGACGTGCCTTGGACTTGGCCTGACGCCCCTTGGGGTTCTGCCGCACCCATTCCAGTTCCTTGTGCAACGCCTTCTGGCGGGCCGACTCGCTCGACTCTTCCTGCTTCAGGCGGGCTTCTTTCTGATCCAGCCAGGAGCTGTAGTTGCCCTTCCAGGGAATGCCGTGGCCACGGTCCAGTTCCAGGATCCACTCGGCCGCGTTGTCGAGGAAGTAGCGATCGTGGGTCACCGCCACCACGGTGCCGGGGAAGCGCGTGAGGAACTGCTCCAGCCATTCCACCGATTCCGCATCCAGGTGGTTGGTGGGTTCGTCGAGCAGCAGCATGTCGGGGCGCGACAGCAGCAGGCGGCACAGTGCCACGCGGCGCTTCTCGCCACCCGACAGGTTGCCCACCTTGGCGTCCCAGGCCGGCAGGCGCAGCGCATCAGCCGCGATCTCCAGCTGCAGCTCGGCGTTGTTGCCGTCGCTGGCCGCCAGGATGGCTTCGTACTTGGCCTGCTCCGCGGCCAGCGCGTCGAAATCCGCGTCCGGCTCGGCATAGGCCGCATAGATCTCGTCGAGCTTCTTGCGGGCTTCGAACACGCCGCCCAGCGCGGCTTCCACCGACTCGCGCACGGTTTGCTCGGGATCGAGCTGCGGCTCCTGCGGCAGGTAGCCAATGTTCAGGTTGGGCATGGGCGTGGCTTCGCCCTCGATTTCCTTGTCGAGGCCCGCCATGATCTTCAGGACGGTCGACTTGCCCGAGCCGTTCAGGCCCAGCACGCCGATCTTGGCGCCCGGGAAGAAGGACAGGGAAATGTCCTTGAGAATGTGACGCTTGGGCGGGACGATCTTGCCCACGCGGTTCATGGTGAAAACGTACTGTGCCATGCGGATCCGGGTGAAATTGGGGGGAATCGGCCAAGTGTAGCAAAGCCGGTCAGCACAAGGCCCGTCAGCACGCCTTCCTGGCGCGTGGCACGGCGCCCGGCGTGACGGCTGCGCGCTTGCGCGCACGGGTCAGGCTGGAGGTCAGGCGGCGGTAAGCGATGTCCGTATGCCGCTGCATGACCACGCGCGCCAGCTCCGGATCCTTGCGGCGCAGTGCCGCCAGGACTTCGCGATGCTCGGCGATGGCCTGGGCCCAGACCTCCGGCGTCTCGAAGTGGCTGTTCAGCTGATCGAACAGCGGCCCGAGGCGCAAGTCGAAGAGCCGGCGCACCACGCCCACCAGCACGCTGTTGCCGGTGGCTTGCGCCACCCGCACATGGAACAAGCGGTCCGCATCGAGCGGCTTGATGCCGGCGGCGGCTTCGGCGGCCATCTGCGCGATGGCCTCCTCGATCGCATCGAACTGGGCCTTGCGCCCGCTCCGGGCCGCCAGCGCGGCGACCTCGCCTTCCACCAGGGCTCGTGCGCGGATCAGCTCGAGCGGCCCTTCCTCGCCGGACAGGTCGAAGCCCGCGTCGACGGATGACGGCGGCTCGCACACATAGATGCCGGAGCCCATGCGCACTTCGATATAGCCCTCAACCTCGAGCGCGATCAACGCCTCGCGCAGCGATGGGCGGCTCACGCCGAGCTGCACCGACAAATCCCGCTCCGCTGGCAGGCGCGAGCCCGCCGGAAATTCGCCGGCCTGGATCAGCGTGCGCAACTGTGCGCTGATCTGGCGGTACAGGCGTTGCGGTTCGATCGAATGGATAGGCATGTGCAGCCCGAGCGAGCGTCTGGCGAAATTGGATTGACCATTTGTCCAGCCGGCTGGAGTCTAGGCAGCGCGCCAGCGAATGTCCAGGCGGATTCATCGCGCGCTGCAGCATGCCCGGCGGCATCGGTAAAGACCACTAATTGGTAATACCAGTTTACCTGTCCGGACTCGTGAACTAGACTCCGCTCACTCGGCATGCATGCGGCAAGGCAGTGCAATCGGTCGTGGGCATCCGTATCTGCAGCGCACAAGAAAGCGGGCATCAGCACACGTAGCGCTTACGCGCCAGCCGTCGCTACGCGGCCCCCGCAATGACGCAGGAGACCCGAGTGAACGACGACAAGCCGACGCCCCTCACGCGTCGCAGCCAGGCCTGGTTTGGCCGCCTCGACCGCGATGGCTTCATCTATCGCTCGTGGCTCAAGAACCGCGGCATTCCTCACGACCAGTTCGATGGCCGTCCGGTCATCGGCATCTGCAACACCTACTCCGAACTCACACCCTGCAACTCGCATTTCCGCACACTGGCCGAACAGGTCAAGATCGGCGTGTGGGAAGCCGGCGGCTTCCCGCTTGAATTCCCGGTGATGTCGCTGGGCGAGACCATGCTGCGCCCCACCGCCATGCTGTTCCGGAACCTGGCCAGCATGGACGTGGAAGAATCGATTCGCGGCAACCCGATCGATGGCGTGGTGCTGCTGATGGGCTGCGACAAGACCACGCCCGCGCTGATGATGGGCGCGGCCTCGTGCGACCTGCCCACCATCGGCGTCTCCGGCGGCCCCATGCTGAGCGGCAAGTTCCGCGGCGGCGAACTGGGCTCCGGCACCGATGTGTGGAAGATGTCGGAGGAAGTGCGGGCCGGCCAGATGTCGCAGGAGGACTTCTTCGAGGCCGAGAGCTGCATGCACCGCTCGCACGGCCACTGCATGACGATGGGCACCGCGTCGACCATGGCCAGCATGGTGGAAGCGCTGGGCATGAGCTTGCCCGGCAACGCGGCGATTCCCGCCGTGGATGGCCGCCGCAATGTGCTGGCACGCGCGTCGGGGCGCCGCATCGTGGAGATGGTGAAGGACAACTTGGTGATGTCGAAGATCCTGACCCGCGATGCGTTCGAGAACGCCATCCGCGTCAACGCGGCCATCGGCGGCTCGACCAATGCCGTGATCCACCTGCTGGCCATCGCCGGGCGCATCGGCGTCGAGCTCAAGCTGCAAGACTGGGATGCGCTGGGCCACGAGCTGCCGTGCCTGCTCGACCTGCAGCCATCCGGGCGCCACCTGATGGAAGACTTCTACTACGCGGGCGGCCTGCCCGCGGTGATCCGCGAGCTGGAATCGGTGCTTGCGCGCGACACGCTCACCGTCAACGGCAAGACGTTGTGGGACAACTGCAAGGACGCGCCCAACTGGAACCGCGAAGTCATCCACGCCTTCGGCGCGCCCTTCAAGGCCAACGCCGGCATCGCTGTGCTGCGCGGCAACCTGTGCCCCGATGGCGCGGTGATCAAGCCGTCGGCCGCCACGCCGGCACTGCTCAAGCACACCGGCCGCGCCGTGGTATTCGAGAACAGCGAGCACATGCACAAGCGGCTCGACGATGAATCGCTCGACGTCGACGAGACCTGCGTGCTGGTGCTGAAGAACTGCGGCCCGCGCGGCTACCCCGGCATGGCCGAAGCCGGCAATATGCCGCTGCCGCCCAAGGTGCTGCGCAAGGGCATCACCGACATGGTCCGTGTATCGGATGCACGCATGAGCGGCACGGCCTACGGCACGGTGGTGTTGCATGTGGCGCCCGAGGCAGCGGCCGGCGGCCCGCTGGCACTGGTGAAGGACGGCGACATGGTGGAGCTCGACGTGGCCGCGCGCAAGCTGCACCTGCATGTCGATGAGGCGGAGCTGCAGCGCCGCCGCGCCGCGTGGCAGGCGCCCGCGCTGCCGATGGAACGCGGCTGGACGCGCCTGTATGTCGAGCATGTGCAGCAGGCCAACCTGGGCGCCGACATGGATTTCCTGGTGGGCAAGAGCGGCGCCGCGGTGCCCAAGGACAACCACTGAGACACGCTGCCGACCCACGAATCACTACGGCAATCCAATCGCGACGAACTGCCGCCCCCGGCACGAACGGGCATAAGCGGCTCACGGAGACACCACGCATGGCATCGGTCCAGATTCGCGGCATCCAGAAATACTTCGGCAGCACGCAGGTCATCCGCGGCGTGGACATCGATATTGCCGATGGCCAGTTCACCGTGCTGGTGGGGCCATCGGGCTGCGGCAAGTCCACGCTGCTGCGCATGATCGCCGGACTGGAGGAGATCACCACCGGCGAGATCGCCATCGGTAACCGCGTGGTCAACCGCCTGCCGCCAAAGGAGCGCGATATCGCCATGGTGTTCCAGAACTATGCGCTATACCCGCATATGACGGTCTACGACAACATGGCCTTCTCGCTCAAGCTCGCCAAGGGCGACAAGGACGAGATCCGGCGCAAAGTGGCCAAGGCATCCGCCATCCTCGGCCTGGACAGTTTGCTGGAACGCTACCCGCGCCAGCTCTCGGGCGGCCAGCGCCAGCGCGTGGCCATGGGCCGCGCCATCGTGCGCGATCCGCAGGTGTTCCTGTTCGACGAGCCGCTCTCCAACCTGGACGCCAAGCTGCGCGTGCAGATGCGCGCGGAGATCAAGGAACTGCACCAGCGCCTGCGCACCACCTCGGTCTATGTCACGCACGACCAGATCGAGGCCATGACCATGGGCGACCTGATCGTGGTGATGCGCGACGGCCGCGTGGAGCAGCGCGGCAAGCCGCTGGAGCTTTACGACCATCCCGACAACCTCTTCGTGGCTGGCTTTATCGGCTCCCCGGCGATGAACTTCCTGCCCGGCGTGCTGCGCCGCAGCGGCGGCGATCCCGCAGTCGAGTTTCCAGATGGCACGCGCCTGCCGGCGCCTGCGCGCTTCGATGCCGCTGCCGGCACCGACGGCCAGCGCGTGATCTACGGCGTGCGGCCCGAGCACCTGATCCTGGGCACGCCGGGCCAGGGCCTGCAAACGCGCGTGTCAGTGGTCGAGCCCACCGGCGCCAACACCGAGATCTATTCCCGCTTCTGCGAGGCGGAGTTCATCTCGATCTTCCGCGAGCGCCATGACTTCGCCGCGGGCGACATCCTGAACCTGGTGCCCGACCACCAGCACACGCATCTGTTCGATGCCGACTCGGGCCAGACGCTATTGCAGCGCGGCCCGGCGGCACCGGCGGACGATCCGGGAAGCAGGCATGACCAGCACGGGGCGGAGCCCCTGACCACGGAGGAGACAAAGCGATGAGCACACCGAGCAACTTCACGAGACGCGATTTCCTGGTGTCCACGGCGGCCGTTGCCGCCACCACGGCGATCGGCGGCCATGCCTTCGCCGCGCCGGCTGCACTGCAGTACAAGCCGGAGGCCGGCGCCAAGCTGCGCGTGCTGCGCTGGAAGCGTTTCGTGCAGGGCGACGAGGACCTGTGGAACGCCAACACGAAGAAGTTCACCGAGCTGACCGGCGTCGAGGTACGCGTCGACAACGAAGGCTGGGAAGACGTGCGGCCCAAGGCCGCCGTCGCGGCCAGCGTCGGCAGCGGGCCGGACGTCATCGTTGGCTGGTTCGATGACCCGCAGCAGTACCCCGACAAGCTGGTCGACCTGACCGACCTGGCCACCTACCTGGGCAGCAAATACGGCGGCTGGTACGACGTGTGCCGCAAGTACGGCACGCACAACGGCAAGTGGATCGGCCTGCCGCTGGGCGTGGTCGGCAATGCGCTGGTCTATCGCGAAAGCCACGTCAAAGCCGCTGGCTTCGACACCATCCCCAAGGACCTTGCCGGCTTCCTCAAGCTGTGCCAGGGCCTCAAGGCCAAGAACACGCCCTGCGGATTCGCGCTCGGCAAGGCCGTGGGCGACGGCAACAACTGGGCACACTGGCTGCTGTGGTCGCACGGCGGCATGCTGGTCGACACCAAGGGCAAGGTGGTGGTCAACTCGCCCGAGACGTGGGCCGCGCTGGAATATGCCAAACAGCTCTACGCCACCTTCGTGCCCGGCACGCTGTCGTGGCAGGACCCGTCCAACAACAAGGCCTTCCTCGACGGCCAGATCAGCCTGACTGCCAACGGCATCTCGGTCTACTACGCGGCCAAGAATTCGAAGGAGCCCAAGCTGCAGGAAATGGCGCGCGACATCCAGCACGCGCACTTCCCCATCGGCACGCCCGGCAGGCCCACCGAGCTGATGCAGATCACGCAGATGATGCTGTTCAGGTATTCCAAGTTCCCGAATGCGGCCAAGGCCTACCTGCAGTTCATGATGGAGCCGGAGCAGTACAACCCGTGGATGGAAGCCGCCATCGGTTACGTCAGCCAGCCGCTCAAGGCCTATGAGGCCAACCCGATCTGGACGGCCGACCCCAAGCACACCGTGTATCGCGACTCCGCCGCGCTGATGCTCGACAACGGCCACGCCGGGCCRCTGGGCACGGCCTCCGCCGCGGCCATGGCGGACTACATCGTGGTCGACATGGTGGCCGAAGCGGCCAGCGGCTCCAAGACACCGAAGGAAGCGGCGGCGCGCGCGGCGGAGCGGGCGCAGCGGTACTACAAGACGTAGTGGCCAATTAATGGCCAACTAATGGCCAACTAATGGCCAACGCCTGAAGCGAGATGAGGGCGCGGCGGCACCGCCGCGCCCGCCGAGCCGAACCCTGCGAGGTGCGCCATGCGAGGTGAACCATGATTTCCCGCCTGTTGAACAACCGCCATGCGCTGGGGCTGCTGTTCATGCTGCCCACCGCGCTCTTGCTGCTGGTTTTCCTGACGTACCCGCTCGGCCTCGGCGTATGGCTCGGCTTCACCAACACCAAGATCGGCGGCACCGGCGAATGGATCGGGCTGTCCAACTACAGCTACCTGGCGGGCGACTCGCTGACGCAGCTGGCACTGTTCAATACGATCTTCTACACCGTGGTGGCCAGCGTGGTGAAATTCGCGCTGGGCCTGTGGCTGGCGCTGCTGCTCAACAAGAACCTGCCGTTCAAATCCTTCTTCCGCGCCATTGTGCTGCTGCCATGGATCGTGCCGACCGCGCTGTCGGCACTGGCATTCTGGTGGATCTACGACGCGCAGTTCTCCATCATCAGCTGGACGCTGGTCAAGCTAGGGCTGATCGATCGCTATATCGACTTCCTGGGCGACCCATGGCTGGCGCGCTTGTCTACCATCGCGGCCAATGTCTGGCGCGGCATTCCCTTTGTCGCCATCTCGCTGCTGGCTGGCTTGCAGACGATCTCGCCCACGTTGTACGAGGCCGCATCCATCGACGGCGTGACGCCATGGCAGCAGTTCCGCTATGTCACGCTGCCGCTGCTGACGCCGATCATCGCGGTGGTGATGACCTTCTCGGTGCTGTTCACGTTCACCGACTTCCAGCTGATCTATGTGCTCACGCGCGGCGGCCCGCTCAACGCCACGCACCTGATGGCCACGCTGTCGTTCCAGCGCGCGATTCCCGGCGGCTCGCTGGGCGAAGGCGCGGCGATCGCCACGATGATGGTGCCCTTCCTTCTGGCCGCCATCCTGTTCTCATACTTCGGCCTGCAGCGGCGCGGCTGGCAACAGGGAGGCGACAAATGAAAGCGACGGCCGCAGCGGAGCAGCAAGACACCGCGCAGGGGATGGACTACCTGCAATCGATGCCGCGGCGCTGGGTGACCATCTACATCCCGCTAGGCATCTTCGTCTTCGTGCTGCTGTTCCCCTTCTACTGGATGGCGATCACTGCCTTCAAGCCGGACGGCGAACTCCTGATGCGCAGCGCCAACCCGTTCTGGGTGATGGCGCCCACGCTCGCCCACTTCAAGAAGCTGCTGTTCGACACCCCCTACCCGGAGTGGCTGCTCAATACCGTGATCGTCTCCACGATCTCCACCTTTGCCTCGCTGGCCGCCAGCGTGCTGGCCGCGTATGCCATCGAGCGGCTGCGCTTCCAGGGCGCGAAACAGGTAGGCCTGGCCATCTTCCTGGCCTACCTGATCCCGCCCTCGATCCTGTTCATCCCGCTGGCATCGATCGTGTTCCAGCTCGGCCTGTTCGATACGCGCTGGGCGCTGATCCTCACCTACCCCACCTTCCTGATCCCGTTCTGCACCTGGCTGCTGATGGGCTACTTCCGCTCCATTCCCTACGAGCTGGAAGAATGCGCGCTGATCGACGGCGCCACGCGCTGGGAGATCCTGGTCAAGATCATCCTGCCGCTGGCCGTGCCGGGGCTGATCTCGGCCGGCATCTTTGCCTTCACGCTCTCGTGGAACGAGTTCATCTACGCGCTGACCTTCATCTCCTCGTCGGAGGTGAAGACGGTGCCGGTGGGAATCGTCACCGAACTGATCGAAGGCGACGTCTACCACTGGGGCGCGCTGATGGCGGGTGCCTTGCTGGGTTCGCTGCCGGTGGCGCTGGTGTACTCGTTCTTTGTGGAGTACTACGTGTCGGGCATGACGGGCGCGGTGAAGGAATAGCCGGAATAGCCGCATGGCGGCAGCCAGGACGCGTGGGGCCATGGCAGGCTAAAATGCGAAGTTATCCTGCCGTGAGCCCGCGCGCCCGGCAATGTCGCATTCGAACCACTCCGCCTCCAAGCCCGATCCCATGAGCAAACCCGCCCGCACCCTCACCTTCAAGTGCAAGAAGTGCACCAAGCCAGTCACGCTATTCCTGCAGAAGGTGTCCGCCTGCTCGCACATCACGCCGTACCAGGGCTTTTGCAAGTGCGGTGAAATGGTGCGCCACGCCACCGGCGACAAGGACGCCGTGGAGTCCTTCGTCAGCTCGGTCGACGGCAGCTGGGCCCACCATCACCACCATCACCATTGAGCACCCGTAGCACCCCCGCGCCCACCAGCGAGACGTGGCGCCCCGGCGTGAAGGATCCGCTGCGCTTTCTCGCCGCATATCCCGACGGCGTGCTCGACCAGGTGCGCCAGATGGTGGCCGCCAATCGCCTGGGCGAGCACCTGGCGAAGAAATATCCCGCGCGGCACACCGTACAGACCGACCGCGCGCTGTACGACTTCACCGCCGAGCTGAAGCAGGAATTCCTGCGCACCGCGCCGCCGATCCATAAAGTCGCGTTCGACGCCAAGATCGACGTGGTCCATCGCGCGCTCGGGCTGCACACCGCCATCTCGCGCGTGCAAGGCGGCAAGCTCAAGGCCAAGAAGGAAATCCGCGTGGCGTCGCTGTTCAAGGAAGCACCGCCCGAGTTCCTGCGCATGATCGTGGTGCACGAGCTCGCTCACCTGAAGGAAAGCGATCACAACAAGGCGTTCTACCGCCTGTGCGAATACATGGAGCCGGCGTACCACCAGCTGGAGTTCGATACGCGCCTGTTTTTGGCGTGGCGCGAACTGGAGCCTGCGCAGGGCTAAGCCAGGCTCCCTCACGCGCAGCCTGCTGGCTTTGCCTGCGTCGCCAGGCGATGCAAGCCGGCGAAGACCCGGGCGAAGATCGATCCGAGCGGCCTGGCGGCCGTCTCATTCCGCGCACGTCAATCCGGCGCTTCCGCCCCCGCCAAAATACCGAAAACGCCAAGACGCGCAGAAAGTCTATATTTTCGATTCTATTGTATTTACAATCGGCCCAGATCAATGCCTGCAGCATCTTGTGGCCGCACTGGGTCCGCGGCGGTACGTAGCAAGGCGCGCAGCTTTCCACAAACAAAGACAAGAAGGCTATGGCAACGCTGATTCCCGCGCTTGGCTCGGTCACGTCGCGCATGACAGGTGGGGAAAGACGCTTCGCGGAGCGGCTCGAAGCCAAGCTGGAAGACGACTATCTGTGCTGGTACGACGTCGCCATCGGCGAGAAGACCCGCCACCCTGACTTCATCGTCTTCCACCCTAGCCGGGGCCTGCTGGTGCTTGAGGTCAAGGACTGGAAGCTCAGCACGATCCAGCGCATGGACCAGCGCACCGCCGCCTTGATCACCGAGCGCGGCGTGGTGCATGAAATGAATCCGCTGGAGCAAGCGCGGCAGTTCATGTTCTATGTGCTGGACCTGCTGCAGCGGGATCCGCAGCTTGTCTGGCCCACCGGTTCGCTCAAGGGCAAGCCATTCTTTCCGTATGGCGCAGGCATCGTCCTCGCCAACATCACGCGTGCGCAGTTCGAGCAGACCAACCTTGGCGAGGTACTGCCCGCGCACCTGGTGATCTGCAAGGATGAGATGGCGCCCGAGGCGGAACCGGAAGCGTTCCAGAAACGCCTCTGGGAGATGTTCCCGGTCAAGTTCACGTTCAAGCTGTCGCTGCCGCAGATCGACCGTATCCGCTGGCATCTTTTCCCGCAGATACGCATGCCGGAACAGCGCGCGCTGTTCCCGGAAGACACACACGATCCGCAGGACATTCCCGACATCCTCCGGGTGATGGACCTCCAGCAGGAACAACTCGCCCGAAGCCTGGGCGAAGGCCATCGCGTCATTCACGGTGTAGCCGGGTCCGGCAAGACGCTGATACTCGGCTACCGGGCCGAATACCTCGCCAGGGCGGCAACGCGGCCCATCCTGGTGCTCTGCTTCAACAAGACGCTGGCGGCCAAGCTATCCGCGACGATGGCGGAGAAAGGCATTGAAGACAAAGTGCATGTGCACAACTTCCATGCCTGGTGCTCGCGGCAGTTGCAGGCATTCAACATTGATCTGCCCAAGGGCAGGGCCGACGACGCACTCTTCGAGTCCTTTGTGTCGCGGGTCATTAAAGGTGTCGAGCGCAAGGCCATTCCCGGTGGTCAGTACGATGCGGTGCTCATCGACGAAGGTCACGACTTCCGGCCGGAATGGTTCAAGCTCATCGTGCAGATGGTCAATCCGGATAGCAACTCGTTGCTCGTTCTGTACGACGACGCACAATCCATCTATGGCGGCGCAAAGAAGCGCAAATTCAGCTTCGCCAGCGTCGGCGTGCAGGCAAAAGGCCGCACCACCATCCTGAAGATCAACTACCGCAATACACAGGAGATCCTGGCGCTGGCGCGCGCCTTCGCCGACGACCTGCTACGGCCGAATGACAACGGCGAGGACGAAGCGCCAACCGTACAGCCGATCGGGGCGGGCCGGCGCGGACAAAAACCGCTACTGATCGCGCTACCCACCATCGAAGCTGAAGCGGAGCGCATTGCGCAGGTCCTGCTTGAAGAAAATCGCACGGGGACGGCGTGGGCGGAGATGGCGATCATCTATCGGCATTGGGAAACGGCAGGCCAGGTCACCAGCGTACTCGCGCGCAAGGGCGTTCCATTCGAATGCCCGCAGATCACCAAACGCTTTACGCCGGGTGGGGACAGCGTCAAGGTGGTGACCATGCACAGCAGCAAGGGACTGGAGTTTCCTCTGGTCTGCATTCCAGGTGTCGGCGCGCCGCACAAGAAAGAAGAACCCATCGAGGACGAGGCCCGCCTGCTTTACGTCGCCATGACGCGCGCCACACGCCAGCTGGTGATGACGCATGGCGAGACATCGCACTTCTCTGCGCGGCTGCGGGCGGCATTGGACAAACTGGCTTGATCGCAGGCAAGCCGCCGGCGATCATGTGACGGCGGCTTGGACGGCCGTGCTACTTCGCCACCACCCGCCAGACCACATTGCCAACATCGTCCGCCACCAGCAACGCGCCGCGCTTGTCGATGGCAACGCCCACCGGCCGGCCTTGCGCGTCGCCGTCCTGCGTCAGAAAGCCGGTCAGCACGTCGAGCGGCTCGCCGGCCGGCTTGCCGTTGGCGAACGGCACGAAGATCACCTTGTAGCCGCTGCGCGGATTGCGGTTCCACGAGCCGTGCTGGCCGACGAACATGCCGTTCCTGAAGCGCGAAGGCAGCGCGTTGCCTTGCGCCGATGCCAGGCCGAGTGACGCGGTATGCGGGCCGACGGCGTAATCGGGCGCAATGGCCTTGGCCACCATCTCCGGCCGCAGCGGCTTCACACGCGCATCTACATGCTGGCCGTAGTAGCTGAAGGGCCAGCCGTAGAAGGCGCCGTCTTTGACCGAAGTGATGTAGTCCGGCACGAGATCGCTGCCGATCTCGTCGCGCTCGTTCACCGCGGTCCATAACGCGCCACTGTCGGGATCCCAGGCCATGCCGTTGGGATTGCGCAGGCCGCTGGCAAACACGCGGTGCGCGCCGGTCTTGGGATCGACCTCCCAGATGGCGGCCCGCCCCTCTTCCTTGTCGAGGCCATTCTCGCCGACGTTGCTGTTGGAGCCGACTGTGACGTAGAGCTTGCTGCCGTCCTTGCTGGCGATGATGTTCTTGGTCCAGTGGTGATTGAAGGCGCCGGCCGGCAGGTCCACCACCTTCACGCCGGGCGCGGTGATCTCGGTCTGCCCCGGTTGATACGGGAAGCGCAGCACCGCATCGGTGTCCGCCACGTAGAAATCATTGCCCACCAGCACCATGCCGAAAGGCGAATGCAAGTCCTTGAGAAATACGGAGCGCGCGTCCGCGACGCCATAGCCATTGGTGTCGCGCAGCAGCGTGATGCGATTGGCGCTGGGCACGCCGGCGCCCGCGCGCTTCATCGCCCGCTTCATCACCCAGCCCCTGATGCCCATGCCATCTTCCGGCTTCGGCGGCGCATTGGTCTCGGCGACCAGCACGTCGCCATTGGGCAGTACGTAGAGCCAGCGTGGATGGTCCAGCTTGTCCGCGAAAGCCACGGCGACGAGGCCATCCGCTGCCGTTGGCTTGGCGCCGTCGGCCCAGCCAATGGCGGGCGCAATGCGCACCGTCGGCAGCAAGGTCTTGATTGGCGCCGGCAACGCCGGGTTGAAGCCCGTACCGGCGGACACTGGCAGGGTCGCGGTGTCGCCGCATGCCGTGAGGCCGGCCGCCATCGGCAGGCAAAGCGCCAGGACAGTTAGAAGAACAGTTAGACGCTGCACCGGCATGATCGGCTCTCCGCGGTAACACGCTTGATCGCTTGCTAAAGGCGTCGCTGCGCCCTGCTGCGTCCACTATAGGACGCGCGCCCGGCAGCTGCTGTCAGCAGACTGGAATCGCGCTGTAGGACAGAGGCGATACGCGGCAGGCACAAGCCGGGTGAGCTGGAGGGACGGCTTCAGGCGGGGAACCCCGCCCGGGAGGGACCGGCGCCGGCCTGTGGCCGGCGCCGTCTATTCGTCGTGGCCGCTCAATCGCAAGCGTAGCGGAACGCATCATCCAGGTTCAGCGGGAGCACCAGTGTACGAAGGTGCGCTGCCTGGGCCGAAGCGCACAGCGCGGCGCGCGTCGATGCGGTCTTGTATTTCGACGCGTACTCCACGTTGAATACCGCCTTGCCCTGTGCCGTGAACGGCTTGTAGCTCGCGCACTCGTTGTATTGGAAGCACTGCTCGTTCACCGCGAAATCAAAGTCAGTCGCCAGCTGCGAAACCTGGTCCACATCATTCTTCAAGCCCACGGCCAGGCCGCGCGCATGTGCCTGCGCCGCCAGGAAGCGGTTGTAGTCCAGCTGCGTGGCCTCCGTCAGCGGAAAACCGGGCTGATTGGTATAGCCATCCACGTTGTCCGTGTCCACGCCATCGCAGCCCTTGGTCTTCGCCAGATCCATGCGCGCCTGCATGATCTGGCGCACGTTGGCCGAGCGCGTATCGAGCCAACGCTCGCCCGCCCAGCCCGACAACGCGTTGCCCATATCCGCCGCGGCAAACTGTTTGAAATCCGGCCGCCAGTTCTCCGAGCTACCCGCCGAGAAATAGCAGACCACACGCTTGCCCTGCGCCTTCAGAGCATGGATGGTCGCCTGCGGCGTATCCACCAGGTCGATGTCGAAGACCTGCGCCGGGTAGCTCGTGTTGACCGTACCCGTCAGCTGCAATTGCCATGTATCGGCCGCCGTCGGCACCCAGCGCGAGACTGCCAGCGTTTGCGCCGGCGGCGTCAGGGCCGCAGACGATGCATTCACCGCCGGCACGGACTTGACGGAAGCATCCGACTCCGCCGACGAGCCATCCCCTCCGCAGGCCGACAGACAGGCGATCGAGGCCATCCATGCCATGCGTGCGAGTTTCCGATTCACGGATGTGTTCCTTTTGGTTTGCTGCGATCGGGGTGACGAAACCGGGAGAGCCAGGGCTCTGTAAGGTTGTCGGCGGGGGTGGGTAGACCTTGCAGGGTTTCGCGACAAGGTAAGGTATTCGGGTTGGATGACAGGCGCAAGGCGGGCCCAGGAACCGTTGTATTCGAGGCAACGCGAAAGGTGTCCGGCCCAAAAAAACAAAACGGGCTACGCGAATTGCGTAGCCCGTTCTTAAATTCTGGTGCCGGCTGCAGGACTCGAACCCGCCACCTGATGATTACAAATCAACTGCTCTACCTGATGAGCTAAGCCGGCATGTTTGGTGCAGACCGCGATTCTACTGCATGCGGCGCAAATTGACGATGCCTTCCTGTGCTTACTTCACTACCTTCAGCGAAGGTTTCTTGGCGCCAATGCGCGACACGGGCGGGGGCGTGGGTTCGTCGTCGCCGCTGTGGTCTTCGTTGGCTTCCGCGGTGACCAACGGCTCGCTTTCCACCGAGGACAGCTTGGGCGGCGGGTTGTTCTCGCGCTCGGTTGCTGCCTGGGTCTCGGGCACGCTGCGTTCCACGGGGAAGGCCATGCCCTGGCCGTTTTCGCGCGCGTAGATGGCGAGCACGTTTTCGATGGGCACGTCGATCTTGCGCGAGATGCCGCCAAAGCGGGCGCTGAAGCCGATCCACTCGTTGCCCATGTCCAGGCCGCTGGTGGCGTCGAAGCTGACGTTAAGCACGATCTCGTTGTTCTTGACGAACTCGCGCGGCACGCTGGTGTTGGCGTCGACGAAGACGGCGATGTACGGCGTGAAGCCGTTATCCGTGCACCACTCGTAGATGGCGCGGATCAGGTAGGGCTTGGTGGAGGTTTCAGGCATTGTGCTTCCAGTGGCGCAGTCCGGCGGCCCGAGGCGAGCTTGTCGCTTCGGGCCGGAGCCGGTTTAGCGGCGCATCACCTTTTCAGACGGGGTGAGCGCTTCGATGTAGGCCGGGCGGCTGAAGATGCGTTCGGCGTACTTGAGCAGCGGCGCGGCGTTCTTCGACAGTTCGATACCGTAGTGGTCCAGGCGCCACAGCAGCGGGGCGATGGCAACGTCGAGCATCGAGAACTCTTCGCCAAGCATGTACTTGTTCTTGACGAAGATCGGCGCGAGCTGGGTCAGACGGTCGCGGATGGCGGAGCGGGCGCGCTCGTGGTTCTTCTCGGCGGCCTTGCCCTTTTCGTTTTCGAGGGCGTAGACGTGCGTGAAGAGTTCCTTTTCGAAGTTGAACAGGAACAGGCGGGCGCGGGCGCGCTGCACCGGGTCGGCCGGCATCAGCTGCGGGTGCGGGAAGCGCTCGTCGATGTACTCGTTGATGATGTTCGACTCGTACAGGATCAGGTCGCGCTCGACCAGGATGGGCACCTGGCCGTAGGGGTTCATGACCGAAATGTCTTCCGGCTTGTTGAACAGGTCGACGTCACGGATCTCGAAATCCATGCCCTTTTCGAACAGGACGAGGCGGCAACGTTGGGAGAACGGGCAGGTGGTGCCCGAATACAACACCATCATGGTTGGATTCCTTTGATGCGGGGTCGATTGGCTGGATCGGTATTCTGGCAGAACCGATATAGAGAAAGCAAATTAGAGATGCTTGAAGCACATTTAAGTGCATTCGGCGCGCATTAAAGGCGGCTTTGGCGCACATTTATCCAGCATTGCGCCTGCAGCCTATAAAGCAAAAGGGCTGGCGCGGGGTTGCTCTGCACAACACCCGCCCCAGCCCTTCTCCCCCATCAGACCCGCGGGTCTTCCAGGCTTTACCGCGTTTTACTTGATGTCTTTCCAGTACGAAGCGTTCAGGCGCCAGGCGAAGATGGTGAACACACCGAGGAACATCAACACCCAGACGCCCAGGCGCTTGCGCTGGTTCTGCGCGGGTTCCGCCATCCAGTCCAGGAAGCCGACCAGGTCGCTCGTGGCCTGGTCGTACTCGAGCGTGCTCATCTTGCCCGGAGTGAGCTGCTCGAAGCCGGCAAACTTGTGCACCTTCTCGCCGTGCTCTTCCACCTCGACGAACTTGGCGGCGCGCTGGCCTTGCAGCTCCCACAGCACGTGCGGCATGCCGACGCTCGGGAACACCAGGTTGTTCCAGCCCGTGGCGCGGTTGTCGTCACGGTAGAAGGTACGCAGGTAGGTGTACAGCCAGTCGTCGCCGCGGGCGCGGGCGATCACCGACAGGTCCGGCGGCGTGGCGCCAAAGAAAGCCTTGGCATCCTTCGGCGGCATGGCGATAGTCATCATGTCGCCCACCTTCTCGCCGGAGAACAGCAGGTTCTGGCGGATCTGGTCGTCGGTCAGGCCGATGTCCTTGAGGCGGTTGTACCGCATCATGGACGCGCCGTGGCAGTTCAGGCAGTAGTTGACGAACAGCTTGGCGCCGCGCTGCAGCGAGGAAAGATCGCTGGTTTGCACGGG
Organism: Cupriavidus sp. YAF13; assembly: GCF_052113425.1. Lineage (NCBI taxonomy): Bacteria > Pseudomonadati > Pseudomonadota > Betaproteobacteria > Burkholderiales > Burkholderiaceae > Cupriavidus > Cupriavidus sp. YAF13. The sequence continues at coordinate 17,609 of NZ_JBFRDD010000030.1, forward strand.
CGCCGGCTCGAGGGGGTAGCCCCCTTCGTTGGCCATGGCGGGCGCGGCGGCAAAGCAGGCGCCGGCCAGCGCGAGAATCGAAAGCAGCTTTTTCATCTTTTGTCCTTGTGCTCTTGTCGGGGTAAGTCCGGGCTCAGTGCGGGTGGAACGTGACACGTTCCGGCACTTGCTTGAACTGGCCGACTCGGCTCCACAGCGGCATGGTCAGGAAGAAGGCGAAGTACAGCAGGGTTCCCAGCTGCGACACCTTTTCACCCACCGGCGACGGCGGCTGTACGCCAAGGTAGCCCAGCACGATGAACACCACCACGAACACGACAAGAATGCTCTTGTGGAAGGACGGGCGATAGCGGATCGATTTCACCGGCGAGTGGTCCAGCCACGGCAGGAAGAACAGGATCACGACCGAGCCGCCCATCACCAGCACGCCCCAGAACTTGGCGTCGATGAAGTAGAAGCCCACGGCCAGGATCACGGCGATGGCAAGCGCGCCAACCTTGATGCGGGCGTCCTTGCTACGCAGGAACACCAGGCCAAGCAGCACCGCGAAGAACACCCACAGGATCGGCAGGAAGTTCGAGGTGGTGGCGCGCAGCATCGAGTAGAACGGCGTGAAGTACCAGACCGGCGCGATATGCGGCGGGGTCTTGAGCGGATCGGCCGGGACGAAGTTGTTCGACTCCAGGAAGTAACCGCCCATCTCCGGGAAGAAGAAGATCACCGCGGAGAAGATCATCAGGAAGCCGCCCACGCCCATCAGGTCGTGCACCGAGTAGTACGGGTGGAAGGGGATGCCGTCCAGCGGCACGCCGTTCTCGTCCTTCTTGGCCTTGATCTCGACGCCATCCGGGTTGTTCGAGCCCACTTCGTGCAGCGCGATGATGTGCGCGACCACCAGGCCCAGCAGCACCAGCGGCACGGCGATGACGTGGAAGGAGAAGAAGCGGTTCAGGGTCGCGTCGCTCACCACATAGTCGCCGCGGATGAACAGCGACAGGTCGCCGCCGATCACGGGGATGGCCGAGAACAGGTTCACGATCACCTGGGCACCCCAGTACGACATCTGGCCCCAGGGCAGCAGGTAGCCCATGAAGGCTTCTGCCATCAGGCACAGGAAGATCAGGCAGCCGAAGACCCAGACCAGCTCACGCGGCTTGCGGTACGAACCGTACAGCAGGCCACGGAACATATGCAGGTACACCACCACGAAGAAGGCCGAAGCGCCGGTGGAGTGCATGTAGCGCACCAGCCAGCCCCAGGGCACCTCGCGCATGATGTACTCCACGCTGGCGTAAGCCACGGGAATGCCGGCGGCGTTGAGCGTGCCGTCCGGCTTGTAGTTCATCACCAGGAAGATGCCGGTGACGATCTGGATGACCAGCACCAGCAGGGCGAGCGAGCCGAAGAAGTACCAGAAGTTGAAGTTCTTCGGTGCGTAGTACTTGGAAAGATGATCTTCCCAAAGTTGGGTTGCGGGGAAGCGTGCGTCGATCCAGCCAAGCAGGCCGGTCGTCTTTACTTGTTTTTCGGCCGCCATGGTCAAGCGTCTCCTTTTTCATCCTTGCCGATCACGATCTTGGTGTCGGACAGGAACTGGTACGGGGGTACGTCGAGGTTTTGCGGAGCCGGCTTGTTCTTGAACACGCGGCCAGCGAGGTCGAACGTCGAGCCGTGGCAGGGACAGAGGAAACCGGGATCGGAGCCGAGCTGGGGATTGGAGCCGGAGCCGAAGGGGCCGGAGGGCGAGCAGCCCAGGTGGGAGCAGATGCCCACCACGACCAGCAAATCTTTGTGTTCTGCGCGGGAACGGGTTTCGTTCTTGCAGTACTCGGGCGTCTTCATGGTGAAGGGAACGTCCGAGTTGGGGTCGGCGACTTCGGCATCGGTTTTCTTCAGCGACGCGAGCATTTCCTCGGTGCGCTTCAGGATCCAGACTGGTTTGCCGCGCCATTCAACGGTCATCATCTCGCCCGATTTCAGGGCACTGATGTCGGCTTCTACCGGGGCTCCGGCGGCCTTTGCCTTCTCTGACGGCGCAAACGTACTGACGAACGGAACCGCTACCGCCACGCCTCCGATGCCGCCAGCGACTGACGTCGCAATCAACCAATTGCGGCGACCCTTATCCACGTTCTTCACGTTTTGCTGGTCACTCATTCCAAACCCCAGGGGATGTCAAATTAGATTTTGCGTCAACCGTAAATTGTACCTTAGGCACATGTGGCATTGAAAGGCGCACGGTGATTGCGCGACGTACGATAATCGGCCACAAAAAGGACGATGTGGCCTGTACGCTTGCGTTACAGGCGGTGATGGGGCAGGCTTTTATCCTGACGACCGTTCAACGAAAGCAACACTGGGAGAAAAGCATGGGGATGATGTCGGAGTTCAAGGCCTTCGCAATGCGAGGCAATGTGGTCGACCTGGCAGTCGGTGTGATTATCGGCGCCGCGTTCGGCAAGATTGTCGATTCCGTGGTGAATGACCTGATCATGCCGGTGGTGGGCCGCATTATTGGCAAACTCGACTTCTCTAACCTTTTCGTGGTGCTATCCGAGCCGCCGGCGGGCGTGCCGCACACGCTCGACGCGCTTAAGAAAGCCGGCGTTCCCGTATTTGCCTATGGGAATTTCCTGACTATTCTGGTCAATTTCATCATTCTGGCTTTCATCATCTTCATGATGGTGCGCGCCATCATGAAGATGCGCGCCGCCGAACCGGCGCCGGCGCCGGCCGCCACGCCCGAGGACGTGGTACTGCTGCGCGAGATCCGCGACAGCCTGAAGGCACGCCAGCCCTGAGGCAATGCCAGGCGGGGCCGGCCACCGCACCGGGCTCGCGGCATCAGCCCGGAATCAAACTGGGTTGGGAATATCGATAAAGGTATGGCGCAGGCCGAATTGCTGCGCCAGGTGTTCGCCTAGCGACTGGATGCCATAGCGCTCGGTGGCGTGATGCCCCGCCGCCAGGTAGGCCACGCCGCTCTCGCGCGCCAGATGGGTGGTCTGTTCCGAGACCTCGCCGCTCAGGTAGGCATCCACGCCGGCTGCCACCGCCGCGTCGAAGTAGCCCTGGGCGCCGCCGGTGCACCAGCCCACGGTGCGGATCATCTGCTCGGGGTCGCCGATGGCAAGCGGCTCGCGGTTGAGCACGCCACCCACATGGGCGGCCAGCGCGGCTAGCGGCATGGATTGCGGCAAGGTGCCGGTCCAGCCGAGCTGGCCGTCGCCGAAGCGCCCGGTGGGGGTGAAGCCGAGCTGCAAGCCCAGCTGGGCGTTGTTGCCGAACTCGGGATGGTCGTCGAGCGGCAGGTGATAGGCGAGCAGGTTCACGTCGGCGCCCAGCAACCGCTTCAAACGCGCGTGCTTTTGCCCGATCACGCGGGCATCCTCGTTTTTCCAGAAGTAGCCGTGATGGACCAGGATGGCATCGGCGCCGGCCTCGATGGCGGCTTCGACCAGGGCCAGGCTCGCGGTTACGCCGGTGGCGATGTGCTCCACCTCGGGGCGGCCTTGCACTTGCCATCCGTTCGGGCAATAGTCTTTGTATCGAGGCACTTGAAGCAGGTCGTTCAAGTACAATTCAAGATCTTTTGTTTTCATATCCTGCCCAAAATCCAATATGTTGCGCCGCTTTTGGCTGTTCTTTGCTCAGGCTGTCACCGTTGTGCTGGCAGTGTGGTTCGTCGTGGCCACGCTCAAACCCGAATGGCTGCAGCGCGGCCGGGTGGCCGTGCAATCCGGTTCGCCCATCGTTGCGCTGAAGGAAGTCGTCCCCAATGTGGCCGGCTCCTCCGCGCCGGGCTCCTACAGCGAGGCGGCCCAGCAGGCGATGCCGGCGGTGGTCAACATCTTCACCAGCAAGAACGGCAATAAGCAAACACCCAATCCACAGGCAGAAGACCCCTGGTTCCGCTTCTTCTTTGGCGATCGCCTGCCGGAGCGCCAGGAGCCGGTGTCCAGCCTTGGCTCGGGCGTCATCGTCAGCGCGGAAGGCTACATTCTAACCAACCATCACGTGGTGGACGGCGCCGATGAGATCGAGGTCGCCCTGACCGATGGCCGCAAGGCCAACGCCAAGGTCGTGGGCTCGGACCCGGAAACCGACCTGGCCGTGCTSAAGRTCACGCTCAAGGACCTSCCGGCGATCACGCTGGGGCGTATCGAGAACGTCAAGGTAGGCGACGTGGTGCTGGCCATCGGCAACCCCTTCGGCGTCGGCCAGACCGTCACCATGGGCATTGTCTCGGCGCTGGGCCGCAGCCACCTGGGCATCAACACCTTTGAGAACTTCATCCAGACCGACGCGGCGATCAACCCAGGTAACTCTGGCGGCGCACTGGTCGACGCGCAGGGCAACCTGCTGGGCGTCAACACGGCCATTTATTCACGCTCCGGCGGCTCGCTGGGCATCGGCTTCGCCATTCCTGTGTCCACGGCCAAGCAAGTGATGGAATCCATCATCTCGACCGGCTCCGTGACGCGCGGCTGGATCGGCGTGGAGCCGCAGGACATGACCCCCGAGATCGCCGAGTCATTCGGCCTCGAGGCCAAGGAAGGCGCACTGATCGCGGCCGTGGTCCAGGGCGGCCCGGCGGACAAGGCCGGCGTGAAGCCAGGCGACGTGCTGGTCTCGGTGGGTGGACAGAGCATTACTGACACCACCGCCCTGCTCAACGCCATCGCCCAGCTCAAGCCAGGCGCCGAGGCAAAAATGAAGGTTGTGCGCCGAGGCAAGCCCACGGAGCTGACGGTGATGATCGGCAAGCGGCCACCGCCGCCGCGCCGGGCCCTGCCGCTGGATGAGGAAGAGTAAGCGGAGAGCGGGTCAAGCCTTCAGATCCCACCCTGCCGTCGCCGCAAGCCACCCCACCCCGCCCCTTTGTGGCGGGGTTTTTGTTTTTAGGGCCCGACGCGACGCGTATCAAGGCGGGGGAACGTACCTGGTGCTGCGCTAAGAGCGCCCGGAAGGGGCATCCTGCCAATGCGACTGCGAAGTCGCCGGGCACAGGAGAGTGCGTTGGGAAGCTGTAGCCACCACAAGCCGGGAAGGCCGATGGCAATGGCGAGCCTGATCGCTCCGGGCCTCGCCATGCGTAGGGTGCGGGGATTGACAGGAGCATCCTTACGCACCGCTTAGGTAACATCGAGGCAATGCACCATGACTTATCAGCGCCGGGTGTGATCCGGGATCCCGCATTGCGCGCCGTCCTCGATACTGCGCGCACAAAACAAAATGCCGGCATCCTTGCGGATGCCGGCATTTTGCATTCAAGCCAATCTAAAGCGAGCTTGCGCCCGCGTTAAATTAGAACTTGTGGCGAACGCCAACGGTAGCGCCGAACTGGTTTGCACCAGCTTGCACGTTGGTGGTCGTCGAGGTGTTGAAACCATCAACGCCCAGCGACGAACCGTTCTTGTTCTTCACGTACGACAGCGAGGTGTACAGGTCGGTGCGCTTCGACAGAGCGTAGTCAGCCGTAGCAACGAACTGCCACGGATCTGCGCTGGTGTTGCGGAAGTCGTGGTAGTACACCGAACCCGTCAGCGAGAACGCCGGGGTCAGCTGGTAGCCCAGGCCAGCCCAGTACAGGTTGGCTGCCGAGTTAGCCGTCGGTGCGCCAGTGATGGTCGCGCCGTTGAAGCCGTGAGCGTAGCGATAGCCAGCGTACACCTTGGCCGGGCCGAAGGCGTAGGTACCAGCAACAGCTGCGCGGCGGGTCAGCTGCGAGCCACCAACGCCAGCAGCGTTGTCAACGTTGTTCGATTGGTCATACACAGCACCAACCGAGAACGGGCCTGCAGCATAGCTCAGGGCTGCGCTGTATTCGCGGCCGTTCGAGAACTTGCCAGCGGTTTCTTGGCCGTTGTTGGTGAACGAGTACAGAGCCGACGCGGTCAGGCCGCCGAACGTGCCAACGTACTTGACGGCGTTGTCGGCACGCGAAGCGAATTCAGCTGCGGTCGAGGTGATCGAGTAGCGAGTCGAAATCGCCATCGGATCATAGATCAGGCCGAAGTCATACATCAGGGTCTGTTGACGACCCAGGGTGACGGTGCCCCACTGATTCTGCAGGCCGACATACGCGCCACGATTGAACAGGCGGTTGGAGTCGCTAGCACTGCCGGTGTCGGTGTTGAAGCCGCTTTCCAAGACGAAAATGCCCTTCAGGCCACCGCCCAGATCTTCAACGCCACGCAGGCCCCAACGCGAACCCGATTGGTTGCCCGAGGTCATGCGGTACAGCTTGTCGCCGGCAGCATTTGCCTTGTTGTTGAACGACAGACCAGCGTCAACCACGCCGTACAGGGTCACGCTCGATTGGGCATACGCACCACCAGCGGCCAGGGCAGCTACAGCGGCTGCAAACAGTTTCATCTTCATATCGACACTTTCCTTGTCAACTGATTGGGAAATCTTGGCTTGCCCAAGTGCTTGGGCGACGCATTTACCTTCACGTCTGTTGCGTATTATGGGTCAGCGCCCCCGGCCGCTAGAAGGCTTTTTCATCGTTAACCATGGTTACGGACACATTTTGTTGTGATGTCGCAACAGCATAGACGACATTTTTCACCATTTTGGTGCAAAAGTTACGGCACCAAGCCTTGTTCTCGCCATTCGGCCCGACCTTAATCCGGCTGGGCTTCGCTGGCTGCGGCGTCCGCTGCAACGGGCTTTGTGGTGAATCGCGCCATGATCAGCCCCAGTTCATACAGCGCAACCAAAGGCACCGCCAGCAACAGCTGGGACAGCACATCGGGGGGCGTCACCACGGCGGCAATCACGAAGGCGCCGACGATCACATAGGGGCGAATCTGCTTGAGCTTCTCCAGCTCGACCACCCCGAAGCGCACCAGCACGATCACGACCACCGGCACCTCGAAGGTAATGCCGAAGGCCAGGAACATGGTCATGGCGAAGCTGAGGTATTTGTCGATGTCGGTCGACATCTCGGCCCCCAGCGGGGCGTTGTAGTGCGCCATGAAATGGAACACCGTGGGAAACACGAGGAAATAAGCAAACGCCACGCCGCAGATAAACAGGATGTAGCTGCTGCTCACCAGCGGCACGATCAATCGCTTCTCATGCTGGTACAAGCCGGGCGCGACGAACTGCCATATCTGGTAGAGCACCCAGGGCAGCGCTATCAGGAAGGCTACCAGCAGCGTCACCTTCATCGGCACGAAGAAGGAGCCGGTGACGTCGGTGACGATCATCCTGCCGCCCTTGGGCAGCGACTCCATCAGCGGCCTGGCAAACAAGTTGTAAATGTTCGGCGCCCAGTAGACCAGGCTGACGAACACCAGGATCACGCCCGATGCGGCCTTGACGATACGCGAGCGCAACTCCACCAGGTGAGAGATGAAGGTTTCCTGCGGACCATCATCTTGCGGGTCTTGGGGATCTTGGGAACGAGAGTCGCTCATGGCGTGGACCGCTCAGCCGGGATGGCTGGCATCGAAGAATCAGTGGCGATACAACGGCACGGCGCGCAAGTCGGAACGCACGACAGCGTTGGCCGGCCGGATACCGGCGTGTGGACAAGCCCCTTCATGCTCACTCGAAGAAAGAGCGAGCGGGACCGGTGGCGGGACGGTGGCGCTTGACGCGCGCGGCGCCGGATTGCGCCCAAACGCGTACATTGTGCTGGCGCTTGTACCACAGGGGCTGCGCGCCTTGCTTGACGCGCCAGCTCTTGCGGCCGTTGTGGGGCTTGTGCGCCGCGTCCCAGGAAGGCACGTAGCCGCCGGCGGGGCTTGCCCCTGCCTGCGTGCTGGAATCGGTGCCGGTCAGCGCATCGTTCAGGGCCTGGCCGTGCTCGTGCACTTCCTTGTGGATGGTGCGCTCGACATCGCGCGCGGCATCCTCGAACTCCGTGCGCATCTTGCGCAGTTCGTCGAGCTCGACCTCGCGGCTGACTTCTGCCTTCACATCATTGATATAGCGCTGCGCGCGGCCGACCAGTGCGCCGACCGTGCGCGCCACCTTCGGCAGCCGCTCGGGACCGATCACCACCAGCGCCACCGCGCCGATCAGTGCAAGCTTGGAAATGCCGAGATCGATCATGCGAGGTTCGAGAGGATGAGGCCGTGACAACGGCCGCCCCGGCCAGCGCGCAGATCGTCACGCAGGCTAGCGTGGCAAAGCGAACGTGGCCGGCAAGGCATTGCTGCCAGGAGGAAAGACATCGGGCGTGCTGACAAGGATGGAATCGCGCTTACTGCTGGCGCGACTTTTCCTTGGCTTCGACGTCGATGGTGGTGGTGTCGCGCAACTCCTTGGCGGGCGCGTCCGGCGCGTCAGCGGGGTTCCCGTTGGCATCCTTCATGCCGTCCTTGAAGCCCTTCACGGCGCCACCGAGGTCCTGGCCGATATTGCGCAGCTTCTTGGTGCCAAAGACCAGCATGACGATCACCAGCACGATGAGCCAGTGCCAAATGCTAAACGAACCCATTTTCTGCTCCTGATGAAGCCTGGGGCGGCGCCTTGCCACCCCGGCTTGTTGTTCCGTCACTGAAGGCCATGCCGGGCGACGGTTGCCGGCACGGCATCTGACCGAAGGCCACGCGGCCCGCGGTCCTGCATGGGCTGGCTGCCAGGCTGGCTTGAAGCCAGTCTTAAGGCAGCGGCACCTTCCACTGGCTGCGCGGGCCGCCAAGCACGTGCAGATGGAGGTGGTACACCTCCTGTCCGCCATCCGGGCCGGTATTGATTACCGTCCGAAAACCATTGCCACAGCCTTCCGCGCGCGCCAACTCCGGCACTTTCAACATCATTTTAGCAAGCACCGCGCCTTCGCCGGGTCCGCAATCGGCCAGCGAATCGACATGCACCTTGGGAACGAGCAGGAAGTGTACCGGGGCTTTCGGGTGGATATCATGGAAAGCCAGCATTTCGTCGTCTTCATACACCTTGCGCGACGGCAGCTGGCCGGCCACGATCCGGCAGAAGAGGCAATTGTGCGGTGAATTCATGAAAATTTCATTGCGCGCAGCAAATCAGGCTGCGATTTCGCCGCGAACCCGCCGGGATCCCGTCACAAACATCAGAAACGCTGATCCGGGTACATCGGCTTGCTGTCGTTCAGGTAGAGCCAGCCCTTGACGATACGATACAACATCCACAGGGACAGCACGCCCCATACCGCAAAGGCCAGCGGTATCAAGAACACCGTGGCAAACAGCACGCCGCCCAGAACGGCCCACGCCACCGACCACCAGAAGGAACGGATCTGCCAGGCAAAGTGGGAGGCGTAGAGGGTGCCCCGGGTGTCGTCGCGCTTGACGTACCCGACCACGATGGCGATCAGCGCGGTGATGCCGCCGGTCAGCCAGAAAATGGCGTACAGGGCATAAAGGATGTGCGTCAGCTTGCGCAGGCTAGCGAGCCGGTCGTTGTCAGCGGTGATCACATCCCCCATCGTCGTTGCTCCTGAAAGCGGCTCGTAGTTGCGGGTTGCCGGCGGGGCCGGCGCGGCCATTCAACTGCCGTCGGCCTTGCGCTGGGCTTTTTCCTCAAGGCCGGACAGGCCTTCGCGGCGAGCCAGCTCGTTGACCACGTCGGCCGGCTTCAGGCCAAAACGGGCGAGCAGCACCATGCTGTGGAACCAGAGATCGGCCACCTCGTACACCACCTTGCCGACCGCCTCCGGACCCAAGCCGGCAGCACGCGCATCCTTGGCGGCCATCACGGTCTCGGTGGCTTCCTCGCCGATCTTCTTCAGGATGGCGTCGTCACCCTTGTGGAACAGGCGTGCCACGTAAGACTTGTCAGGGTCGCCGCCGTTCTCCGGCTTGCGCGACTCCAGCACGGCGGCCAGGCGCGCCAGCACGTCCGCGCTGCTCAAGTGTTGTTCGCTCATGGCTTGGCCGCGTAGATAGTGGACGGATCCTTGAGCACAGGCTCGACGGTCTGCCAGTCGCCGCTCTCGGCGTCGCCCTCGAACTTCTGGAAAAAGCAGGAGTGGCGCCCGGTGTGGCAGGCGATGCCGTCGTTCTGGGTAACCTTGAGCAGGACCACGTCTTCATCGCAATCCAGGCGCATCTCGTGCACCTTCTGCACGTGGCCGGATTCCTCGCCCTTGTGCCACAGGCGCTTGCGCGAGCGAGACCAGAACACGGCCTCGCCGATCTCCGCAGTGCGCTGCAGCGCTTCGCGGTTCATGAACGCGAACATCAGCACGTCGTTCGAGCCGACTTCCTGGACGATCACCGGCACCAGGCCGTTGTCGTCCCACTTAACCTTGTTGAGCCACTTCTTTGCCATGTCGGTTCGCCGTGTTCAGATTCGCACCGGAATGCCCTCGCGGGCCATGAATGCCTTTGCTTCGCCAACGGTGTGCTCGCCGTAGTGGAAGATGCTGGCGGCCAGCACCGCGTCGGCGTGCCCCAGCTTGATGCCGTCGGCCAGGTCCTTCAGGCCGCCCACGCCACCCGAGGCGATCACCGGCACGGACACCGCGTCGCTGACAGCCCGCGTGAGCTCGAGGTCGAAGCCGCTCTTGGTGCCGTCGCGGTCCATGCTGGTTAGCAGCAGTTCGCCGGCGCCGCGCGCGGCCATCTCGCGCGCCCATGCCACGGCGTCCAGGCCAGTGGCCTTGCGCCCGCCGTGGGTGAAGACTTCCCAGCGCGCCGGCTCGCCGGGCGCGGAACTGCGTTTGGCGTCGATCGCGACCACAATGCACTGCGACCCGTAGCGCGCGGTGGCGTCCGACACCAGTTGCGGGTTCGCAATGGCCGAGGAGTTGACGCTGATCTTGTCCGCGCCGGCATTGAGCAGGCGCCGCACATCTTCCACGGCGCGCACGCCGCCACCCACCGTCAGCGGGATGAAGACCTGGGAGGCCACCGCCTCGATGATGTGCAGGATCAGGTCGCGGCCGTCGCTGGTCGCGGTGATGTCAAGAAAAGTGATTTCATCGGCACCCTGCTCGTCATAACGGCGGGCGATCTCGACCGGGTCGCCCGCGTCGCGTAATTCGACGAAGTTGACACCCTTGACCACCCGCCCGTTGGTCACGTCGAGGCAGGGGATGATACGTTTGGCTAGCATGAGATTCCTTGCCCGCCACGGCGCTGCGCGCATGCGCGGCGCCGGTGGCTGCAATTGTCGCGCGCGAGGCGCGTTGTCTTACTGCTCGGCGCCGAGCTTGTCGGCAAGCGCCTGGGCTTCGGCGAAATTGAGGTCGCCCGAATAGATCGCGCGGCCGCAGATGACGCCCTCGACACCATCCTTTTGCACACTGCACAGGCGTTCGATATCGGCCAGGTTGGACAGCCCGCCGCTGGCGATCACCGGAATCGTCGCCGACTGTGCCAGCTTGACGGTGGCATCGATATTGATGCCCTGCAGCATGCCGTCGCGGCCGATGTCGGTGTAGATGATGGCTTCCACGCCGTAATCCTCGTACTTGCGCGCGAGATCGGCGACTTCGTGGCCGGTCAGCTTGCTCCAGCCGTCGGTGGCAACCTTGCCTTCGCGAGCGTCCAGGCCGACGATGATATGGCCGCCGAACGCCGTGCAAGCATCCTTGAGGAACCCGGGATTCTTGACCGCGGCCGTGCCGATGATCACGTACGACAGGCCGCCGTCGAGCCAGCGCTCGATGGTGTTCAGGTCGCGGATGCCGCCGCCGAGCTGGATCGGGATCTCATCGCCCACCTCGGCGATGATGGCCTTGATGGCAGCTTCATTGCGGGGCTTGCCCACGAACGCACCATTGAGGTCGACCAGGTGCAGGCGCCGTGCGCCCTGCTCCACCCAGTGACGTGCCATGGCGGCGGGATCTTCGGAAAAGACGGTGGCCTGGTCCATGTCGCCTTGTTTAAGGCGTACACATTGACCGTCCTTCAGGTCGATGGCCGGAATGAGCAACATAAGTGTGACGAGCGTGATTGAGTGAAAGAGAAAATTGAGCTAGCCACCGTGGCCGGCCAACTCGGTCCCGAAAAAGCCGCTATCGAGGTTCAGGGATTCCAATGCACGAAGTTCCGGTACAGCTGCAAGCCCATGGCGGCGCTCTTTTCCGGGTGGAACTGCGTGGCAAAAATATTATCGCGCGCTACCGCGCTCGTAAATAAGACACCGTAGTCGGTTTCGCCGGCGATATGCGCCGGATCCTGCGCATGCACGTAGTAACTATGCACGAAATAGAACCAGCTTTCATCGGGGATGCCAGCCCACAGCGGATGGGAGCGCGCTTGCCGCACCCGGTTCCAGCCCATCTGCGGCACCTTGTAACGTGAGCCATCCGGCTGGGTCATGCCTTCCAGCTCGAAGCGGATCACCTCGCCGGGCAACAGTCCCAGGCAAGGCGTGCTGCCGTCCTGCGCCCTACTTTCCTTGCTGAAGTCGAACAGCATCTGTTCGCCAACGCACACCCCCATCATCGGCTTGCTGGCGGCGGCCTCGATCACCGCCTGCTGCAAGCCGGACGCGCCCAGCGCGCCCATGCAGTCGGGCATCGCCCCCTGGCCGGGCAGCACCACGCGGTCCGCCGCGCGGATCGCCTCGGGCTGGTCCACCACCTGCACGTCCGCCTCGGGCGCCGCCGCACGCAGGGCCTGCGCCACCGAGCGCAGGTTGCCCATGCCGTAATCCACAATTGCTATGGTAGTCATGATTTCAAAACAGGCAACAATGTCTTAAGCCCGTCCACAATGAATTCCACGGCCAGCGCCGATAGGATCAGTCCCATCAGGCGCGTGCCGATATTGATGCCAGTGCGGCCGATCACGCGCGCGATCGGGTCCGCCGCGCGGAATACTATATATACCACTGCGCCAAGCGCGATCCCAATTCCGACCAAAATCAGCAACTGGTACCAGTGCTGGGTCTTGCCGGCATAGACGATGACCGTGCTGATCGAGCCGGGCCCGGTCAGCAAGGGCAGCGCCAGCGGCACCACCGCGATGCTGGCCTTGGCTTCCGCCTCGTCCTCTTCCTCGGGCGTCGCCTTGGTACGGCCGGTCTGGGCGTTCAGCATGTTCATCGCCATCATGATCATGATGAGGCCACCGCCGACCTGGAGCGAGGCCACCGAGATATTGAAGAACTCAATGATCTGCTGGCCCAGCAAGGCGGAAATGCCCACTACCGTCGCCACCGAGATCGACGCGATCTTGATGGTATGCCGCTTTTCTTCTTCGGTCTGCTGGGTGGTCAGGCTGATGAAGAACGGGATGGCCCCGATCGGGTTGATCAGCGCCAGCAGCGAGATGAACGACTTAAGCGTATCCATCGGGTTGGGCTAATGTCGCGCTAATGCCGCGTTGGTGCCGCATCGGCACCACATTGATCGGAAATTTGCCGCCGGCGGCGCAGAACGCGCCGCCATGCGAGGCTGGTGGACGCCGCTAAGGCTCAGCCGACGAGGGTGCCCTTGGTCGACGGAATCGTGTTGCCGGCGCGCGGATCCATTTCCACCGCCATGCGCAGCGCGCGGCCGAAGGCCTTGAACACGGTTTCGCATTGATGGTGGGCATTGATGCCGCGCAGGTTGTCGATATGCAGCGTCACCGCGGCATGGTTGACGAACCCGCGGAAGAACTCGATGGTCAGGTCCACGTCGAAGCTGCCCACCCGCGCGCGGGTAAACGGCACGTGGAACTCCAGGCCCGGGCGGCCGGAGAAGTCGATCACGACGCGCGACAGGCATTCGTCCAGCGGCACATAGCTGTGGCCGTAGCGGGTGATGCCCTTCTTGTCGCCAATGGCCTTGGCAACGGCCTGGCCGAGCGCGATGCCGACGTCTTCCACCGTGTGGTGGTCATCGATATGGGTGTCGCCGCTGGCTTCGACCTCGAGGTCGAACATGCCATGGCGGGCGATCTGGTCCAGCATGTGGTCGAGGAACGGCACGCCGGACGCCAGTTTCTGGCGGCCGGTGCCATCGAGATTCAGCGAAACGCGAATTTGCGTTTCCGAAGTATTGCGGGTGACCTCTGCAACACGCATGGTGTTAATCCTGCAACGCCGCCTGGAAGGCAGCGAGAAATTGCGCGTTCTCTTCGGGAGTGCTGACCGTGACGCGCAGACAGTTGGCCAGCAATGGGTGCATTTTACCCACGTTCTTGATCAAAACCTTGCGCGCGAGCACCCCGTCGAACACACGGGCGGAATCGTCGACGCGCACCAGCAGGAAATTGGCGGCGCTCGGGTAGACCGTCACGCCCGGCAAGGCAGCCAGGGCGCTGGCCACGGTGGCGCGCTCGGCGCGCAGTTGTGCAGCCTGCTGGTCCAGCACGTCGACATGCTCCAGCACGAACAGCGCGGTGGCTTCGGTCAGCACATTGACGTTGTACGGCGGGCGCACCTTGTCGATCTGCGAGAGCCAGGCCGGCGCGCCGGCCAGGTAGCCCAGCCGGATGCCGGCCAGGCCCAGCTTGGACACGGTACGCATCACCAGCAGGTTGCCGAACTCGGCCAGGCGCGGCATCCAGGTGTCCTGGGCGAATGGCTGATAGGCCTCGTCGACCACCACCAGGCTCTGGCAGGCCTCGCCCTGGGCGGCGCGCACGATGGCTTCCATGTCATCCGCATCGAACAGGTTGCCGGTGGGATTGTTGGGGTAGGCCAGGTAAATGATGGTCGGCTGGTGCTCTGCCATGGCCGCGAGCATGGCAGCCCGGTCAAGCGTGAAATCCGCCTTGAGCGGCACGCCGACGAATTCCAGCCCGGCAAACTGGGCGGACATGGCGTACATGACGAAGCCCGGCACCGGTGCCAGCACCTTGGCGCCCGGCTTGGCGGCGGCCAGCGACAACATGCTGATGATCTCGTCCGAGCCGTTGCCCAGCAGCACGTCCATGCCCGCGGGCACGTCCATGACCATCTTCAGGCGCGCGCGCAGCACTTCGCTGCTCGGCACCGGATAACGGTTCAGCGCCACCTCGGCCAGCCGCGCGGCCAGCTTGGCGCGCAGGGCGTCGGGCAGCTGGTAGGGGTTCTCCATCGCGTCCAGCTTCACCAGACCGTGCGAATCCGGCACATGGTAGGCGCCCATGGCGCGTACGTCGTCACGGATGATGCGTTCGATCAGGGAAGTTTGCACTACGGACATTGGATTACCTCTTTGGTCGGTGGTTGTCGGTGCTGATTGCTGCAATCCGGCCGGGCGCCGAAAAAACCGGAACCCGGCCGCTATGCCTCAGTTACGCCTGAGGCGATACTCGGCGCTGCGGGCGTGGGCCTGCAAACCCTCGCCGTAGGCCAGCTCGGCGGCGATCTGGCCCAGCATCTGGGCGCCCTGCTCGCTCACTTCGATCAGGCTGGAGCGCTTCTGGAAGTCGTACACGCCCAGCGGCGACGAGAAACGCGCGGTGCGCGAGGTCGGCAGCACGTGGTTGGGCCCGGCACAGTAGTCGCCCAGCGACTCGCTGGTATAGCGGCCCAGGAAGATCGCGCCGGCGTGGCGGATCTTCTCGGCCCAGTGGCGCGGGTTCTCGGCAGAAATCTCCAGGTGCTCCGGCGCGATCGCGTTGGCGATCTCGCAGGCCTCGTCCATGTCGCGTACCCGGATCAGCGCGCCGCGCCCGGACAGCGAAGCACGGATGACGTCGCGGCGAGGCATGGAGTCAAGCTGGCGGTGGATGCTTTCTTCCACCTGGGCCAGGTAATTCGAGTCCGGGCACAGCAGGATGGATTGCGCGAGCTCATCGTGCTCGGCCTGCGAGAACAGGTCCATCGCCACCCAGTCCGGATCGGTGGTGCCGTCGCAGATCACCAGGATCTCGGACGGGCCGGCGATCATGTCGATGCCGACGGTGCCGAACACGCGGCGCTTGGCCGCCGCCACGTAGGCGTTGCCCGGGCCGACGATCTTGTCGACCTGGGGCAGCGAGCCCGTGCCGTAAGCCAGCGCGCCAACCGCCTGCGCGCCGCCAATGGTGAACACGCGGTCCACGCCGGCGATCTGCGCCGCGGCCAGCACCAGTTCATTGCGCACGCCGCCCGGCGTAGGCACGACCATGATGACTTCCTTGACGCCGGCCACGCGCGCGGGGATGGCGTTCATCAGCACGGACGACGGATACGCCGCCTTGCCACCCGGCACATAGATGCCAACGCGGTCCAGCGGGGTCACCTTCTGTCCCAGCACGGTGCCGTCGGACTCGGTGTATTCCCAGCTGTGGCTGCCGCACTCGATCTTCTGCTTCTCGTGGTAGGCGCGCACGCGCGCCGCCGCGGTTTCCAGGGCGGCGCGGCGCTTGGGCTCGAGCTCGTCGAGCGCGGCTTCGAGCTTGGCCGGCGAGATCTCCAGCGCGGCCATGGAGCTGGCTTCGACGCGGTCGAAGCGCTGCGTGTACTCTAGCACCGCGGCGTCGCCGCGTGCTTTCACATCGGCAAGGATCTGCGCCACGGCGCGATCGATGGCATCGTCTTCACCGGCTTCGAACGCCAGCACCTTGCGCAGCTCGGCGGCAAAGCCCTGCTCGGTCGAATCCAGCCGGCGGATTTCGAGGTTTTCCATAGAATTTTCGTTCATGACTCCATTCCCCAGGCTCTCTCGCGCGCGGCCTCAGGCCAGCGCGGCGGAGGCCCGTTCAAACGCGTCGAGAATCGGGGCAAGCCGCTCACGCTTGAGTTTGAGGGCAGCCTGGTTGACCACCAGGCGCGACGATATCTGCACGATCTCTTCCACTTCGACCAGGTTGTTGGCGCGCAAGGTCCCGCCGGTGCTGACCAGGTCGACGATGGCGTCGGCCAGGCCCACCAGCGGCCCGAGTTCCATCGAGCCGTACAGCTTGATCAGGTCCACGTGCACGCCCTTCTTGGCGAAGTGCTCGCGCGCGGTCTGCACATATTTGGTAGCCACGGCCAGCCGCGCGCCCTGGCGCACCGCGCTGGCGTAGTCGAAGCCCGCCGAGGTCGCAACCGACATGCGGCATTTGGCGATATTCAGGTCGATCGGCGCGTAGAGCCCGGCCATACCGTGTTCCATCAGCACGTCCTTGCCGGCCACGCCGAAGTCGGCCGCGCCGTATTGCACGTAGGTCGGCACATCGGAGGCGCGCACGATGATGACGCGCACGTCCGGATCGGAGGTGGGCAGGATCAGCTTGCGCGAGGTTTCCGGATCCTCGGTGACATGGATGCCGGCCGCCTCGAGCAGCGGCATGGTTTCGGTGAAGATCCGGCCCTTGGAGAGGGCCAGCGTCAACTGGGTCGGGGAGGGGCTCATCTGCGTCCTTTTATCTTTTCGTGCGCTCAGGCGATGCGGCGGATCTTGGCGCCCACGGCCGACAGCTTGTCTTCCATGCGGTCATAGCCACGGTCAAGGTGATAGATGCGGTCGATCACGGTTTCGCCCTCGGCCACCAGGCCGGCGATCACCAGGCTGGCGGAGGCGCGCAGGTCGGTCGCCATCACCTTGGCGCCCGACAGCCGGGGCACGCCGGTGACCACCGCGGTATTGCCTTCGACCGTGATGTCGGCACCCAGCCGGCTCAGCTCCTGCACGTGCATGAAGCGGTTCTCGAAGATCGTTTCGGTAATGCGGGCCACGCCGCCGGCCACACTGTTCAGCGCCATGAACTGCGCCTGCATGTCGGTCGGGAAAGCCGGGTATTCGGAGGTACGGAAGCTCACCGACTGCGGGCGCTGGGCCATCGTCAGGCGGATCCAGTCTTCGCCGGCCTCGATGGCGGCGCCGGCTTCGCGCAGCTTGTCGAGCACCGTGTCCAGGATGTGCGGCGACACGCCGCGCAGCACCACATCGCCCAGCGTCGCGGCGGCCGCGCACAGGAAGGTGCCGGCCTCGATGCGGTCGGCGATCACGGCATGGCTGGCGCCATGCAGGCGATCCACGCCCTGGATGACAAGACGGTCGGTGCCGATGCCCTCGATGCGAGCCCCCATCTTGACCAGCAGGTTGGCCAGGTCGGTCACTTCGGGCTCACGCGCGGCGTTCTCGAGCACGGTCTCGCCGTCGGCCAGCGTGGCGGCCATCAGCAGGTTCTCGGTGCCGGTCACGGTGATCATGTCGGTCACAACGCGCGCGCCCTTCAGGCGCTTGGCGCGAGCATGGATGAAGCCGTGCTCGATGCTGATCTCGGCGCCCATGGCCTGCAGGCCCTTGATGTGCTGGTCGACCGGGCGCGCGCCAATGGCGCAGCCGCCGGGCAACGATACGCGCGCTTCGCCAAAGCGTGCCACCAGCGGACCCAGCACCAGGATGGATGCGCGCATGGTCTTGACCAGCTCGTAGGGAGCCTCGGGCGAGTTGACTTCGGCGCCGTTGAGCGTCACGCGCGTGCCGTCCTGCTCGGCCTTCATGCCCATCTGGCGCAGCAGCTTGAGCGTGGTACCCACGTCCTGCAGCCTGGGAACGTTGTCGAGCGAGATGGTGTCGGCGCTAAGCAGCCCCGCGCACAGGATCGGCAGCGCGGCGTTCTTGGCGCCGGATACGCGGATCTCGCCTCGCAGCGGGCCATTGCCCTGGATCTCGAGTTTGTCCATGTTCTTTCAATTCCGGCCGGCCGCCCGCTGGCGTCCGGCATGTTTCATTACGGTCCGTGGCGGTGCGTCAAGGCGCGCCGCCGCAGCATCTGATACCCGTGGGCCGCCGCGCGCGTGGCGCGGACCCTGATTGTCATGTCCGGCCTGTCGGGCGGCCAGCTTGTTGGTCCGTATTTATTCGTGCGAGTCCGCCTTGTTCCGGCGCTTAGCTTACTGCTTGCCCTCGCCCGCCTGCGCCTGCCATTCGGCCGGCGTCAGCGTCTTCATCGACAGGGCGTGGATCTCGGCGCGCATGCGGTCGCCCAGCGCGGCATAGACCTGCTGGTGCCGCTGGATCAGGCGCTTGCCGTCAAACTGGGCGCTGACGATGGTGGCAAAGAAGTGCTGGCCGTCGCCCTCCACTTCCAGGTGTTCGCAGGACAGCCCTTGGGCGATGTAGTCACTGACTTGTTGGGGTGTAGGCAGCATGGTGGTCTTTTCGCGTTGATTCGCTTGCGGTTCCGGATCCAGATAGATGGGCTCTTGGCGTTCTGCTTTTTCTTGTGGGTAGCGTTCAGTGGCGCAGCTTGTAGCCGCTCTTGAGCAGCTGCAGCGCGACCGTGGCAAGCACCACGAAGGCCGTACCCACGACTGCGAGGCTGAAGGCCGGCGCCACGTCGGAGACGCCAAAAAAGCCATAGCGGAAGCCGTCGATCATGTAGAAGAACGGATTGGCGTGCGACACCGCCTGCCAGAAAGGAGGCAGCGAGTGGATCGAATAAAACACGCCGGACAAGAAGGTAGCCGGCATGATCAGGAAGTTCTGGAAGGCCGCGAGCTGGTCGAATTTCTCGGCCCAGATCCCGGCGATCAGCCCCAGCGTGCCAAGGATCGCCGCCCCCAGCACGGCAAACACCAGGATCCACGCAATGTTGGCGAAATGCAGGTTGGCGAACCAGGCCGTCACCAGCAACACGCCCAGGCCCACGGCCAGGCCGCGCACGATGGACGCCACCACATAGGCGCCGAACATTTCCCAGTGCGACAGCGGCGGCAGCATGATGAACACCAGGTTGCCGGTGATTTTGGACTGGATCAGCGACGACGAACTATTGGCGAAGGCGTTCTGCAGCACGCTCATCATCACCAGCCCCGGCACCAAGAACGCGGTATAGCTGATCTGGTCGTACACCTTCACCCGGTTCTCAAGCACGTGGCCGAAGATCAACAGGTACAGGATCGCGGTGAGCACCGGCGCCGCCACGGTCTGGAAGCTGACCTTCCAGAAACGCAGCACTTCCTTGTAGAGCAGCGTGCGAAAGCCTACCAGCCCTCCCACCGCCATCGGCGCAAGGTGGGTGTTGATGGCGTCTCGCGTAGCGTCGAATTCGGTCGGCATCTTCATGCTGCAGCCCCTATCGCCGTATCCGGCAGCGCGCCAGGCATATGGCCTTCGCGCCGCATGATCTGCACGAACACGTCCTCCAGGTCTGCCTTGTTGATTTCCATGTCTTCGATCTCGCAGCCGGCCTCGCGGCAGGCGGCCAGGATCGGCTCCACCGCCGGGTAGCCCGACAGCCGCAGCCGCACCGCGCGTTCGCCCGGGTTGGAGGAAGGCATGCGCAGCGGCTCAAGCGTGGCCGGCAAGGTACCACGGGAAAATGTCAGCGCCAGCTGCAGCCCGGCGAACTGGCTCAGCAGGTTGCTGGTGCGGTCCAGCGCCACCACCTCGCCGAACTTGAGCATGGCGATGCGGTCACACAGCGCCTCGGCCTCTTCCAGGTAGTGCGTGGTCAGGATGATGGTGTGGCCCTCGCGATTCAGGCGCGAAATGAACTTCCACAGCGTTTGGCGCAACTCCACGTCAACCCCGGCGGTGGGCTCGTCGAGCACGATGACCGGCGGCCGGTGCACCAGCGCCTGGGCCACCAGCACGCGGCGCTTCATGCCGCCGGAGAGCTGGCGCATGTTGGCGTCGGCCTTGTTGGTGAGATCGAGGTTGGCCATGATCTCGTCGATCCAGTCGTCATTGCGGGTCAGGCCGAAGTAGCCGGACTGCAGGCGCAGCGTCTCGCGCACCGTGAAGAAGGGATCGAAGACCAGTTCCTGCGGCACCACGCCCAACATGCGCCGCGCCAGCCGGTAATC
The DNA here is from genome assembly GCF_052113425.1 of Cupriavidus sp. YAF13. Classification (NCBI taxonomy): domain Bacteria; kingdom Pseudomonadati; phylum Pseudomonadota; class Betaproteobacteria; order Burkholderiales; family Burkholderiaceae; genus Cupriavidus; species Cupriavidus sp. YAF13. The sequence goes on from NZ_JBFRDD010000030.1 coordinate 38,195, forward strand.
GGCCACCACGTCGTGGCCGAGCACACTGACGCTGCCGGAATCGGCACGGTTCAGGCCCGCCAGGATGGAGATCAGCGTGGTCTTGCCTGCACCGTTGGGGCCGAGCAGGCCGAAGAATTCTCCTCGCTCGACGGTGAAGCTGACGCCCTTGAGCGCCTGCAGATTGCGGTAGCGCTTGCGAACGTCTTTGAGTTCGATGGCTTTCATGGCCGGATACTGTTTGGCAGGCGCGTAGGGCTCTGGTGGGCTCGCACGCCGGCCTCCTTGAAATGGCGGGGACCGCCTGGGTGCTTCGACCGTGTCTTGTCCGTGCCTTATATGCCGGAACGGTCGAACAACCCGGAATTATAGGGGATGCGGGAGCTGTCCCGCTTTGAGCGCGAGGCGTGGCGTGAGCCATCGCCCGGGCATCGCGGTAGCAAGCGCAGATCAGCAGCTTGCCACGGATGCCGGTTCAATGTCGGTGGGAAACGGTGTCTTGCGCGCCCCGCGCGCCCGTGGCGCCTGCCTGGGCGCCGAGTTGCAGCAGGGAATCGACGCCGTACAGCGCGGCCAGCTCAGCCAGCTGGGCCGGTACGCCGACGAACACGAGCGACTGGCCGCGGCTGGCGGCATCGCGCTGCCAGGCCAGCAGCACCGCGACGGCGGCGGAGTCGACCTGGGTCAGCTTGCCGCAGTCCACCTGGGCTTCGCCCTGGGCCAGGCGTGCCAGGCCGTCACGCAGCACGGTGGCGGCGTTGCGGTTGGTCAGCGAGGTGTCGAGCGAAAGCATCTGGCAGCGGTCCGGGGATGCGGGTCTGGAAAAAAGCACTCCCGCGGGTGCGGGAGCGCTCATTGTAGAACACTTCGGTCAGCCATGCTGGGCCGCAGCCTGCCGCTCAGGCAGGCTCGCAGGCTCAGTTCTTGGCGTTGGCGAGCTGGCGGTTGCGGTCCTGCAGCGTCTTGATCACGCCATCCACGCCCTGCTGGCCCACGATGGTGTTGAAACTGCCCTTGTAGGCCTCGGTCAGCCAGGCGCCCAGCACGTTGATGTCATAGACCTTCCAGCCTTGCGGGGTCTTCTCGAGGCGGTAATCGAGCTGGATCGGCTCGCCCTTGTTGATGACCTGGGTGCGAATGGTGGCATCGGTATCGTCCGGGCTGCCGCGGTACGGGCGGAACTGCACGCTCTGGTCGCGAATCTGCGCGATGGCGCCCGAATAGGTGCGGATCAGCAGGGTCTTGAACTCGTCGGTGATCTGCTTTTGCTGCTCGGGCGTGGCCTTGGACCAGTTGCGGCCCATGGCAATCTGCGTGGTCTTCTGGAAATTCGCGTTGGGCAGGATCTTCTGCTCCACCAGCGCCGAGATCTTGCCAATGTTCCCGGCCTGCATGTCCTTGTCCGCCTTGACCGAAGTCATCACGTCGCCGACCACCGCCTTGACCAGCCCGTCGGGCGTGCTGGCATCCTGCGATTGGGCGTGGGCGGCGCCGGAAAAGGCAACCACGGTAAGAAAAGGTAGCAACAGTCGCTTCAGCATATTTCGTCCTTATCAATTCGATAACGCAGGGACACCGAGGTACGGCATCCTAGCGTCCCGGCACCAAGGCCGGCAATAGTCATGCGCCGAGTTGGAGTTCGGGCAAGGCCTGGGAGTTCGCGGTGCCGGAGCTTCCGGCACCACATTTTCATACTTTGTTGCACCACTCACAGCGGAGACACGAGCTGCGGCAGATCCCACTCAGCGCAAGCGGAAATTGCCGATATTGCCGGGCATCTGCACGGGTGGCGTGGGCAGCGCCTGGTTTTCCTGTGTGGCGTCCGGCGGCGGGCTGGTCGGCACGGTATCGTCGCTCTCCGGCGGGTTGCCGTCATAGATCTGGTACTCGCGGCGCTGCAGGTACGCGTCGCGCATGAAGGCGTACTTGTCGAGCGCTGCCATCTCGATCAGGCTCGTGGCGCCGAGCAGCGAAGCCCGGGTGTTGACGACACGCACCCCGAACAGCGAGTTGCGCAGCCACACGGGCTCGATATACGCCGATGGATCGATCTGGCGGTCGACCAGCATGCCAGTGGTATCGCGCACCGTGCTAGGCCCGAACAGCGGCAGCACCAGGTACGGACCGGCCGGCACACCCCATACGCCCAAGGTCTGGCCGAAGTCTTCCTTGTACTTCGGCAAGCCCGCCGGCGTGGCGATGTCGATCAGCCCGCCGATGCCCAGCACGCTGTTGATGGCCACGCGCATGGTGTCTTCCGCGGCGCGGGTGGGCTTGCCCTGAAGCAGGTTGTTGACGGCCGAGTAGACATCGCTGACGTTGGAGAAAGCGTTGTCGATCGCGGTGCGGATCGGCGACGGAACGTAATCTGCGTACACCTGGGCTACCGGGCGCAGCACGGTCCTGTCGACGGCGTCGTTGACCTTGAAGACTTCCCGGTTGAAGGGCTCGATAGGATCCTTCGGGTTGGCGGTCGGGCCAGTGGCGCAACCTGCCGCCAGCCATGCAACCGATGCTGCCAGCAAGCAGTTTCGTCCCACGCGCCAGCGCGCGGCAGCACGCCTGCCGGTCATTTCACCACCCCCGCTGCGCCGCTGGCGGCTCCAGCGGCAGCGCCGCCGGCATTGTTGCCACCCGCCCCCGCATCGGCGGCCTTGTTATACAGGAACTGCCCGATCAGGTTTTCCAGCACCACGGCCGACTGCGTCATGGTGATGCGCGAGCCCTCCGCCAGCATGGCGGTGTCGCCACCCGCCTCAAGGCCCAGGTACTGCTCCCCGAGCAAGCCCGAGGTCAGGATCTTGGCCGAGGTGTCCTTGGGAAACTGGTAGCGCTTTTCCAGGTTGAGCGTCACGGTCGCCTGGTAGGTCTTGTCGTCGAAGCGGATATCCGCCACGCGGCCCACCACCACGCCGGCGCTCTTCACCGGGGCGCGCGGCTTCAGGCCGCCGATGTTATCGAAGCGCGCCTGCACCGAGTAGGTGTCCTGGAACGACAGGGCGCTCATGTTGCCGGCCTTGAGCGCCAGGAACAGCAGCGCCACGAAACCCGCCACCACAAACAGCCCAACCCAGAAATCGAGTGTATTTCTTTTCATCTGCGTCTCTTCTTCAAGTACTCCGGCTCCGGCGACCGCACCGGCCAAGTCAGCTGAACATCAGCGCAGTCAGCAGGAAATCCAGCGCCAGCACCGCCAGCGAGGCAATCACCACGGTGCGCGTGGTGGCACGCGACACGCCTTCCGGCGTCGGCTTGGCCTGATAGCCCTGGTACAGCGCTATAAACGTCACCGCGACGCCAAAAATGAAGCTCTTTATGACGCCGTTGAGCACGTCATTGCGAACATCCACCCCGTTTTGCATCTGCGACCAGAACGCGCCCGCGTCCACGCCGATCATCTGCACCCCGACCACATAGCCGCCCAGGATGCCAACGGCGCTGAAAATCGCCGCCAGCACCGGCATGGCGACCACGCCAGCCCAGAAGCGCGGCGCGATCACGCGCTGCAGCGGATTGACCGCCATCATTTCCATGGCGGTGAGTTGCTCACCCGCCTTCATCAGGCCGATCTCGGCGGTCAGTGACGTGCCGGCGCGGCCGGCGAACAGCAGCGCCGTCACCACCGGGCCCAGTTCGCGCACCAGCGACAGCGCCACCAGCAGCCCCAGCGCCTGCTCGGAGCCGTAGCGATTTAGCGTGTAATAGCCCTGCAAACCCAGCACGAAGCCGACAAACAGGCCTGAAACCGCAATGATCACCAGCGACAGGTTGCCGACAAAGAAAATCTGGTCGCTCACCAGCCGGAAGCGGCGCAGCAGCGCCGGAGACATCGCCAGTACCGTGAAAAACATGCGCGTGGCATGACCCAGGCCGCTGACCGACTGCCGCACCGCGGAGCCGATGCTCGTGAAAAATCCCATCATCGTCCGGCCCCGCTCACGAAGTCCTCGGCCAGCGACGGCCCCGGATAGTGGAACGGGACCGGGCCGTCAGGCTCGGCATGGACGAACTGGTGCACGAAGGGATCCGTCGAGGCACGCAGGGCCTCGGGCTCGCCTTCGGCGGCAATGCGGCCATTGGCAATGAAATAGACGTAGTCGGCGATGAGAAAGGTCTCGTTGACGTCGTGCGACACGATGATGGTAGTGGCCCCCAGCGCGTCGTTCAGGCTGCGGATCAGGCGCGCGGTCAGGCCCAGCGAGATCGGGTCGAGGCCGGCAAAAGGCTCGTCGTACATCAGCAGGGCTGGATCGAGCGCGATCGCGCGGGCCAGCGCCACCCGGCGCGCCATGCCGCCGGAGATCTCCGCCGGCATCAGCTCGCGCGCGCCGCGCAGGCCGACGGCATTGAGCTTCATCAGCACCAGGTCGCGGATCATCGACTCGGGCAAGTCGGTATGTTCACGCAACGGGAAGGCAACGTTATCGAACACGGAGAGATCGGTAAACAACGCGCCAAACTGGAACAGCATGCCCATCTGCCGCCGCACGGCGTACAGGTCATTGCGGTCGAGGGCCGGGATATTGGCGCCGTTGAAGAGCACCTGGCCGCTCTGCGGCCTGACCTGGCCGCCGATCAGGCGCATCACGGTGGTCTTGCCGCAGCCGGAGCCGCCCATGACGGCCACCACCTTGCCACGCGGGAAGCGCATGCTAAGGCCCGACAGGATTGGCTTGCCGCCCGCCGCATAGGCGAAATCGACAGATTGGAGCTCGACGAGGTTTGAGGCGGAATCGGTCACGTTGGCACCGTGTTAGGCAGTCCGCCATTATAAGGGCTACTACCTAGCGCTGCCCGAGGCAGTGTGGCGCAATCCACATCCACTCAACGCAAATAATTGTTTCGTCACATTTGAGTTGCGGACTTCGGACATCTCTGCCAAAAAAGAGAGACTTAAGGCTCAGTTGGCCCACCAGTTTGCCGCAAGATGACCTGCCACTGGATCGACTCCGACCGGATCGCCGTCGCAAAGGCTTCCGGCGAATCGCGCAACGGCGTCAGGCCCGCCGCCAGCAGGCGATCCCGCACCTCGCGCTCACCCATGACGCCGTCCAGCTCGCTGGCGATCCGCGCCACGATGACATGCGGGGTCTTGGCCGGGGCAATGACGCCGTACCAGGCTCCCGCGCCATAGCCATCCACCCCCGACTCCTGCAGCGTGGGCACCGTGGGCGCCAGTTGCGAACGCGCCACACCAGTCACGCCGAGCAGGCGCAAATTGCCGCTCTTGACCTGGGCCTGCACGGAAGCAAACGCGCAGAAGCAAGCGCTGACGCGCCCGGCCAGCATCTCCTGCACCACCGCCGCCTCGCCCTTGGCCGTAACCAGCGGCACCCCGTTCGGCACACCATGCACAGCGTATTGGGCATAAAGATGCGAGGGGCTGCCGGCCTGGCCGGAGCCGTAGCTGTAGGATCCCGGACTGGCATTGACCGCAGCGAGCCATTGCTGCGGCGTGCGCATCGGCAGGCGCGCATCGATCACCAGGAACAGCGGCATGGTCGCGACCCGCGCCACCGGCGTGAAGTCGCGCACTACGTCATAAGGCACCGGCTCCAGGCCCGGCTGGATCAGCATGGTGGCCTGGTGGAACAGCAAGGTATGCCCGTCGGAACTGGCCTTGGCCACCACGTCTCCCGCCGTGGTGCCGCCCGCACCGGGCCGGTTGTCGACGTCGACCGGCACGCCCAGACGTACCGCCAGGCGCTCGGCCAGCAGGCGCGCCACGGCATCCGGCACGCCGCCGGCCGGAAAAGGCACGATCAGGCGAATGGGGCGGACGGGAAACGATATCGGGCGCGCAAACGCTGCCGACGCCGGGGTAGCCGGCATGGAGGCCGGCCGGGCCAGGCCGGGCCCGCTCGCGGCAAGCAGCAGGGCAGCGAGGCACAGCGGCTGCCAGACGTGCAGAAACAACTGCAGACAAGCCGGCATGGCAGCGGGGTGAAGCAACTTCGCCTTACCTCGCCAAAGCCGCGAAACAATGCGCACTTCGGACATCAATTCCTCCGGGCCACTGGCATCGCCGTGGCGTCTTGATCGGCTGAAAAGGGATTAGCGAGGCAGTCTTTGTGTACTTTGTTTTAATTGTCAGGTCATTCTACGAAGAATGCCCAGCACCGCACAGACCACGTTAACCATAGCCGGGACAACCCTGTAAGCACGGCTGGGCGCGGGTCTCCGGACATCCAGGGCGCCCCTGGCCCGACGCCGCCTATAATCGCCCGTCATGCGTGAATACACTCCTAGGCCCATGCTGGCCACCGACCTGCCCGCCGTGCTGGAAATCCAGGCCCAGTGCTATCGCGGCATGCTGCTCGAGTCCGCTGCGGCCCTCGGCAGCCGCCTGGCGCTGTCGCCCGCCACTTGCTGGGTGGCCGCCGGCCCGGATGGCGAGCTGGCAGCCTATCTGTTTACCCACATGTGGCCCCAGGACAGCCTGCCGGCACTCGACGGCGTGCTGGAGCGGCATTGGGTCCGCGATGGTGAGCCGGCCAGCATGCTGACCTGGTTCGTGCACGATATGGCGGTGGCGCCCGCCGGTCAGGGCCGCGGCCTGGCGCCAATGCTCTACGCCGCGGCCCATGCGGCCGCGCTCGATGCCGGATTGCGCTCATCGCGGCTGGTCGCCGTGCAATCGGCTGCGGCATGGTGGCGCAGACTCGGGTACGCGAATCTGACGCCTGCCAGCGCTGCCCTGTCCGCCAAACTGTCGGCTTACGGCGACGACGCCGTGCTGATGGGCCGTACGCTGCAGCCAGGCTGAGCGCGCCGCTATAAAAAAAACCGCCCGGCTTGCGCGGGGCGGGTCTTGTGGCGCGAGCAACGCGTCACGGCATCAGCAAAGCCATGGCACAGATCAGCGCGGCAGCTCGGAATGCCCCATCAGGAAGGCATCGACCGAACGCGCGGCCTGGCGGCCTTCGCGGATCGCCCACACCACCAGCGACTGGCCGCGGCGTACGTCGCCAGCGGCGAACACCTTGGGCACGTTGGTGTGATAAGCGCGATCGCCTTCGGTGCTGGCACGGGCGTTCTTGCGCGCATCGGTATCCACGCCGAAAGCGGAGAGCAGCGAGCCCACCGGGTTGGTGAAGCCCATGGCCAGCAGCACGAGGTCCGCCTTAAGGATGAACTCGCTGTCCGGCACTTCCTGCATCTTGCCGTCCTTCCATTCGACGCGGCAGGCCTTGAGCGCGGTGATCTTGCCGTTCTCACCAATGAACTCCTTGGTGGCAACCGACCAGTCGCGGTTGCAGCCTTCGTCGTGCGAGGACGAGGTGCGCAGCTTGATCGGCCAGTACGGCCACACCAGCGCCTTGTTCTCTTCTTCCGGCGGCTGCGGCAGCAGCTCGAACTGGATGATCGATTCCGCGCCGTGGCGGTTCGACGTACCCACGCAGTCGGAGCCGGTATCGCCGCCACCGATCACGATCACGTGCTTGCCATCGGCGCGCAGCGCGTTGGGCTCGTCGCCGGCCACTTCCTTGTTCTGCGGGATCAGGAATTCCAGCGCGTAATGGATGCCGTCGAGGTCGCGCCCCGGGACCGGCAGGTCGCGCGGCACTTCGGAGCCACCCGCCAGCACCACGGCGTCGAACTGGTCTTGCAGAGCCTGCGCCGAGATGGTTTCACGCGCATAGTTCTTGATGCCCGCCGGCAGTTCGCCGTCGGTCACCATCACGCCGGCACGGAAGGTCACGCCCTCGGCCTGCATCTGTTCCATGCGGCGGTCGATCAGCCACTTCTCAAGCTTGAAGTCGGGGATGCCATAGCGCAGCAGGCCACCGATGCGGTCGTTCTTCTCGAACACGGTCACGTCGTGCCCGGCGCGCGCCAGCTGCTGGGCGACGGCCATGCCGGCGGGGCCGGAGCCGACCACGGCAACGGTCTTACCGGTCTTGTGCTTGGGCGGCTGCGGGGCAACCCAGCCTTCTTCCCAGGCCTTGTCGATGATGGCGTGCTCGATCGACTTGATGCCGACCGGTGCTTCATTGATGCCCAGCGTACAGGCAGCTTCGCACGGTGCCGGGCAGATGCGGCCGGTAAATTCGGGGAAGTTGTTGGTCTGGTGCAGCACCTCGATCGCCGACTTCCAGTCCTGGCGATACACCAGGTCGTTGAAGTCAGGGATGATGTTGTTGACCGGGCAACCGTTATTGCAGAACGGGATACCGCAGTCCATGCAGCGCGCGCCCTGGATCTTCGCTTCGCTGTCGGACAGCGCGAATACGAATTCCTTGTAGTGCTTCACGCGCTTGGTTACGGGCTCGTAACCTTCGTTCTGGCGCGGAAATTCGAGAAAGCCAGTCGCCTTACCCATGTTGCGTCCTTGGTCATGCTGAGCGGCACCGGCGCATGCGCCGGCCCCGCTGTGAGGTCAGTATCTTGTGAGGCCGGCGCGAATCCGCGACAGCGCTCATGCTTGGTCGGGCTCGCTGCCCTGCCCTTGGGGCTCAGGCGGCGATGGCTTCCCGGTCGCTGTCTTTCGCTTCCTGCTCCTTGGCGTACATCTCGCCCAGTGCGCGCTTGTACTCGGTCGGGAAGACCTTGACGAACTTGCGGCGTGCCGTGGTCCAATCGGCCAGCAATGCCTTGGCGCGCTCTGAGCCCGTGAAGCGGAAATGCTGCTCGATCAAGCCCTTGAGGATGATTTCGTCAAGCTGGCGCTGCCCGTCCATCTTGTGCCAGGAAGCGGGCGACTGGCCCTTCTCCTGGTCGGCCGCGGCCAGCACCGTTTCCAGTGCCACCATCGAAGTGTTGCAGCGCTTGTCGAACAGGCCGTCCTCGTCGTAGACATAGGCCATGCCGCCCGACATGCCGGCCGCGAAGTTGCGCCCGGTGCCGCCCAGCACCACCACGGTGCCGCCGGTCATGTACTCGCAGCCATGGTCGCCCGTGCCTTCCACCACCGCGGCCGCGCCGGAGTTGCGCACCGCGAAGCGCTCGCCTGCCACGCCGTTGAAGAAGGCTTCGCCGGCAATCGCGCCGTACAGCACGGTGTTGCCCACGATGATGTTGCGTGTCGGGTCGCCGCGGAACTCATGCGGAGCGCGCACGATCACGCGGCCGCCGGACAGGCCCTTGCCCACGTAGTCGTTGCCGTCGCCCACCAGGTCCAGCGTGATGCCGTGCGCCAGGAACGCGCCGAAGGACTGGCCGGCGGTGCCTTGCAACTGGATGTGGATGGTGTCGTCAGGCAGGCCTTCATGGCCGTACTGCTTGGCCACCACGCCCGAGAGCATCGCGCCGACGGTACGGTTGACGTTCTTCACCGGCTGGATGAACGACACGCGCTCACCCTTGTCGATGGCCAGGCGAGCCTTGGCGATCAGCACGTGGTCCAGCGCCTTGCCGGCTTCCAGCGACAGGCCATGGTCCTGCACGTCGGTGTGGAAGCGCGGCAGCTCGGCGGGGAACGGAGCCTGGTAGAACACGCGGGTGAAATCGAGGCCGCGCGCCTTCCAGTGCTCGATGCCGGGCTTGGTGTCGAGCAGGTCGGCGCGGCCGATCAGCTCGTCGAACGTGCGGATGCCCAGTTGCGCCATGATCTCGCGGGCTTCTTCGGCGATGAAGAAGAAGAAGTTCACCACGTGCTCAGGCTTGCCCTGGAATTTCGCGCGCAGCGCCGGATCCTGCGTGGCCACGCCCACCGGGCAGGTGTTCAGGTGGCACTTGCGCATCATGATGCAGCCTTCGGCCACCAGCGGTGCGGTAGCGAAGCCGAACTCGTCGGCGCCCAGCAGCGCACCGATGACAACGTCGCGGCCGGTCTTCATCTGGCCGTCGGCCTGCACGCGGATACGGTTGCGCAAGCCGTTGAGCATCAGCGTCTGCTGCGTCTCGGCCAGGCCCAGCTCCCACGGCGTGCCGGCGTGCTTGATCGACGACAGCGGCGAAGCGCCGGTGCCGCCGTCATGGCCGGCGATCACCACGTGATCGGCCTTGGCCTTGGCCACACCCGCGGCCACGGTGCCCACGCCCACTTCGGACACGAGCTTGACCGAGATATCGGAGGCCGGGTTGACGTTCTTCAGGTCGTGGATCAGCTGCGCCAGATCCTCGATCGAGTAGATGTCATGGTGCGGAGGCGGCGAGATCAAGCCCACGCCCGGCACCGAGTAACGCAGCTTGCCGATGTAGTCGGAGACCTTGTGGCCGGGCAGCTGGCCGCCTTCGCCGGGCTTGGCGCCCTGTGCCATCTTGATCTGGATCTGGTCGGCGGACGCCAGGTATTCGGCGGTCACGCCGAAACGGCCCGAGGCCACCTGCTTGATCTTCGAGCGCAGCGAGTCGCCAGCCTGCAGTTCCTGGTCGCGCACCACGGCTTCGGTGCCCAGCAGGCCCTGCAGCGTGTCGCCTTGCTTGATGGGGATGCCGCGCAGCTCGTTGCGGTAGCGGTTCGCGTCCTCGCCACCTTCACCAGTGTTGGACTTGCCGCCGATGCGGTTCATCGCGACCGCCAGCGTGGCGTGGGCTTCGGTGGAGATCGAGCCCAGCGACATGGCGCCGGTGGCAAAGCGCTTGACGATCTCCTTGGCCGGTTCCACTTCTTCCAGCGCAATGGCGCGGGCCGGATCGACCTTGAACTCGAACAGGCCGCGCAGCGTCATGTGACGGCGGCTCTGGTCGTTGATGATATTGGCGTATTCCTTGTACGTCTGGTATGCGCCCTTGCCGTCGTCGGCGCGCACGGCGTGCTGCAGCTTGGCCACCGAATCCGGGGTCCACATATGCGCTTCGCCGCGAACGCGGTAGGCGTACTCGCCGCCGGTCTCCAGCATGGTGTCCAGCACCGGGTTGTCGCCGAAGGCGTCCTGGTGCAGGCGCAGCGCTTCCTCGGCCACCTCGAAGATGCCGATGCCTTCGACGTTCGTTGCGGTGCCGTGGAAGTACTTCTGCACCAGCTCGCGCGACAGGCCGATGGCTTCGAAGATCTGCGCACCGGTGTACGACATGTAGGTGGAGATGCCCATCTTGGACATCACCTTCTGCAGGCCCTTGCCGATCGCCTTGACGAAGTTCTTGACCGCCTTCTCGGGCGACAGGTCGCCGGACAGGCCTTGTGCCATGTCGCCCAGCGTTTCCATCGCCAGGTACGGGTGCACGGCTTCGGCGCCATAGCCGGCCAGCAGCGCAAAGTGATGCACCTCGCGCGCCGTGCCGGTTTCCACCACCAGGCCGGCCGAGGTACGCAGGCCCTTGTCCACCAGGTGGTGGTGGATGGCGGACGTTGCCAGCAGCGCGGGGATGGCCACGTGCTCCGCATCGACGCGGCGGTCCGACACGATCAGGATGTTGTAGCCCGAGCGCACGGCATCCACGGCTTCCGCGCACAGCGAGGCCAGGCGGGCTTCGATGCCTTCCTTGCCCCAAGCCTGCGGGTAGCAGATGTTCAGTTCATACGAACGGAACTTGCCGCCGGTGTAGTGCTCGATATTGCGGATCTTGGCGATGTCCTTGAAGTCCAGCACGGGCTGGGACACTTCGAGGCGCATCGGCGGGTTGATGTTGTTCAGCTCGAGCAGGTTGGGCTTGGGTCCGATGAAGGACACCAGCGACATCACCATGTTCTCGCGGATCGGGTCGATCGGCGGGTTGGTGACCTGGGCGAAGAGCTGCTTGAAGTAGTGGTACAGCGTCTTGTTCTTGGACGACAGCACGGCCAGCGGGCTGTCATTGCCCATCGAGCCGGTGGCTTCCTCGCCGGCCAGCGCCATCGGCGCCATCAGGAACTTGACGTCTTCCTGCGTATAGCCGAAGGCTTGCTGGCGATCCAGCAGGCGGGCGTCCGGCTTCTTCTCGGCAGCCACGTCCTCGGGCTTGGCATCCAGCTCGTCGAGCTTGATGCGCACGGCGTCGATCCAGCTCTTGTAGGGCTTGGCGTTGGCCAGGTTGTCCTTGAGTTCCTTGTCGTCGATGATGCGGCCTTGCTCCATGTCGATCAGGAACATCTTGCCCGGCTGGAGGCGCCATTTCTGCACGATGCGCGACTCGGGGAACGGCAGCACGCCGGCTTCCGAAGCCAGCACCACGATGTCGTCCTCGGTCACGTAGAAACGTGCCGGGCGCAGGCCGTTACGGTCCAGCGTGGCGCCGATCTGGCGGCCATCGGTGAAGCAGATCGCGGCAGGGCCGTCCCACGGCTCCATCATGGCAGCGTGGTATTCGTAGAAGGCACGGCGGTTGTCGTCCATCATGGTGTGCTGTTCCCAGGCTTCCGGGATCATCATCATCATGGCGTGGACGAGCGGGTAGCCGGCCATCGTCAGCAGTTCGAGGCAGTTGTCGAACGATGCCGTGTCCGACTGGCCGGGATAGATCAGCGGCCACAGCTTGGGCAGGTCGTCGCCCAGCACCGGCGACGAGATCGCGCCGGTCCGCGCGTTGACCCAGTTCACGTTGCCCTTGACCGTGTTGATTTCACCGTTGTGGGCGACCATGCGGTACGGGTGGGCCAGTTCCCAGGCCGGGAAGGTGTTGGTGGAGAAGCGCTGGTGCACCAGGGCCAGGGCCGAGACGGCGCGCGGGTCCTGCAGGTCCAGGTAGTACTCGCCGACTTGCGTTGCCAGCAGCAGGCCCTTGTACACGACCGTGCGCGCCGACATCGACGGCACGAAATATTCCTTGCCGTGCTTGAGCTTGAGCGCCTGGATGGCGTGGCTGGCGGTCTTGCGGATCACGTAGAGCTTACGTTCCAGCGCGTCCGTGGTCATGATGTCGCGGCCACGACCAATGAAGATCTGGCGGATTACCGGCTCGGTGGTGCGCACCGTCGGCGACATCGGCATGGCGGCGTCCACCGGCACGTCGCGCCAGCCCAGCACGACCTGGCCTTCCAGGCGCACGGTGCGCTCGAGTTCTTGCTCGCAGGCCAGGCGGGAGGCGTGCTCCTTCGGCAGGAAGATCATGCCCACGCCGTACTCGCCGGACGGCGGCAGGGTCACGCCCTGCTTGGCCATGTCTTCGCGGTAGAACTGGTCCGGGATCTGGATCAGGATACCGGCACCGTCGCCCATCAGCGCATCGGCGCCGACCGCGCCGCGGTGATCCAGGTTTTCCAGGATCTTCAGCCCTTGCTGGACGATCTCATGGCTCTTCTTGCCCTTGATATGGGCAACCATGCCAACGCCGCAGGCGTCTTTTTCATTGGCGGGGTCGTACATGCCCTGGGCTTGCGGACGCGAGGCAGGCGCGTGCGTGGCGGCGGCAGACTCTGCGGCCTGCGCTTGGGCCATCGTTTGCTTTGATTGGGATTGCGATTGGTCCACGGGCTTGATTCCGGTGAGGGCTGCGAGCCAGCAAGGCAGACCGGAACGGGGACCGCACTCTTCCACCGGGGCCGGTTGAAAACCGGGGACGGGGAACCAGAGAGACAGCGGGGCCGCAGCGGCGTACACAGGCGTGACGCGCCGCACAATGAATGTGGGTGGAGGAACTATAAAAGAATCGTACGCGTCCCGCAAAATTTTTAAATGGGGTCAGATCATATTTAGTCTCGCACCACAACAGGGATGGTCTTTATTTGGGGACAGATAAAAAATGGTGCATCGCGGGGCGTGCATTATTGATCTCGCCGCAGTCAAGCGCGCAACGCTTCACACGCACGGCCCGAGGCTAGATCGTGTCCGGCTCGGACTCCCTGTCCATTGCGGACCGGCCCGCCGGGCGGCCCTTGGGCAACGGCTGCACGCGCCGCCCACCCTGTCGCTCCAGTTGGGCAAGGAAGGCCGCGTCACCCAGAGGCCAGCCGCTATGCGCATGGCTGCGAAGCGTGGCCAGGGTCATCGACGACAGCCCCTCCGCAGTGACCGCGCGGTAGTTGGATTGCCGCTCGAACGGCGTATTGCCTAGCGCCCAGTACGCAGAGTGATCGCTCACAAAGGGGCTGGCCTCGATGCCGGCATGGTGGCGATAGCTGCTCCATCGATCCCCTTCGGCCGAGATCACCTCGCCGGCACGCACGGCGTTGCCCTCCACGTACTGCATGGCCGGCAGCATCCAGGCGGCAGGATCGAACACCGCCGAGCGAAAGCGGCCATCCCACAGCGTGCCGGTACGGCCCGCGACCCGGTTGAAATAGCGCGCGTAGCGGCGCCCCACCGCTTGCATGGTGAGACTGAGCGAATCGGCATGCCGGGGGGTCGCCACGAGATGGACATGATTCGGCCGCAGGGCGTAGGCGTGGATAGCCAGGTCGTGCTCCCGCGCGGCCATGCGCAGGCAGTCCAGGTAGTGGAGATAGTCATCGGCGCCATGGAAGACGGGCTGACGATTGTTGCCGCGTTGCAACACCAGTGCCGGCAGCGAAGCCGGGGAGAAACGAGGAAGTCGGGCCATGATGGGCGAGGAGGTTCGGCGATACGTGCTTGCCGGTCGGATGGCATCAAACGAATGCGATGTCCGATGATAGCCTAGCCGCAGCCTGATCCGTCCCCAATTTTCCCGCTGGCCGTGTTGGCCTAGCTGCCCTAACTGCCCTCGTCGACCGCAAAGATGCGGCGGTGCTCCCGGATCGCATAGCGGTCGGTCATGCCGGCGATGTAGTGCGAGATCAGCCGGGACGGGTCGCGGCCTTGCCCCGCCTGGTACTGCGGCGGCAACAGGCGCGGATCCGCCATGAACACATCGAACAGGTCGGTGATGATGCGCTGGGCCTTGGCGGACATGCGCATCACCAGGTAATGGCGATAGAGATGGCGGAACAGGAAACGCTTGAGCGCCGCCGCCTCCTCTCGCACCGGCGCGCTGAAGGCCACCAGCGGGCCTGCAGCCCGCACGGCCTCGATATTGCGCGGGTTGGCTGCGGCGATGTTCTGGCTGGTGGTTTCGATCAGATCGACGATCAGCGTGTTGATCATGCGGCGCACGGTCTCGTTGATCACACGCCGCCCGTTGATACCGGGAAACGCTGCCATCGCCTCGGCGCGGTGGCGGCCCCACATCGGCACTTCGTCCATCTGCTCAAGCGTGAGCAGCCCGGAGCGCAGGCCGTCGTCGATATCGTGGTTGTTGTAGGCGATTTCGTCGGCCAGGTTGGCCAGCTGGGCCTCCAGCGAGGGCTGCGTCCCCTCCAGAAAGCGCCGGCCCAGCTCGCCAAGCGCAGAGGCATTGACGCGCGAGCAATGCTTGAGCACGCCCTCACGCGTCTCGAACGTCAGGTTGAGCCCGTTGAAGCCGCCATAGCGCTCCTCCAGCTCATCCACCACCAGCAGGCTCTGCAGGTTGTGCTCGAAGCCCCCGTGGTTCTTCATGCAGTTGTTCAGCGCATCCTGGCCGGCATGGCCAAAGGGCGTGTGGCCGAGGTCGTGCGCCAGCGAGATGGCTTCGACCAGGTCCTCGTTCAAGCGCAGGTTGCGGGCGATGGAGCGGGCGATCTGCGCCACTTCCAGGCTATGGGTGAGTCGGGTGCGGAACAGGTCACCTTCATGATTGACGAAGACCTGGGTCTTGTACTCGAGCCGCCGGAAGGCTGTGCTGTGGATGACGCGGTCGCGGTCGCGCTGGAATTCCGTGCGCGAGGACGAGGCCGGTTCGGCATGCACCCGCCCAAGGGTCTGCGCGGAGCGGGCGGCATAGGGAGCAAGATGGCTTTCGAGGTCGGTCATGCGGCAATCCGGTCAGGCGTCCGGCCGGGTGGCGGTGCGCCGCCCGGCCGGCGTTGCAAGGCACAACCGATCGCCTCAGGCGACCGGCGCCTCGGTAGGCGGCCTGAGCACCGCGTGCTGCAAGGTAGCGCGCAGGTCAGGGTCTGGCACGGTGGTGATGAAGGCTTCGCCCAGTTTCCTGAGCAGGATGAACTTGATGCTGCCGGCTTCTGCCTTCTTGTCCACTTTCATCAGTTCGATGTAGCGGTCGGTGCCCAGTTCCGGCGCGACCACCGGCAGCATGGCGGCGCGGATAAGGTGCACCACGCGCGCGCGCGTTTCGGTGTCGATGAAGCCGAGCCGGTGCGACAGGTCTGCCGCCATCACCATACCGCAACCCACGGCCTCGCCGTGCAGCCACTCGCCGTAGCCCATGCCAGCCTCGATCGCGTGGCCGAAGGTGTGGCCAAAATTAAGCATGGCGCGCAGGCCGCCCTCGCGCTCGTCCTGGGCCACCACGGCGGCCTTGATCTCGCATGAGCGCTTGACCGCCAGTGCCATGATGTCCGGGTCGCAGGCGTTGAGCGCGCGGATATTGCGCTCGATCCAGCCGAAATACTCGGCATCGGCCATGGCGCCATGCTTGATCACCTCGGCCAGGCCCGCCGCGAGCTCGCGCTCCGGCAGCGTGCGCAGGGTGTCGATGTCGGCAATCACCGCATTAGGCTGGTGGAAGGCGCCGATCATGTTCTTGCCGAGCGGGTGATTGATGCCAGTCTTGCCGCCCACCGACGAATCCACCTGCGAGAGCAGGGTTGTGGGCACCTGCACGAACGGCACGCCGCGCATGTAGCAGGCAGCGGCAAACCCGGTCATGTCGCCCACCACGCCGCCGCCCAGGGCGATCAGCGTGGTCTTGCGGTCGGCGCCCGCACTGAGCAGCGCGTCGAAGATCAGGTTGAGCGTTTCCCACTGCTTGAAGGCCTCGCCGTCGGGCAAGGTCACGGTGCGCACCGTCTTGCCGAGCGCCGCCAGGCTAGCCTGGACGCGGGCGGCGTACAACGGCCCTACGGTCTCATTGGTGACGATGACGGCGTGCTGGCCACGCACATGGGGGCGGAACAAGTCGGTCTGGTCGAGCAGGCCGGTGCCGATATGGATGGGGTAGCTGCGCTCCCCGAGGCTGACTTCAAGGGTGATCATTGTGATTCTGGTCCTGCGCCGGGAGGTTGTCCGCGCACTCGCCGTCGGCCCCTTCGGGTTCTTCGGCGGCAACGGTGAAACCGGCCATTTCAAGTTGCATCAACACCATATTAGCAAGCTGCGCTACCGAAGGCTTGCCGGTTTCGATGATGAAATCCGCCACCTCGCGGTAAAGCGGGTCGCGCTCGCCATAGAGCGTTTCCAGGCGTCCCTTGGGGTCTTCGGTCTGCAGCAGCGGGCGATTGCGGTCGTGGCGGGTGCGCAGCCACAGGTCGTGCGGGCTGGCGCGCAGGTAGACCACGGTGCCGCGCGCCTTCAGGTGAGCGCGATTCTCCGGGCGCAGCACGGCGCCGCCGCCGGTGGCCAGCACGATGCCGCGGCGCTGGGTGAGCTCGTCGATCGCCTGCGCCTCGCGGTCGCGAAAGCCCGCTTCGCCCTCGTGCTCGAAGATGATCGGGATACGCACGCCGCAACGCGCCTCGAGTTCGTGATCCGAATCGAAGAACGGGTAATTCAGGCGCCGGGCCACGGTGCGGCCGACGGTGGTCTTGCCGGCCCCCATCAGGCCGACAAAGAAAAGGTTCGGGCGGGTGACTGTCACTGGCGTGTCGGGCGGGAGCCGGGTCTCTGGCCGGCCCTCGCGGTGGAAAACTGCATCATCTTCTTATGTTGGGACGATCCGGGCAAGTGGCGAGGCGCAATCGGCACAAGGAAATCCGCCTTGCGCGCCTGCCACATGCACCCCCGCCCAATCTCTCTAGCCCGCCTGGACAATAAAAAAAGCCGCATCGGAACGATGCGGCCTGTCAGTCTACTGCATCCGGCGCGAGCGGGCGCTATTTCAGCGACACGCTGTCGTTGAGCACGCGCGGCGTCAGGAACACCAGCAGCTCGGTCCGGTTGTTGACCTTGGCGTTGTCCTTGAACAGGTTGCCGAGGATCGGGATATCCCCCAGAAATGGCACCTTGTTCACATTGGTGGACTCGGTCTGGCTATAGATGCCGCCAATCACCACGGTGCCACCGTTCTCCACCAGCACCTGCGTCTGCACGTGCTTGGTGTCGATGGCGAAGCCCGAGGTGGTCTGAATGCCCACGCTGTCCTTGTTGACGTCGACATCCAGCAGCACATTGCCTTCCGGCGTGATCTGCGGCGTGACTTCCAGCTTCAGGTTGGCCTTGCGGAACTGCACCGAGGTGGCGCCACTGGAGGTGGCTGCCTGGTAGGGCAACTCCGTGCCTTGCTCGATCAGCGCCTTGATATTGTTGGCGGTCACCACGCGCGGGCTGGAGATGATCTTGCCCCGCCCGTCCGCTTCCAGCGCGGACAGCTCGAGCGCCAGGAAACGGCCGGCCGTGTTGCTGAACAGGCTGACCGCGACCGAGCCCGGGTTGACACCGTTGATCGCCGCAGCCGGCAGGCTCAGCGCCGGGCCGTTGTCCCAGGTTGCGTTCTGCGTCACCGGGCTGACCACATTGGTGTAGGTGTTGCCGTAGCCGGCGCCCGCCGTCTTGGAGGCAAAGCCCAGCTTGACGCCCAGGTTGCGGCTGAAGGTATCGTTGGCCTCGACGATGCGCGCCTCGATGATGACCTGGCGCACCGGGATGTCGATCTTGCCGAGGAAGCTCTGCACCTCTTCGAGCTTGGTCGCGATATCGGACACGAACAGCTGGTTGGTACGGGGATCCGCCGTCAGCGAGCCGCGCTTGGACAGCATGCGGGTATTGCTGGCCGCCGCGCCGCCTATGCCGCCCACCGCCGGGACCGCGCCCACGCTGCCCAGCGCGCCCGCGCCGCCGACGCCCGTCGCGGCCAGCCCGAGCAGCATGCGCCGCACGTCTTCGGCACGCTGGTAGTTGAGCTGGAACACCTGGCTGCGGATCGGCTCGAGGTCATTGATCTGCTGCTGCGATTCGAGCTCGAGCTTTTCCTTGGTGGCCAGCTCGGCCTTGGGCGCCACCCACAGCACGTTGCCGTTGCGGCGCGAGGCCAGTCCCTTGGCATCGAGCACGATCTGCAGCGCCTGGTCCCAAGGCACATCCTTCAGGCGCAGCGTCAGATTGCCCTGCACGCTTTCGCTGGTGATGATGTTGAGGTTGGTGAAATCAGCAAACACCTGCAGCAGCGAGCGGATGTCGATGTTCTGGAAGTTCAGCGAGAGCCGCTCGCCGCGGAAGCCTGCTCCGCTGATCAGCTTGGCCGGATCTTCCTTGACCGGGCGCACCTCCACCACGAACTGCGTATCGGTCTGGTAGGAGCTGTACTCCCAGTTGCCGCGCGGCTCGATGGTGAGGCGGGTGCTGCCGTTGTTGTCGCTCGCGCGCATGCCCTGCACCGGCGTGCCGAAATCCGTCACGTCAAAGCGCCTGCGCATGCCATCGGGCAGCGACGTATTGAGGAAATCGACCACCACGTTCTGGCCCTGCTGCGCGATATTGATGCCGGAATCGCGCGAGGAAAGATCCACCACGATGCGGCCTGCGCCATCCTGGCCGCGGCGGAAATCGATATTGCGCACGGTCGGCCGCGTCGCCGGCATTGCCGGCGCCTGCGCCGAGCTGGGCGCGAACGTCGGCACTGCCGCACGGGCGGTCGGGGCGACATTGTCGAGCAGCACCACGAACAGGTTGCCGCGCACCTCGGTGCGGTAGCTGGCGACGCGGGTCAGGTCGAGGATCACACGGGTGCGATCGCCGATCTGGACCACATTGGCGCTCTTGAGCAGCTTGCCGCCGAAGTCATATTGCGCCCGCCCGGCCGCGAAGCCGGTATCGAGAAAATCGATGGCGAGCTTGGGCGGATTCTGCGTGGTGAAGTCGGCCGGCTTTTGCGCCGGCGGCCCCTGCATCTCGACCGTGAATACGGTCTGCTCGCCCACCGTGGAGGCGTCGACACGCTTGATGGCGTTGCCCGGCGTTGGTTGCGCCAACGCAACCGGCGTGGCCAATACCAGTGTCATCATTGCGGCGCCCGCAAGCGCCCGGTACCAGCGACCCATGATCATGCCGACCCCTCCAGCTTCAGGCTGGTCATTTTCTCTTTCCACTCGGCTACCCCTTCCCGGACCAATTCGCGCAACACGATCTCCTGATCGTTGATGCGGACCACCCGGCCGTAGTTCTGGCCGAGATACTGCCCCACCTTGACGTGGTGGATCTTGTTATCTACCTGCACGACGCCGTAGGTCTCGCCACTCTTCTTCATGGCGCCCAGCATCTTGAAGTTCTCCAGCGGGAAATCCTCCAGCGGCTCGCGCCGGCGACCGGATTCCGGCGACTCGGACAGGACCCGGTTCAGGTCGCCGATCTTGTTCTGGGCAAAGGGCTCGGGCGCGCTGCGGCCCTCGTAGTCGCGCGGCACGTAAGGCTTGGGCTCGGGCAGCGGCGCCGGCGGCGGCGCCTTGGCAGCCTGGGCTTGCGCCATCCACAGGCGCAGGCCGTCTTCCTCGCTGCCCCCGCAGGCCGCCAACAGCGCGGCGCCGATCAGCGCGCAAGCGCAGGCACACAGGCGCGAAGCGTGGATCGCTGGCATCATTTCTTTGCTCCCGCAGCCGTATTGGCCGCCGCGGCTTCCGCCTTGCGCTGCGCCGCCTGTTCGTCAGGGTCCAGCGCGCGGTAGGCCATGGCCGTGGCTTCCATCGTCAGCCCGCCATCCTTGCCTGTGGTGAACTGCAGCCCCTGCATCGAGACAATGCGCGAGAGCGCAGCAACATCGGCGTTGAACTGGGCCACGTCGTGGTAACGGCCGGTGACCTTCAGGTTGACCGGGATCTCTGCAAAGTAGGACTTGATCACGGCGGGTTGCGGCTTGAACAACTCGAACTGCAGGCCGCGCGCCACGCCGGCGTGATTGACGTCTGCCAGCAGCGCGTCCATCTCGGTCTTGTTGGGCAACTGGCGCTCGACCAGCGCCACGCGCTGCTCCACTTCCGCCTTTTGCTTGCGCAGCGCATCCAGGTTGGCCACTTGCGCCACCTTGCTCATGTAGGACTGCTTCAGCGTGTCCTGCTCGGCATGCCGGCGATCGAGATCCTCGAGCTTGCCGCTCCAGTAGAACTGCCAGCCCAGCAGCAGCACCAGCACCGCAGCCAGCACCGCGAACAGCACGCGCGGGGCGGCCGGCCAGGTTTCCGGCTCATTGAAGTTCAGGCCACGGAACTGCGCGGTGAGATCGTTCAGCGTGGCGAGCGAGATTTCGCTATTGAGTGCCATGGTCAGCCCTTTCCGCCTGCTGGCGCACTCGCGCCGGCGGGGCCGGCCTTGCCCTTCTTGCCATCCCCCGGCGCTTCCGGCGCACGGTAGGCGAAGCGCATGGAGAAATCGAACAGGCGCCGCTGCTCGCGCAGGTTGTTGGTCATCATCACGGCCTTGGATTCGCCCAGCTCGGCCTTGTCCAGCCACTGCACCTGGCTAAGGTTGCGCAGCAACTCCGATACGCGCTCGTTCGACTGCGCGATGCCGGTCACGGTAAAGGCGTCTCCGGTCTGCTTGAGGGTGGTCAGGTACACGCCTTCGGGCACTTGGCGCACCAGCTCCTCCAGCAGTTGCACGGGACGGTTGCGCTCGTTCTGCAGGCCCTCGATGGCCTTCTGCCGCTGCAGCAGCCCTTCGATATCCTTGCGCAGCGTATTGACCTCGCGGATCTGCCCGTCCATGCGGTTGTTCTCCGCCAGGAGCACCTGGTTCAGGCGGGACACGGCATCGACGCGGTGATCGATATACATGCCGCCCAGCAGCACCACCAGCGCGCCGGCGCCGGCCGCGCCGCCCAGCAGGGCATAGACCTTCTTGCGCCGCGAGGCCCTGCGGGCTTCGTGGTAAGGCAGCAGATTGACTGTCGGGATCGAATTGGTAGTCATGCGGCTTCCCTCGCTGGCTTACTGCAGGCCGCGCAGCGCAAGCCCGGCGCTCACGATGTAGGCCGGCAGGTCGCGCTGCAGATAGCGCTCGTTGACCTTGACGGCTGTCATCATGTTGGCAAAGGGGTTGGCCAGCGTGGTGGTGATCTCGGTTTGCTGCTCGATCGCGCCTTGCACGCCGATCAGCGACGCATGGCCGCCGGAGAGCAGGATCTCGTCGACCCTGCCGATGCTCGAAGCTGACAGGAAGTTGCGCACGGCGCCTTGCACCTCCACCGCCAGCGCCTCCAGGGAGGGCTTGAGCAACTGGGTGCGCCAGGCTTCAGGCAGCGTATTCTTGCGCTTCTTGATCTCGGCCTTGAGCGCGTCCAGCGTAAACATGCGCGCCGCGCTCTGGGTGAGCTGGTCGCCGTAGCTGTTGAGCGGCTGCTCGTAGAGCTCTTTCCAGCCTTGGTAGAAGATCGCCTTGGAGCGGCTGCCGCCAAGGTGGATCACGGCCACCACGGGCAGTTCCTTGGCGTCGGTGGCGCTGATGTCGGCGGACACGCCCAGCATCTGCACCACGGAGCGCTGCACCGCGTATTCCTCGACGTCCATTACGTGCGGCTTGAGTCCGGCCATTTCGGCGGCGGTCACGCGCTCCTGCACACGGTCGCTGTTAGCCGCGGTAACGCGCACGCCGATGCCGCCCTCGGTTTCGCTGGGGCCGATCACGGCAAAGTCGAAATTGACGGCCTGCGACGGCGGATAGAGGCGATGCGCCTCGGATTCCACCTGGACGTAAAGCTCGTCCTCGGACAGGTTGTCCGGCAGGCTGACGGTCTGCGATTCGGTCAGCATCGAAGGCACGCCGAGCACCACCTCCTTGGTGCGGATGCCGGCTTTGCCGAGGGCGCGCTTCAGAGCGATGCCAACGGCTTCGATATTGACCACGTTGCCATCGGCAACGGCATTACGGTCCAGCAGTTCGCTGGCACATTTTTCCAGCCGATAGTCGTTGTTGCCACTGCCCACGGACAGCTCGACTACCTTAACGCTGGACGACCCGATGTCAACGCCGACCGTCGTACGGCGCAACAACCCCGACAAGATGCCTCGCCGCAAGGTGACCCCCTGACCGTTGAACTCGCCTTGGCTTGGTTGCTCTAATTTGGCGAGTCTGTATTGTTTCTTGGATGAAACGTTTTGCTCTTTTAGTTGGTGGATTCTCACCAAAAAACGGGGCGCTGGCAATGTGCCGGTTTGACCACGATTGCTTTTCATCAACACCCCTCGCAAAGCGTTGCCAAAATCCCACGGTGCCCCTCGCCCTACCCGCCTCGCCCATCTTTTCGTTTCATGCAGATCTCAATCCCATTACATCTTGTAACAGCACGATAGCGGCGTGCGCGCCACAACGCGCCGGGAGCGGAGTATCCCGGGAGATATAATCCCGGCACCTCTAACTAGGTATTTCCCTTATGGCCACAGCACAACAGAAGCCGTCCCTACCTGCCCGACGTCCGATCTGGATGCGGCTAACCTTTTGGGCCCTGGGCCTGCTGGTGGCCGGGATCGTGGCGGTGGCACTGCTGGTGGGATACGCGCTGCTGGTGGCCGCGCCCAACCTGCCATCGCTCGACACCATCACGGATTACCGCCCCAAGATCCCATTGCGGATCTACACGGCGGACAACGTGCTCATCGGTGAGTTCGGCGAGGAGCGGCGCAATTTTGTGCCGATTGCGGAAATACCGGACGTGATGAAGAAGGCCGTGCTGGCCATCGAGGACGATCGCTTCTACGAACATGGCGGCGTCGACTTCGTCGGCGTGCTGCGCGCCGGGCTGGCCAACCTGCGCGGCGGCCTGTCGCAGGGCGCCTCCACCATCACCATGCAAGTGGCGCGCAACTTCTTCCTCTCCAGCGAGAAGACGTACACCCGCAAGCTGTATGAAATGCTGCTGGCCTACAAGATCGAGGCCAACCTGTCCAAGGACCAGATCCTCGAGCTGTACATGAACCAGATCTACCTGGGGCAGCGCGCCTATGGCTTTGCCAGCGCGGCCCGGGTGTATTTCGGCAAGTCGATCAAGGACGTGACGCCGGCCGAGGCCGCCATGCTGGCCGGCCTGCCCAAGGCGCCGTCGGCCTACAACCCGGTGGTCAACCCCAAGCGCGCCAAGGTGCGCCAGGAGTACATCCTGCAGCGCATGCGCGACCTGCGCTACCTCACGCCCGAGCAATACGACCATGCCATCCACGAGGAACTGAAGGTGCGCGGCGAGGGCAATGAGTTCTCCACCCACGCCGAGTACGTGGCCGAGATCGTGCGCCAGTTGATGTACGCGCAATACCGTGAGGAAACCTACACCCGCGGCCTGACCGTCTACACCACGCTTAACAAGCTCGACCAGGACGCCGCCTATGAGTCGGTGCGCTCGGGCATCATGAATTACGAGCGCCGCCACGGCTACCGTGGACCCGAGGCCTTTATCGACCTGCCCCCCGGCGCGGACGAGCGCGAGCAGGCCATCGACGACGCGCTGCTGGAGCACCCGGGCAGCGACGACCTGCGCTCGGCCGTGGTCACCAGCGTGACGGCCAAGCAGGTCACCGCCACACTGCTGTCCGGCGAAGTCGCCACCATCGAAGGCCAGGCGCTGCGCTTCATTGCGCCGTCGCTGGCGGCCAATGCGCAGCCCAAGGCCAAGATCCGGCCGGGCGCGATCATCCGCGTGACGCAGGACGAAAAAGGCGCATGGACGGTCACGCAGCTGCCGGAAGTATCCGCCGCCTTTATCTCGCTCAACCCGGAAAACGGCGAGATCCGCTCGATGGTTGGCGGCTTCGATTTCAACCGCAACAAGTTCAACCACGTGACGCAGGCATGGCGCCAGCCCGGCTCCAGCTTCAAGCCGTTCATCTACTCCGCGGCACTGGAAAAGGGCTTCTCCCCCGCCACGGTGATCAACGACGCGCCGATTTCGATCAGCGACAACGGCGGCCAGGTCTGGGAGCCGAAGAACTACGATGGCAAGTTCGAAGGCCCGATGACCATGCGCCGCGCGCTGGCCAAGTCCAAGAACCTGGTGTCGGTGCGCATCCTGCGCGCCATCGGCACCCAGTACGCCCAGGACTACATCACGCGCTTCGGCTTCGACGCCGACAAGCACCCGGCTTACCTGCCAATGGCGCTGGGCGCGGGCAGCGTCACCCCGCTGCAGATGGCGGGCGCCTATTCGGTGTTTGCCAACGGCGGCTTCCGCGTCAATCCCTACCTGATCCAGAAGGTGGTCGATGCCCGCGGCAACGTGATTTCCGAGACCAAGCCCCAGCGCGCCGGCGAGGATGCAGTGCGCGTACTCGACGCCCGCACTGCCTTCATCGCCGATAGCATGCTGCGTGAGGTCGTGCGCAGCGGCACGGCAAACAGCGCCAAGCAGCGTCTGGGCCGCAATGACCTGGCCGGCAAGACCGGCACCACCAACGACGCCGTCGACGCCTGGTTCGCCGGGTACACGCCCAAGCTGGTGGCCATCGCCTGGATGGGCTACGACCAGCCCAAGAGCCTGGGCGTGCGCGAGACCGGCGGCGGCCTGGCCTTGCCGATCTGGGTGGGCTACATGGGCAAGATGCTCAAAGGCGCGCCGGAAATCCCCGAACGCCAGGCTCCGGAAGGCGTGGTCATGGTGGGCGGCGACTGGACCTTCGAGGAAAACGCGGGCGGCGCCGGCGTGGCTTCGGTTGGCCTGGGCGATCCATGGCCGGGCAAGCCGGACGAAAGCACGCAATCGCCCGCCGATGTCGAGGCAGAGAAGAAGCGCATCCTGGAGATGTTCGGCGGCGGCTGAGGCCCCGCCGGGACAGCTTCCCGCCAATGAAAAAGCCGGCTTCGCGCCGGCTTTTTCGTGCCTGGGCGAGAGCGCTCAGGCCAGTTTCAGCATCACCCCCGCCTGCTGGCTCACGTAGCCGGACAGCGCCGCATACAGCTCGCCGCCGCCGCGCGTATCGACCCAGCGCTGGCCATCATGGCGAAAATGGAAACCGCCCGAGCGCGCCGCCACCCACAGTTCCTGCATGGGCGCCTGGCTGTTGACGATGATCTTGGAGCCGTCTTCGAATTCGAGCTCCATGAGATTGCCGGCACGGTTGATTTCGATGTCGGCGTCGGCCGCGTCGGCGGCGGTTTCCACCGCACTTTCCAGCCGGTCCAGCTCTTGCTGGGCCAGCGCCAGGAACTCACTTTCACTCATGGGGGGCATGCTAAACTCCAAGACCGCCGGCCAGCGCCGCTATAGCGATGTAGTGCCGTAGCCGGCAGCGTATTGAAAAGTACTTCGTATTTCCGGTGGTCCCGCCGCGCTCCGCTTGAGGGACACTCCGGGACGATCGGGGACGACCCTGGACGACATTTTAAGGACGACCCGATGTTGCGTCGTGTTGCGATTGTATCGGCGTTTGCCGCCAGCCTTGCGATGCCCCTGCTGTCGGGATGCGGCATCCGCGGCCCGCTGACGATGCCCAAGCAGCCTCCCGCACCGGCGCAGCCGGGCGTACCGGATCCCGGCCTGGGCAACCCGGCCGTGCCGAATCCGGCGGCCCCCAAGGGCTCCGCCGCCACAACGGCACCCGCCACGGCTCCGGACGCAGTGCCGGCTGCCACTCCCACCGCCAAATAACCATGACCGCCTTCTTTCATCGCCACGACGGCGCCCTGAGCGTCGAGCATGTGCCGCTCGCGCGCATTGCCGCCGAATACGGCACCCCTACCTACGTCTACTCGCGCGCCGCGCTGACCGCCGCCTACCAGGCCTACGCCGCTGCGTGCCAGGGGCGCCGCGCGCGCGTGCAGTACGCCATGAAGGCCAATTCGAACCTGGCGATCCTGCAGGTCTTTGCCAGGCTCGGCGCGGGCTTCGACATCGTGTCGGGCGGCGAGCTGCAGCGCGTGCTGGCGGTGGGCGGCGATCCGCGCAAGGTAGTGTTCTCGGGCGTGGGCAAAACCACCGCCGAGATGGAACTGGCGCTCCAGCACGATGTGCTGTCATTCAACGTGGAGTCGATCCCCGAGCTGGACCGCCTCAATGCCGTGGCCGGCCGCCTGGGCAAGCGCGCGCGCGTGTCGCTGCGCATCAACCCGGATGTGGACGCCAAGACCCACCCGTATATCTCCACCGGCCTGAAGGGCAACAAGTTCGGCGTCGCCTTCGAAGACGTGCTGCCGACCTACCGCGCCGCCGCCGCGCTGCCGCACCTGGATGTCGCGGGCATCGACTGCCATATCGGCTCGCAGATCACCGAGGTCGCCCCTTACCTGGAAGCGCTGGACAAGGTGCTGGACGTGGTGGAAGCGCTGGAACGCGAAGGCATCAACCTTGAACACATCGACGTAGGCGGTGGGCTCGGCATCACTTACGACGACGAAACCCCGCCTGACATCACCGGCTTTGCCCGCACACTGCTGGACCGCGTGGCCGAGCGTGGCCATGGCCATCGCGAGGTGCTGTTCGAGCCGGGCCGCTCGCTGGTAGGCAACGCCGGCGTGCTGCTGACCCAGGTTGAGTTCCTCAAGCCGGGCGCCGCCAAGAACTTCTGCATCGTCGACGCAGCCATGAACGACCTGGCCCGTCCGGCCATGTACGAGGCCTACCACCGCATCGAGCCCGTGCAACTGYGCGAGGCCGCGCAGGCCACCGCCCTGACCTACGACGTGGTCGGCCCGGTATGCGAATCCGGCGACTGGCTCGGCCGCGACCGCGCCCTGGCGGTGCAGCCGGGCGACCTGCTGGCCGTGATGTCAGCCGGCGCCTATGGCTTCGTCATGAGCTCCAACTACAACACCCGCCCGCGCGCGGCCGAAGTCATGGTCGACGGCAACGACGTGCACCTGGTGCGCGGCCGCGAACACGTGGCTGACCTGTTCCGCGACGAACGGCTGCTGCAAGGCTAAGCTCCCGCTCCCCTGCGCAACCACTCGCGCGCCAATGGCCCCCAGCATCCTGATCCTGGGCGGCCGCGGCGATGCGACATCGACAGAGCTGGATCTGGTCCGGGGGGGCATCTTGAAGCGCTATGGCTCCCCCACGCGGGGCAGGCATAGCGCCCCGCCGAGCACGAGACTACGCTCTACCTTTGAGCCCTACCGCTGTGCATTGAGGCCAGTTGCGGGCTTGCGCCACCACCACCAGACCCGCATCGCGAGCAACCCGAACACCACGGCAGCGTAGATCGATACCGTGCCGAAGTCGTGCTTGCCGGCCTTATGCCACCAATAGTGCAGGATCGCCAGCACGGCGATGGCGTACACCGCCCGGTGCAGCCCTTGCCAGCGCTTGCCACCCAGCCGCTTGACCATGGCGTTGGCCGAGGTGGCCGCCAGCGGCGCCATCAGCACGAAGGCGGCAAACCCCACCGTGATGAAGGGGCGCTTGGCGATGTCCTTGATCATGTAGGCCACATCGAAGCCCCGGTCCACGGCAAGCCATAACAGGAAATGCTGCAGCGCGTAGAAGAAGGCAAAGAGCCCGAGCATGCGGCGCAGCCGGATCAGCCAGTTCCAGCCCGTGAGCCGGCGCAGCGGCGTCACCGCCAGCGTGACGCACAGCATGACCAGCGTCCAGGTGCCGGTCGAGCGCGTGACGAACTCCAGCGGATTGGCGCCGAACTGATCGGCAAAGCCAAGATAGAGCAGCCGCAGGAAAGGCAGCATGGCAAGCAGCCACACCGCTATCTTCACCGTGCGCACGCGTTCCGGCGCAAGCGTAGCGAACCCGGGCTGCCAGGCCGCCCGCGACGGGCGCACCGCCTCGCGCGACGGGGACATATCCGGGGGCGCCATCAGAAGAACTTCCGCAGGTCCATGCCCTGATACAGCGACGCCACCTGCTGCGCGTAGCCGTTGAATGGCAGCGTCTTGCGCTTGGGCGCGAACAGCGCGCCAAAGCCGCTGCCCTTGTCCTCGCCGATGCGGCGCTCCGTGGCCTGACTCCAGCGCGGGTGATCCACATCCGGATTCACGTTGGAGTAAAAACCGTACTCCTGCGCGGCGGCCAGGTTCCAGCTGGTGGCGGGCTGCTTGTCGACGAAGCGGATCTTGACGATGGACTTGGCACTCTTGAAGCCGTACTTCCAGGGCACCACCACGCGCACGGGCGCGCCGTTCTGGTTGGGCAGCACCTCGCCGTACAGGCCAAAGGCCAGCAAGGTCAGCGGGTGCATCGCCTCATCCATGCGCAGGCCTTCGGTGTAGGGCCAGTCCAGCACGCGAGCGCTAACGCCCGGCATCTGCTTCTTGTCGTTGAGGGTGACGAACTCCACGTACTTCGCGCCCGGCTGCGGCTCGACGCGGCGGACCAGCTCGGCCAGCGCGTAGCCGCTCCACGGAATCACCATCGACCAGCCCTCGACGCAGCGCAGCCGGTAAACCCGCTCTTCCATCGGCATCAGGCGCACGAGTTCGTCGATGTCGTAGACCTTGGGCTTCTTCACCAGGCCTTCGACCGCGACCTGCCACGGCCGGGTCCGCAGCGTGCCGGCATTGTGCGCCGGGTCCGCCTTGTCGGTGCCGAATTCGTAGTAGTTGTTGTACGTGGTGACGTCCTCGTAAGGCGTGCGCTTCTCGGGCACCACGTAGGCATTGTTGGGCGTGGCCGGCAGTTTCTGCCCGCGCGGCGCCTGGGCGTGCGCATCGCGTGCGAACCATGGCGCCAGCGTGCTCCCCGTGGCGCCCGCGGCAGCCAGCGCCAGCAAGCGGCGACGCGCGTCGAAAACACCTCGGGGCGTGATCTCGCTGGCGGCAATGTCGTCGCCGCGCAGCCATTTCGGGGAGGGGATCAGCATCGTTGTTCCTCGTTGCGTGCCATATGCAAAATGCGGTTCACCGTTCGTGCCTGGCCCGGGCTGGGCCCGCCTGGACGATTGGACTTGCGCTTGAGTCGGTTGGAGCGAGGGAATCCTGACATCCATTTTCAGGCCCGTCGTCGCCGTCACCGCCGCCTCGCCCGGCCTATGCATGCATTGTGGCCAGCAAACGGATGCAGGCTGCCCCGCGCAACGCATGACTATGGCTCAACCGCCCTGATACTGCCGGTAAACGGCCTCCGCCAGTGCCAGCAAGGGGGCGCGTTCCAGCGGCCCGGCCAGCGCGAAGCCAAGATCCCGGTCTACCCAGTAAAAGGCCATGGTACGCGCCGCGGCGGCGGGACGCTCACTTGGCCCCGGGGCCATGCGCTCCAGCCGGAAGCCCGTATCGGGCGTGTCGCGCGCCATGTGCCGCAGTTGCAGCGACAGCCGGGTGCCGTCGTCGGCCTCGTACATCAGGATGGCCGACGGACCGCCCTCGGCCACGCCGAGACGGCCCCCGATCAGGTGGAATCCCTGGGCGCGCAGGTCCGGCACGCGCAGCGGCGCGCCCAGGCGCTTGGACAGCCAGGCAACAAGATGGGCTTCATCGGTGGCCGCCACTTCGACCGGATGGCGCACCTCCGGCGCGTAGACGACATGGCTGGCCAGCGCCTCGCGCGCGAAGCGCTCCACCGACGGCGCCCCAGCCGCCAGCGTGTCCGCCCGATCATGCGCAACCCACCCGATTGCGCCGCCTACCGCCAGGGAGGCAAGGCTGCCGGCCAGCGCCATGCCCCAGCCAGCGGGTCGCCGCGCCGCGTCGCGGCGGCTGCCCCGCAGCCTTGGCGGAAGTGCCGCCAGCGGCACGGATTCATTGAGCACGCCATCGAATGCCGCGTGCAATTCTTCCGTTTGCCGCCGCCAGCCCCCCACGCGCTCCCCGGCTTCGGGATGGGCGGCCAGGTACGCTTCCACCTCGGCGCGTCGAGCGGGATCGAGCTGGCCATCGGCATAGGCGTGGAGATCGGCTTCGTTGACTGGGGACATCATTTGACTCGCTGCAGTCCGGCCGCGCGGCCGGCGGCCTGCGGGTTCGCTTCGGCTGCCTTGGCTGGCGCGCCGTCCATCAGCATGCGCATCTGCTCCCGAGCCCGCGACAGCCGGGACATCACGGTGCCCACCGRCACCGCGAGCACCTGCGCCGCCTCGGCATAGCTGAGCTGCTCCAGGCCGACCAGCAGCATCACCGCGCGCTGCGCCTCGGGCAAGCGGGCCAGCGCCCGCGCCAAGTCCAGCCGCAGGCCGGGCTCAGGCGCAGCACCGGGTACGTCGGGCAGCGTGTCGGTATAGGTCACCAGGTCGGCGCGACGGTACGCGTTCACGCGCAGCCGGTGCATCATGGTCAGCAGCCAGGACAGCAGTCCGTCCGCGCCATCGCCCCACCAGGCGCCCGCGCGCAGGCGAAAGCGCCAGCGGTAGCGCAGCGCGCGCTCCAGCGTGTCCTGCACCAGGTCGTCGGCGGATGCCGCGTCGCCGGTCAGGCCCCGGGCGTGGCGCCGCAAGCGCGGCGCCAGCGCCACCAGTTGGCGGTCGAAGCCGTCCATGCCGTCAGGCTGCCCTCACCCGTATCAGGGCGTTGCCGCGTGCCAGGCGTTGTTGAAGTTGTCGCCCGTGCGGTCGCCCGGCTTGGCATCCTTGGAGAAACGGTAGAGCGGCTTGCCGCGATAGGCCCATTGCTTGCCGCCATCGTCGCGCGTGATCACGCTGTAGTCGCCCGTGGCGCTGGTGCCAGGCGCGGCCATCAGGGGCGGCCAGTTGGTGGCGCAGCCACCATTGCAAGCGCTCTTGCCGGCCGTGTCACGGTCGAACGTGTAGAGCGTCAGGCCCTGGGGATCGGTCAATGTGCCACCGGCAACTTTCACCGTGGGCGGCATATTGCCGGCGCCGCCACCCATGCTGCCCATGCCCGAACAGGCGGACAGCAGGACCGCGGCAGAAGCGAGCGCGAGCACGGCGGGACGGGACAACGATGCGAGGGAAGCGACTGCGTTGGGACGGGAAAGGGCCATGATGTCGATCTCCATGCGATGCGGCACCGCCAGCCGGCGCCGTCCCTTCAGTAAACACCGGATGTGACGGCTTTATTCCATTCGGGCGAAAAAAAACCTGCCGCATCGGAGCGATGGGCAGGTTTTATCGTTGCGGCGCAACACCCAGATCAGAGTTCGCCGTAGCTATGCAAGCCGGAAAGGAACATGTTGACGCCCAGGAAGGCGAAGGTCGTGACCAGCAAACCCACCAGCGCCCACCAGGCCGCCATGGTGCCGCGCAGGCCTTTCATCAGCCGCATATGCAGCCAGGCCGCGTAGTTCAACCAGACGATCAGCGCCCAGGTTTCCTTGGGGTCCCAGCTCCAGTAGCCGCCCCAGGCCTCCGCCGCCCACAGCGCGCCCAGGATGGTGGCGATGGTGAAGAAGGCAAAGCCCACCGCGATCGACTTGTACATCACATCGTCTAGCACTTCGAGCGAGGGCAGACGCTCGGCGAGAATGCCGTGCTGCTTGAGCAGGTAGGCCACCGACACCATGGCGGCCAGGGCGAAGGTGCCGTAGCCGATGAAATTGGCCGGCACGTGGATCTTCATCCACCAGCTCTGCAGCGCGGGCACCAGCGGCTGGATTTCGCTCGCGTCGCGGCTGACCGTATACCACAGCAGGAAACCGACGGCCGCCGATACCACCAGCATCACGAACGGCCCCAGCGCACGGGTCTTGTAGCGGCCTTCGTAATACAGGTGGAACAACGAGGTGATCAGCGTGAACAGCACGAACACTTCGTACAGATTGGAGATGGGGATGTGGCCGATGTCGGCGCCGATCAGGTAGGACTCGTACCAGCGCACCAGCATGCCGGTAAAGCCCAGCACCACCGCCGCCCACACCATCTTGCTGCCGATCTGCAGCCCGGTCTCCGAGCGCGCCAGCAGGCCGCCCCAATAGAACAGGGTGGACAGGAACACCAGGGCGCTCATCCACAAGATGGCGGACTGGCTCGACAGGAAGTACTTGAGGAAGAAGGCCTGCTCGGCGCGCGGCAACTGGCCCTGGTAGAGCTGGATCGCGAACAGCGACAACACGGTCAGCGTCACCATCAGCAGCCGCACCGGCTTCCAGTGCCATCCCAGCAGCGCAAAGGTAGGCACCGCGGCGATCAGCACGCCCTTGTCGTAGACATTCATCCACTCGCCGTAGCGCGCCAGCGCGAAGCCCGCGCCCACTGCCAGCATCAAGGCAAAGAGCCAGTCGACCCAGCCCAGCCGGCGCAGGAACGACGGCTCCAGGTAGGCCTGCTCGGCGTCACTCGCGGCAACGCCCGCCGGACTCTCGTGCACGCGCGGCCGGGCCTGATTCACATTCGAAGACATAGTGGTTCCTGCTTAATTGCGGGCGCCGGTCGTGTCGATGCTGCCGGCGGCGCGGCCAACATCGTCGCGCAGCGCGACAAACTCTTTCTCGAAATCCAATGTACGGCGCTGCGTGGACATGGCCATCAGCACATGGCTGGCGGCGCCCTGCCCGCTGGCGGTTCCCACGGCATCTGCGGGATCCTTCACCCAGAACCAGACGCGGCGCTCGCGGATGTAGAACATCGAGAACACGCCCAGCACCAAGAGCAGACAGCCAAGATACACGATGTTCTTCCCTGGTGCACGGGTCATCTGGAACACGCTGGCCTTCACTTCCGTGAAGTCGTCGAGCTGCAGGAAAACCGGCGCGGTGTAGAAGAAACTGTCGGACAGCGCATTAATGGCTTGCTGCATGAAAGCGCCGCTCTGGGCACTATTTGGCACCACCGGCAGCTTGTCCTGCGCGCGCGCCAACTGCCAGAGCTCCCACATCGACCCATTGAGGATCTTCAGCAGCACATCCGCGGCTTTCTGCTGCTCGGCCGGCGGCACGGACTTTTCCAGGAAGGCCGCAATCGCGGTGAAGCCGCCCGGCGGGGCTTGCGGGTTGCTGCGCGAGGCACCTGCAAACAGATCGAGCGCGCGCAAGGCACTCTCGGCCAACTGGCCGCGCAATACTTCGCGGCCATCGCCCGGCATCGAGGCAAGTGCGAAGCGGCGCGCGGCTTCGCTGCGCATCGCGCGGTCCTGGAGCGCGGCGCGCAAGCGCATCCAGTCCGCCACGCTGTTTTGCTCGTCGGCCGGGATGCGCAGGTAGCGGAACGGCTCGCTAGGCGTATCCCGCATGCCGGCAAGGAAGACCGACTGGCCATCGAGTTGCACCGGCACCATGTAGTTGTTGAATTCGCGGGCCTGGCCGTTGCGGTCGCGCAACTTGTACTGCACCGAAGGGCCAACGTTGCGCAACTCCTTTGCACGGTCAGGATTGACCGCCGAGCCCAGGTGGGACTCGAGCTTCTCGTTGAGCGACTTGCGCGCAACGCCACGCGCGTCCGGCTTGCCCGACGCATCGGTGACGTTCTCGATATTCATCAGGCGGAAATCGCTGAACTCGACCGTCAACCCCTCGGCATCGGCCGCGTTGCCCGTGCCGGTCAGTGGCGCGTTGGCGCCCACGGTGCCGGCAAAGGCAAAGGTCTTGTCGCCGATACCCTGCATCGGGTAGCCAACGAACTTCAGCTTGGAGCCGCCATCCTCGAAGCTGGACTGGTAGATGGCCACGCCATTCACTACCAGTGGCTCATTGACCTTGATGGTGGCCTCGGTCTTGCGGCCGGTGGCACGGTCCGTAATGACCACGTCGGAGGCGAACAGCTTGGGCATGCCGGTCGAGTAATGCTCGACGGTGAATTTCTTCAACGTGATATTGAACGGCAGGTCCTGCACCAGCGCGCCGTCCGAGATATTCAGGATGGCGGTGGACACCGTCGAGCCTTCCGGCACGAAGGCGTTGCCGCGAAAGCCCGGATTGTTGACCGACAAACGGTGCTCGGGCGGGATGTCGTTGATCACGGCGTTGCCGCTGATCGGGCTCTTTCCGCCAAACCACATCTGCGCGCGGATCAGCATGTCGCCATCGAGCAGGCCGCCGACGCAGATCACCACGATAGCGGTGTGCGCGAGGATGTAGCCTAGCTTGTTGGCCGCGCCCGCCTTGGCGGCCAGCAAGGTGGCGCCCTCATGCGCAACGCTCTTGATACGGTAGCCGCGATTGGCCAGCAGCGCGGTGAGGCGCGTCACCGCATCGGCGCGGGGGCGGCCCGAATCAAACTCGGCGTGATGGTGGAAGGACCGCAGGCTGCGCTCGCGCACGTGGTCCTTCCACGAGCGCATATCCTTGATCATCTTTGGCGCGTTGCGGGTCAGGCACAGCGAGGTGGAAATCACCAGGAAGGTCAGGATCAGCAGGAACCACCAGGAGCTGTAAACCTTTTGCAGCGACAGCGCGTGGAACAGGTCAGCCCAGAAGGGACCGAACTGGTTCACATAGTTGGGATAGGGCTCGTTCTGCTTGAGGACGGTGCCGACCACACTGGCAATCGCAATCACCGTCAGCAGCGCGATAGCGAAACGCATCGAGGACAGCAACTCGACCGCGTCGCGTAGCAGGCGGTGAGAAGTCTTCAGGTGCAGTCCTGACGTGGAAGCGGTGGACATGTGCAGTGGGGCCCTCGGCCTTGAAATGAAAAAGGGTGGACTTGCTCGCGCAGGCCACCCTCTTCGATTGTTGCCGGGCTGCTTGGTTGCACCTGTGCGTGGTGCCTCGCGAGTGGCGAGGCCCGCTGCGGTGCTCCGGCTACCCGGCGCGGAACGACTTAGCGAATCCCTGCGACGTAATCGGCCACAGCCTTGATCTCGGCGTCCGACATCTTGGCGGCGATGGTCGTCATCACGGGATTGTTCTTGCGGGTGCCCTGGCGGAACGCGACCAGTTGTGCTTCGGTGTACTCGGACCATTGACCGCCGATGCGCGGATACTGGGCCGGAATGCCGGCGCCGGTGGGGCCGTGGCAAGCCGCGCAGGCTGGCACGCCCTTGGCCGCGATGCCACCGCGATAGATCTTCTGGCCGGCTTCGATGGTGTCCTTGTTCTTGGCGGTGGCAGGCTTGAGGGTCTGCTTGGCCAGGTAGGCGCCGACGTCCTTCATTTCCTGCTCGGACAAGGCGGCCGCGTACGGCGACATGATGGCGTTGTTGCGAGCCTTGGCTTTGAAGTCGTCGAGCTGCTTGTGCACGTATTCCGGCTGCTGGGCGGCCAGCTTCGGATTGGCGGCGCCGCCGCTGTTGCCGTTGGCGCCATGGCAACTCAGGCAAGCCGGGACATTGCGATCAGGGGCACCTTGCGTGTAGAGGGTTTCGCCCTTGGCCGGATCAGCCTTTGCGGCGGCCTGCTCTGCGGCAGATGCCAGACCGGTCATGGCAGTTGCCGGCAGAGCCAGCGCCACAACAGCCAGAAGTTTCGCAATGCGGTTCATTCGCACACCTTGTCTGAATTGTTTTGAATTCCATGGGGCACGCCGTTCAGCACACTGCCCGCGGTGAGGACGCGATGGACAGGCACTTTGACATCGGAAATTCATCACGACGGACCGCCGGCTCGCCTGAAGCCAGAAAACGCCCAGGCGAAGGCCGGATGGCACCGCCCCCATGCGAACGAGAGCGGCAGACCGTGCGAATATCCCGGTAGCAGGCCCAGACCCCCGGTTGGCCCTCTTGCGCCGGCGCCAGGCTTCGGCGCCAAAACAGGGACTAGACCAACAGGCTTGCTACCACGATGGAACGGACACGCAAGACTTCCCTGCCAGATAAATGCGCGACCAAGGATGCCGCGCGTCACCTAATCGGGAGGCCGTTAACCGCGTTATTGTACAATAAATCGTGTGCCGGATAGAGGATGTGCGCGCCGCGACGCGGCCAGACGCCAGCCCCGGCCATCCAGGCGGCCACATGTGCCGCCCACCTCACTCACATCGGCGCGGTGACGCCAGCGAACCCGCCTGAATCCAGGCGGCAGCCCGCCCCCACCCGCCCCATCGCCCAAGCGCATGTCCCTCCTACATCAGGCCCGCTTTTTCGTTACCGTCAATCATCTGCGCGACCTGCCTGCCACGGCCGTGCCGGAAGTGGCGTTCGCCGGCCGCTCCAACGCCGGCAAATCCACCGCCATCAACATCCTGTGCAATCAGAAGCGGCTGGCTTTCTCGTCGCGCACGCCAGGCCGCACCCAGCACATCAACTTCTTCGGCGTGGCCCCGGTCAAGGCGCCGGACCCGCTCGCCTTCCTCGTCGACTTGCCCGGCTACGGCTATGCGCAGGTCTCGGGGTCGGCCAAGTTCCATTGGCAAGCGTTGCTGAGCGACTACGTGCAGACCCGCTCGCAGCTGTCCGGCCTGGTGCTGATGATGGACGCGCGCCGCCCCTTTACCGACCTGGATTGCCAGATGGTCGAGTGGTTCCTGCCCACGGGCCGGCCGATTCACGTGCTGCTGACCAAGGCTGACAAGCTGACCAACAGCGAGAACGCCCTTGCCTTGCGCGAAACCCGTAAGGTGCTGGCCGGCTACGCAGAACAGCTCGACACGCCCGTACCCCTGACCGCACAGCTGTTCTCCAGCCTGAAGCGCCGCGGCATCGAGGAAGCCCAGCGCGTGGTGGCGGGCTGGCTGTCCCTGCCCGAGGCCCTGCCGCCCGCAGCCCAGGACAGCAAGGCCGCGGCTGCGCGGCAAGCCCAAGCCGAGCCAGATACGGCTGCGGACGATGCGCCTCCCGACACGCCCGCGAACTGATCCTTTGGTGCCGCAAAGCGTACCTACCCCTGCGCCCGCCCTGTTGTCGAATCGACAAGTGAATCGGTGAATGAGCCGGCAAAAAAAAACCCCGTTGCAAGCAACGGGGGCGAACTTTCCCACCGGTTAAGGGCGGGTACCCGCTCAGGGAGGAGTAGCGGGGGACGCTGCATCACGCAAGCGCAACGCAGAGTGTCCGCGAGTATGATAGCGGGCGAGATCAAAAGTTTAGTTTTTCTTTCGCAAGCGGCCTGGTCAGGCACTCGCCAGCCACATCGCGCCAGCCGCCCGGCAGACTCCCCCACTTCTTTTCCGACTCCTCTCTCAAGCCATGTCCACTTTTCCCGAGTACCGTCCGCGCCGCATGCGCCGTGATGATTTCTCACGCAGGCTGATGCGCGAGAACCGCTTGTCACCAGATAACCTGATCTATCCGGTATTTATCGTCGACGGCCATCACCAGCGCGAGAGCGTGGCGTCCATGCCCGGCGTAGAGCGTTTGTCGATTGATCTGTTGCTGCCGGTGGCGGAAGACTGCGTGAAACTCGGCATCCCGGTCATCGCGCTGTTCCCGGTCATCGATCCGGCCTTGAAAACGCCCGACGGCATCGAGGCGACCAACGCCGAAGGCCTGATCCCGCGCGCCGTGCGCGCGCTCAAGGACCGCTTCCCGGAACTGGGCGTGCTGACCGACGTGGCGCTGGATCCGTACACCAGCCACGGCCAGGACGGCGTGCTGGACGACGACGGCTACGTGATCAATGACGTCACCGTGGAGATCCTGGTCAAGCAGGCGCTGACGCAGGCCGCGGCCGGCGTCGATATCGTGGCGCCCTCGGACATGATGGACGGGCGCATCGGCGCCGTGCGCGCGGCGCTGGAAGACGGCGGCCATATCCATACCCGGATCATGGCGTACTCGGCCAAGTTCGCCTCAGCCTTCTACGGCCCGTTCCGCGATGCGGTGGGCTCGGCGGCCAACCTGGGCAAGGGCAACAAGATGACCTACCAGATGGACCCGGCCAACTCCGACGAAGCCCTGCGCGAAGTGGCGCAGGACATCATGGAAGGCGCTGACATGGTGATGGTCAAGCCCGGCATGCCCTACCTCGACATCCTGCGGCGCGTGAAGGACGAGTTCCGTTTCCCCACCTACGTCTACCAGGTCAGCGGCGAGTACGCGATGCTCAAGGCCGCAGCCCAGAATGGCTGGCTGGATCACGACAAGGTCATGATGGAATCGCTGCTGGCCTTCCGCCGCGCCGGCGCCGATGGCATCCTGACCTATTTCGCACGCGACGCCGCTCGCCTGCTCACGCGCTGAACCGCCCCGGATGCAGCTGCTAGGCTTTTCCGCTAGTCAGGTCCATCCGCTCGCCTCGCTCGACGCGGCGCGCGACTTCCTCGCCGGCAATGCAGCGGCCCGTTTCGTCTGGGTCGACACGCCGATCGAGGAAATCAGCGCCGCGCCGACGGCCTGGCGCGACCGCGTCCAGGCGCTGACGGGCGCCGCGGTGCTGGACCTGCATCTCATCGATGCCACCAACCCGTCGCATCCGTCGTATTTCGATACGACGCATGCCTACGACATGGTGATCTTCCGCAAGCTTACCTTCGAGACCAGCCGGCTGATCGCCGAGGCTGGCGCAGAGGGGGCGGCGGCATCCGGAACGAGTGCGAGTACGGCTGCAACGGCGGCGGCCTCGGCCACCGCCGCGATAGACATGTCGACGATGCCGGGCCAGCCCGTGGCTTCGGCCACGGCTTCCGCCGCCGCGACAGCCGGCCCGCAGTCCGCGGCAAAACCCAGTGCCCCAGCCAAGCCGCGCCGCTACCCGCCGGGCTTCCTGCCCGCGCTGGCCAAGATCGATACCCAGCCGGTCACGTTCTTCGTCTTTGACAACGTGCTGCTGACGGTACGGCCCGCGCAATCGCGCACGCTGGACCAGGTGCGCCAGCGCCTGCTTGAGCTGTGCCAGGCGCCGCGGCCGCAAGCGGCGTCAAAGACACGGGCCAACGGCCACGCCGCGCTGGTGCATGGCATCCGCCCGCCAACGCGCCCGGAAGACCTGATGCTGCGGCTGCTCAACGCCATGGTCGACCGCTACCTGGACCTGCGTGCGCCGCTGACGCGCCAGCTCGACCGGTGGCAGCGCGCGCTGCTTAACGCGCGGCGCAGCTTTTCCAGCTGGGAGGGCTTGCTCGATGCCCGCATCGAGCTGCGGCGGCTGGAGCACTTGTGCGAGGAGCAGCACGACGCGCTGCAGGAGTTCCGCGACAGTCTGCTCGACAACAGCTACAGCATCGCGAGTGAAGGGCCCGCCGCAGGCTCGCCAGGTACGCCAAGCACGGCGGGCCGCGACGATGCGCTGCTGGTGCGGATCAACGACGTGATGGAGCACATCTCGCGCGTGCTCGCGCATGCGCGCCGGCTGGAGGACTCGATCGAATCCGCGGTGCAGATTCACTTCTCTTCGGTGGCGCACCGCACCAATCGCACCATGCGCACGCTGACGCTGATCACCGCGCTGTTCATGCCGCTCACGCTGATCACCGGCATCTTCGGCATGAACTTCGACCGCATGCCATGGCTGCGCGAGCCCCAGGGCTTCTGGTGGTCGCTGGGGCTGATGGGAGCGGTGGTGGTGGTACTGGCCGCGGTCTGGGCGCTGGGGCGCCGGCTGGAGCAAAGCTAGCCGATGCCCGCCGAAGCTGGCGCTTCGGGTATTTCAGGTACGTCTTAGGTACTGGGCTTGGTATCGAGCGCGCGCGACAACGTGTCGAGAAAGCGCTTGGCCGGCTGGTAGCCGATCGCGCGGACCGGCCGCTCGCGCCCGTCGGCGCCATACAGGATGATGCCCGGGGGGCCGAACAGGCCGAAGCGCTTGAGCAGCGCGCGGTCATCGGCGTTGTTCCGGGTGACATCCGCCTGCAGCATCACGACCTCGGACAGCCGCGCCCGCACACGCTCATCGGTAAATGTGAAGCGCTCCATCTCCTTGCAGCTCACGCACCAGTCCGCATAAAAATCGAGCAGCACCGGCTTGCCGGCGGCTGCGGCCTGCGCCACGCGTGCATCGAGCTCCGCAATCGAGCGCACGCGCTCGAACCGCACGTCGGAAGTGCCGCCGGCCGCCGCCTCCGGCGCCAAGCGCGCGGCGCTCAGGTGTGCCAGCGGCTGCAGGGGATCCCGGCCGCCGGATGCCAGCCCGACCAGGAGGATGGCGCCTGCCAGCGCCGCCAGCAGGCCCAGGCCCTTGCCTACCCTGGCCAGCCCATGCGCATCGGGGCCGAGTGAATCGAAGGCGCTGAGGAAGACCGCGCCGACCAGCAGCAGCGCAGCCCAGCCCGCCATCAGCGCCCACGCAGGCAACACCGGGCTCACCATCCAGAGCGCCACGCCCAGCAGCAGGAAGCCAAAGAAGCGCTTGGTCGTCTCCATCCAGCGTCCGGCGCGCGGCAGCAGGTTGCCCGCCCCCACGCCCACCAGCACCAGCGGCACGCCCATGCCGAGCGCCATGGCAAACAACGCGCCGCCGCCGACCACGGCATCGCCGGTGCGCGCGATATAGGCCAGCGCGCCGGCCAGTGGCGCCGTCACGCATGGCCCGACGATCAGCGCGGAGATCGCGCCCATGGCTGCGGCACCAGCAAGCTGCCCGCCCTGGCGGCGGTTGGACGATGCCGTCAGCCGGGTCTGCCAGTGCTGCGGCAGCTGCAGCTCATAGAGACCGAACATGGACAGCGACAGCGCCACCATCAGCAGCGCAAAGGCAACCAGCATCCACGGCGCCTGCAGCGCCGCTGAGAGGCCCTCACCAAGCAGCCCCGCCGCCACGCCGATCCCCGTGTAGACCACTGCCATGCCGAGCACATAGGACAGCGATACCAGCAAGGCGCGCTTGCGCGTAACGTGCTCGCCCACCACGATCGACGACAGGATGGGCACCATCGGCAACACGCATGGCGTGAAGGTCAGCAGCAGGCCCAGGCCGAAGAACAGCGCGGCGATCACGCCAAGGTTGCGGCTGGCCAGGGCGCCGGCGATGCGGTCGTTCTCATCGGCTGTGGGGGCCGGCAGGGCGGGGGAGAGGCCGGCTGCATCGCCGCTTGCTGCGGCCGGGCTGTTGCCGATGCTGCTGGAATCCGCCGGTACCCGCTTGCCGAACAGTCCGTCAAGCGCACCACCGCCGACCTTGAACACGCTTTCCTGCGGCGGATAGCACAGGCCTTTGTCGGCACAGCCCTGGGAAGTCACCACCAGCGACCATTTGCCGTCGGCCGGGGCAGACTCCACCGGTACGCGGATGGTCAGCCCGCCGTGATAGGTTTCCATCTCCTTGCCGAACGTCTCGTCGAACTTGACCTTGCCGGGCGGGAACACCGGCGCACCCAGCTTGACGGACGCAGGCTGCGCCGCAAAGGCAAAGCGATCGCGGTAGAGGTAATAGCCATCCGCCACGTCGAAGCGAACCTCGATCGTCTTCGCATCGACCTGATGGGCAGCAAACCGGAAGGCCTGTTCCGGCGGCAAGAAGTCGTCGGCGGCGGCATGCGCCATGCCGCCGAGGCACAGCCAGAGTGAGGCCAGCAGCATGATTAGCAGCCGCACTGCGGCACTATGCCGCACGGCTTGCCCAGCCCCCCAACCGTCCGAGGCGCTCGCGCCCGCACCGAAACTCATGCCCTGCCTTTGAAATGTCATTCGTCGTATCCGCATTGCGCTCGCATCATAGCGCCGGTCCCCGGGGCGCAGTGCTGTATTGCCAGCATCAGTGTAAGTCGGCGCAGCGGCCGCCATCCTTACGCACTGTCGCCTTCGTCTGTGGCCGTTCGGGTTTCGTGCGCCACCCAGGCCAGATAAGGCGCGAATCCCGCAACCAGCGGCATCGCGACGATCTCAGGCACCTCGTAGGGGTGCGCGAGCCGAATCGCGGCTTCCAGCGCGGCGTAACGCTCCTGGGTGGTCTTGATCA
This sequence comes from Cupriavidus sp. YAF13, assembly GCF_052113425.1. Taxonomy (NCBI): domain Bacteria; kingdom Pseudomonadati; phylum Pseudomonadota; class Betaproteobacteria; order Burkholderiales; family Burkholderiaceae; genus Cupriavidus; species Cupriavidus sp. YAF13. The sequence continues at coordinate 80,375 of NZ_JBFRDD010000030.1, forward strand.
TCAGCGGCCACTCGCGTGCGCTTTCGATCTCACCTTGCCACCAATACTCGGACTCGCACGGCGCCAGCCGGTTCACGCATGCCGCCAACCTCGACTCCAGCACGGCCCTAGCAACACGCCCTGCGGACTCGGCGTCCGGCAGCGATGTCATCACCAATATTGCTTCGCTCATCAGATCGTCCTCCCAGGCCACAGGCTGCCCGGCGGCCAGACTCCGGCGTAGCGGCCCCGGAAAACAAAAGAGCCAGGCATATAGCCTGGCTCGATTGTAAGCGGTGTCCGCGCGGCTCGCCGCGACCAAAAGTCGCAAGCGGGCCGGGACGGGATCAACCTTATTCGCCTGCTTCTTCAGCCGGCGCTTCGGTGATTTCCGGGCGGTCAACCAGTTCGACCAGCGCCATCGGCGCATTGTCGCCCTGACGGAAACCGAACTTCAGGATACGGGTGTAGCCACCCGGACGCGCGTTGTAACGCGGGCCGAGTTCGTTGAACAGCTTGGTGACCATGTCGCGGTCGCGCAGACGGGCGAAAGCCAGGCGGCGGTTGGCAACGGTGTCCTTCTTGGCCAGCGTGATCAGGGGCTCGACAACCTTGCGCAGTTCCTTGGCCTTGGGCAGGGTGGTCTTGATCAGCTCGTGCTGGAACAGCGAGTTGGACATGTTGCGCAGCATCGCGAGGCGGTGCGACGAGGTGCGGTTCAGTTTCCGCAAACCATGACGGTGACGCATGATGATTCCTTTATTGCAATGTTTGACCAGCTCTTCTATCGCTTGGCCGGAGCAATCTCCGGTTCGGCGCGGGCCGGTAGTCTATTAAGGCAGCCGGCACATGCCGGTCGCCGCGATGACCTGGCGCGGCGGCTGGACAAGCCCGCCACCGCGCCCGGCTATTACTTCTCCAGCCCTGCGGGCGGCCAGTTCTCGAGCTTCATGCCGAGGGTCAGGCCGCGCGAAGCCAGCACTTCCTTGATTTCGTTGAGCGACTTGCGACCCAGGTTCGGGGTCTTGAGCAGCTCATTCTCGGTGCGCTGGATCAGGTCGCCGATGTAGTAAATGTTTTCGGCCTTCAGGCAGTTGGCCGAACGCACGGTCAGCTCCAGGTCGTCGACCGGACGCAGCAGGATCGGATCGATCTGCGGCGTACGGCTCGAAGCGGCTTCCGCCGACGACTCGGTGCCTTCCAGCGCGGCGAACACCGACAGCTGGTCGACCAGGATGCGCGCCGATTGACGAATCGCTTCTTCGGGCGAAATCACGCCGTCGGTTTCGATGTTCATCACCAGCTTGTCGAGGTCGGTACGCTGTTCCACACGAGCCGATTCGACTGCGTACGAAACGCGGCGCACCGGCGAGAACGAAGCGTCCAGCACGATGCGGCCAATGACCTTGCCTGCTTCGTCGCCGAACTTACGCACGTTGCCCGGCACATAACCACGGCCTTGTTCGACCTTGATCTGCATATCGAGCTTGCCACCGGCCGACAGGTGAGCGATCACGTGGCCGGGGTTGATGATCTCGACATCGTGGGGCAGCTCGATATCCGCGGCCGTCACAACGCCTTCGCCTTCCTTGCGCAGCGAGACCGTGACTTCGTCGCGGTTGTGCAGTTTGAAGACCACACCCTTCAGATTCAGCAGCAGGTTGACTACGTCTTCCTGCACGCCATCGATGGTGGAGTACTCATGGACCACCCCAGCGATCGTGACTTCGGTCGGGGCATAACCGACCATCGACGACAGCAGCACGCGACGCAGGGCGTTACCGAGCGTATGGCCATAGCCACGCTCGAACGGCTCCATCACGACCTTCGCGTGATGGTCGCCGAGCGGCTCCACGGCAATAATTTTAGGCTTGAGTAGTGCTGTTTGCATTAGGTTGTCCTTTTCAATACCCTCGGCTCGTTACACCGATAAGGCTGACGTTTGGAACCTGAAAATCCCATCGCACGATGGGCAATAAGCCCGACGCGCGGCAGCGCGTCGGGCTGAATGTGAAGCTTGGCGGGAAACGCAAGCCTCTGGCCGTTCGATGGTGTCGGTCAGAATTCGAGTGATTAACGCGAATACAATTCGACGATCAGGCTTTCGTTGATGTCACCCGAGATATCGGCGCGATCCGGCACTTGCTTGAAGGTGCCTTCGAACTTCTTCGCGTCCACGGCAACCCATGCCGGGAAACCCGATTGCTCAGCCAGCGACAGCGCTTCGGCGATACGGACTTGCTTCTTCGACTGCTCGCGGATGGTGATGACGTCACCAGCCTTGACTTGCGCCGACGGCACGTTCAGGGCTTGACCGTTCAGCAGGATCGCCTTGTGCGACACCAGCTGGCGCGCTTCAGCGCGGGTCGAGCCAAAGCCCATGCGGTACACGACGTTGTCCAGGCGCGATTCCAGCAGTTGCAGCAGCTTCTCGCCGGTGTTGCCCTTGCGGCGGTCGGCTTCAGCGAAGTAGCGGCGGAACTGGCGCTCGAGCACGCCATAGATACGCTTGACCTTCTGCTTTTCGCGCAGTTGGWKGCCGTAGTCGGARGTGCGYKSACCCGAGGTGCGGCCGTGCTGGCCCGGCTTGCTGTCCAGCTTGCACTTGTCTGCAAGCGAGCGGCGTGCGCTCTTCAGGAACAGGTCGGTACCTTCACGGCGGGAGAGTTTGGCCTTCGGGCCGATATAACGTGCCACTTTATCTTCCTTCCTGATCGATCGCGGCGCCTTGATTGACGCGCCGCGAGTCCGCCTTCTCCGTCCGTTCGAGGGACGCGTGAGTGGCAGACGGTGGGCTTATCCAGCGCATTCCCATAAGGGCACGCGCAAAAGCATTTGACTGACTACTTGCACCAGGCGACAGACCAGCAGGCCAAGCGCCAGACACAAAATCGCAAAACGAAAACCTGCTGCATAGCATATGCAGCAGGTCAACGTGCGATGTTACCACACCGGGCAGAGGGCGAGGAAGACCTCACCCGCGGCCCGGGTATCACACCGGCGCTTAGATCCGACGACGCTTGGGCGGACGGCAGCCGTTGTGCGGCACTGGCGTCACGTCTTCGATAATCGAGATCTTGATGCCGAGCGCGTTCAACGCGCGCACAGCCGATTCACGGCCAGGGCCGGGGCCCTTGATGCGCACGTCCAGGTTCTTGATACCCTGGTCTTGCGCCACGCGGCCGGCGTTCTCTGCAGCAACCTGAGCTGCGAAGGGCGTCGACTTACGCGAACCCTTGAAGCCCTGGCCACCCGAGGTTGCCCATGCCAGGGCGTTGCCCTGACGGTCGGTGATCGTGATGATGGTGTTGTTGAACGAAGCGTGGACGTGCGCAATGCCGTCGGCAACGTTCTTCTTGACCTTCTTACGCGCGCGCTGGGCGGCGTTATTCGGACCTTTTGCCATTAGTTTCTTCCTCTGCCTTCGGCTTTACTTCTTCAGAGCCACGCCGGCCTTACGCGGACCCTTGCGGGTACGGGCGTTGGTGCGGGTGCGCTGACCGCGCATCGGGAGACCCCTGCGGTGACGGACGCCACGATAGCAACCAAGGTCCATGAGACGCTTGATGTTCATCGTGGTTTCACGACGCAGGTCACCCTCAACCGTGGCCTTGGCTACTTCGTCACGAAGCTTTTCCAGGTCGCCGTCGGTCAGGTCCTTGACCTTCTTGTCAAAGGGAACGCCGGTGGCCACGCAAATCTTGCGGGCGCGCGAGCGGCCGATACCGTAAATAGCCGTCAGGCCAATCTCGGTATGCTTATGGTTCGGGATGTTAACCCCTGCGATACGTGCCATTCGTCAATCCTCTTTCCGATTAGCCTTGGCGTTGCTTGTGGCGGGGATCCGACGAGCAGATCACGCGCACGACACCGTTGCGCTTGATAACTTTGCAGTTGCGGCAAATGCGCTTAACAGAAGCCAGCACTTTCATGATTTTCCTCTTCCTTCAATTCCTGTTCGCTTCACTTCGTCCGAAAGACGATGCGCGCGCGTGACAGATCATATGGGGTCAGTTCAACCGTCACCCGATCACCCGGAAGAATCCGGATGTAGTTCATTCGCATCTTGCCGGAGATATGGCCCAGCACCACATGGCCGTTTTCCAGTTTGACGCGGAACGTCGCGTTGGGGAGGTTTTCCAGGACCTCCCCCTGCATCTCGATGACGTCGTCTTTTGCCATACCTAGCCTGTACCGACCCGGCTTCAGCGCAAGGTCAGATTACCCTTGAAATTCGCTTTCTTCAGCAGGGACTCATATTGCTGCGACATGACATAGGACTGGACCTGGGCCATGAAGTCCATCGTGACGACCACGATGATCAGCAACGAGGTTCCGCCAAAATAGAACGGAACGTTCCAGCGCAGTACCAGGAATTCCGGCAACAGGCAGACCAGTGTGATGTAGATCGCACCAGCCAGCGTCAGACGGACAAGAATCTTGTCGATGTAGCGCGTCGTCTGCTCGCCCGGACGAATGCCCGGAATGAAGGCACCGCTTTTCTTCAGGTTGTCCGCGACTTCCCGGCTGTTGTACACAAGAGCCGTATAGAAGAAGCAGAAAAATATAATTGCAGCAGCGTACAGCAGGATGTAGACCGGCTGTCCCGGCGAAAGCGTCGCAGCCAGGTCCTTGATGAACCGGCCGGCAGCGCTCGTCGAGTCAGACGTGAACCAGCCCGCGATGGTCGCCGGGAACAAGATGATCGACGATGCGAAGATCGGCGGAATCACCCCTGCCATGTTCAGCTTCAGCGGCAGGTGCGACGATTGACCGCCATACACCTTGTTGCCGACCTGACGCTTGGCATAGTTCACCAGGATCTTGCGCTGGCCACGCTCGACAAACACCACGGCGAAGGTAACACCGGCGATGATTGCCACGATCAGGATCGAAGCAATGATGCTCATGGAACCAGTACGAACCAGTTCGAAGAGCCCGCCGATCGCGTTGGGCAAGCCCGCTGCGATACCGCCGAAGATGATGATCGAGATACCGTTGCCCAGACCCCGCTCGGTGATCTGCTCACCCAGCCACATCAGGAACATCGTACCGGTCACCAGCGTGATCACTGCCGTAGCCCGGAACATCAGCCCCGGATCAATCACCAGACCAGGCTGAGATTCCAGCGCGACTGCAATCGACAGCGCCTGGAAAGTGGCCAGAACCACCGTGCCGTAGCGCGTGTACTGCGTGATCTTGCGTTGACCCGCCTGCCCTTCCTTCTTCAACGACTCCAACTGCGGCAGCACGATCGTCAGCAATTGCATGATGATCGACGCCGAGATGTACGGCATGATGCCGAGCGCGAAGACGGTAAAGCGCGACAGTGCACCGCCCGAGAACAGGTTGAACATCCCGAGGATGCCACCTGACTGACTCTGGAAAAGCTTCGCAAGCTGTTCCGGATCGATTCCCGGCACCGGAATATGCGCTCCGATGCGGTACACGATCAGGGCCAGCACCAGGAACATCAGCCGGCGCTTCAGGTCGCCGTACTTCGCCGTGTTCTTGGCTTGCGTGCTTGCATTGGGTTTCGCCGTGGCCAAACGATGCTCCGACTGTGACTCGCCTATGCTGCGAAATCTGCTGCTAAATTACGCCGCGATCTGACCGCCGGCGGCTTCGATCGCAGCCTTGGCGCCAGCGGTGGCGCCCAGACCCTTGATCGTAACCTTGCGGGTCAGTTCACCAGCCTTGATGACCTTGGCGCTCTTGACCAGCTCAGCCACCAGGCCAGCCTGCTTCAGAACCAGCAGGTCCACCTCGGTAGCTTCCAGGCGCTCGATATCACGCAGGGTCACTTCGGCGTTGAAGGCCTTCGTTAGCGACGTGAAGCCACGCTTCGGCAGGCGACGATACAGCGGCATTTGACCGCCTTCGAAGCCGACCTTGTGGAAGCCGCCCGAACGCGACTTCTGACCCTTGTGACCACGACCGGCAGTCTTGCCCAGGCCGGAGCCGATACCGCGGCCGACGCGACGCTTAGCGTGCTTCGAACCGTCGGCCGGTTTCAGGTTGTTGAGTTGCATCTTGCTCTCCGTGTCCCGGGACTCAGGCCAGAACCTTGACCAGGTACGAGACCTTGTTGATCATGCCGCGCACGGCGGGCGTGTCCTGCAGCTCCGACACCGAATTGATGCGGCGCAGGCCCAGGCCACGGACGGTGGCGCGATGATCCTCACGCGTGCCGATCAGGCTGCGCACGAGTTGCACTTTTACGGTTTGTTGCGACATTTCGTCCGACTCCTTAACCGAGGATGTCTTCAACAGACTTGCCACGCTTTGCGGCGATCTCGCCCGGCGTGCTCATCTTTTGAAGACCGTCCAGCGTGGCGCGAACCATGTTGTACGGATTGGTCGAGCCGTGCGACTTGGTCACGACGTTGGTCACGCCCATCACTTCGAAAATCGCGCGCATCGGGCCACCAGCGATCACGCCGGTACCTTCCTTGGCGGGCATCATCAGCACCTTGGCGGCGCCGTGCTTGCCAACGACTTCGTGTTGCAGCGTGCCGTTCTTCAGCGAGACCTTGACCATCTTGCGACGGGCTTCGTCCATTGCCTTCTGAACTGCAACCGGCACTTCCTTAGCCTTGCCCTTGCCCATGCCGATGCGGCCATCGCCGTCACCAACCACGGTCAGCGCAGCGAAACCGAGAATCCGGCCACCCTTCACCACCTTGGTGACACGGTTGACCGAGATCATCTTCTCGCGGAGGCCGTCGTCGCGTTCGTCCTGCTGGACTTTTGCTTGCATTTTTGCCATGACGTATCTCTCTGTGTGCGCTTAGAACTTAAGGCCGGCTTCGCGTGCTGCGTCAGCCAGTGCCTTCACGCGACCATGGAAGCGGAAGCCGCCGCGATCGAACGCAACGGTTTCCACGCCAGCTGCCTTCGCCTTTTCGGCGATGCGCTTGCCAATCAGGGTCGCGGCGGCTGCGGTAGCACCGCTGCCAGTCAGTTCCTTGCGCACTTCTGCCTCGGCGGTCGAAGCCGATGCCAGCACTTGCGTGCCGCACGGCGAGTAGACCTGGGCGTAAATATGCGAATTCGTACGGAACACGGTCAGACGATTGATCTTCAACTCCGCGATTTTGGCGCGGGTCTGACGTGCACGGCGCAAACGAGCGTCTTTCTTGTTCATGATTGCACCCCTTACTTCTTCTTGGTTTCCTTCAGGATGACGCGCTCGTCCGAGTAGCGAACGCCCTTGCCCTTATAGGGCTCAGGCGGACGGTACGCGCGGACTTCCGCAGCCACCTGACCGACTTTCTGCTTGTCCGCACCCTTGATGATGATCTCGGTCTGCGTGGGCGTTGCCGCCGTCACGCCTTCCGGCATCGCATGGATCACGTCGTGCGAGAAACCAAGCTGGAGCTTCAGCGCAGTACCTTGCAGCTGGGCACGGTAGCCCACGCCGACCAGGTTAAGCTTGCGCTCGAAACCGGCGGTTACACCCTTGACCATATTGGCCACCAGGGCGCGCATGGTGCCCTGCAGTGCGTTTGCTTCGCGCGATTCATCGACCGGAGCAAAGGTCAGCGTGTCGTTTTCGACATTGACCTTGACCAGGCTGTGAATCGGCTGCGTCAGCGTGCCGAGCGGGCCCTTAACGGAGAGCACGCCAGCCGCCACATTGACTTCTGCGCCTTTGGGCAGCGCGATGGGAGCCTTACCTACACGGGACATGGTCTACTCCTTACGCGACGTAGCAAAGAACTTCGCCGCCCACGCCAGTGGCACGTGCCTTGCGATCGGTCATCAGACCCTGGGGGGTCGAGATGATTGCGACGCCGAGGCCGTTCATCACTTGGGGGATGTCGCTGCGGCCCTTGTACACGCGCAGACCAGGCTTCGAGACGCGTTCAATGCGCTCGATGACCGGACGGCCAGCGTAGTACTTCAGACCGATGCTCAGTTGTGCCTTGCCGCCTTCTTCTTTCACGGCGTAGTCGTCGATGTAGCCTTCGTCCTTAAGGACCTTGGCGATTGCCACTTTCAGCTTCGACGACGGCATGACAACCGACACTTTCTGCACGCCTTGGGCGTTGCGGATGCGCGTCAGCATATCGGCGATAGGATCGCTCATGCTCATACTGTTTCTCCTGTAGCCTGTGCGTAATTACCAGCTGGCTTTCGTCAGACCCGGGATTTCGCCACGGAAGGCGATTTCACGGATCTTATTACGCGCCAGGCCAAACTTGCGGAAGGTACCGCGGGGACGACCGGTGATCGCGCAGCGGTTACGCTGGCGAGTCGGGTTCGCGTTGCGCGGGAGCTGCTGCAGCTCGAGACGCGCGCTATAACGCTCTTCTTCCGACTTCTCTTGGTCGTCGATAATGGCCTTGAGGGTTGCACGCTTGTCGGCATACTTTGCCACGAGCCTAGCGCGCTTCTTCTCACGTTCAATCAGAGCCAATTTAGCCACGGTTACCCCTTAATTACGGAACGGGAACTTGAATGCTGCGAGGAGTGCCTTGGCTTCCTCGTCRKTCTTSGCCGTCGTCGTGATGCTGATGTTCAGACCACGCAGKGCRTCGATCTTGTCGTACTCAATTTCGGGGAAAATGATCTGCTCTTTCACACCGATGTTGTAGTTGCCACGACCATCGAACGAGCGGCCCGAAACACCACGGAAGTCACGCACGCGCGGCAGGGCCACGGTCACGAGACGATCCAGGAATTCGAACATGCGTTCGCCGCGCAGCGTCACCATCGCGCCGATGGGATAGCCCTGGCGGATCTTGAAGCCGGCGATTGCCTTCTTGGCCTTGGTCACCACCGGCTTTTGGCCGGCGATCTTGGTCAGGTCGCCCACGGCCAGCTCAATGACTTTCTTGTCATTGATGGCTTCGCCAAGGCCCATGTTCAGGGTGATCTTGGTGATGCGCGGCACTTCCATGACCGACTTGAAGCCGAACTGTTCGATCAGCTTCGGTACTACTTGTTCTTTGTAAAACTCTTGCAGACGTGCAGTCATGCTCAACTCCTATCTGTGCCCAGAATCAAGCTGCCACGACGGCACCGGTGGTCTTCAGCACGCGTACACGCTTGCCGTCTTCCACCTTGATACCGACGCGCGACGGCTTGCCATTGGCATCCACGAGCGCAACGTTAGAAATATGCAGCGGCATGACCTTGTCGACCACACCACCGGTGGTGCCCAGCATCGGGTTCGGGCGTGCGTGCTTCTTAGCAACGTTGACGCCTTCCACCACAACCTTCTCGCCGAGCATGGCTTGCACGGTGCCGCGCTTGCCCTTGTCTTTTCCGGTCAGGACGATGACTTCGTCGCCTTTACGAATCTTGTTCATGGCGGCTCCTTACAGCACTTCCGGCGCGAGCGACACGATCTTCATGAAGCGCTCGGTACGGAGTTCACGAGTCACCGGCCCGAAAATACGGGTGCCGATCGGCTCGAGCTTGGTGTTCAGCAAGACAGCGGCATTGCTGTCGAACTTGACGAGCGAACCATCAGCGCGACGCACGCCCTTGGCGGTGCGCACGACGACGGCGTTGTAAATATCGCCCTTTTTCACGCGACCGCGCGGCGCTGCGTCCTTAACGGTCACCTTGATGATGTCGCCCACGCTCGCATAGCGGCGCTTGGACCCACCCAGCACTTTGATGCACAGAACTTCGCGCGCACCAGTGTTATCGGCTACTTCGAGCCGGCTTTCTGTCTGAATCATGGTGTTATCTTCCCAACTTAATCCACCGGGCAACGCCCGCCGGTCAGTCTTGGTCCCGTCAGCCCCTGGCTTTGCGCCAGCAACCGTTTGGGTTGATCAACTTTGAAGTCGGTAGTTACCAGGCGGCCTGAACATGGTTAATCAGGAGCCGCTCGGCTAGGTTCGCTTCACCGATTCGCCGGGGTGATACAACTAAGGCGAATGCAACAAAGCGGAAGTCCAGGATTATAGCACATAACCCTGGACTCGCAAGTCAACCGAAAACCGTGTGGTTTTTTAGATGACGCGCGCAGCTTCGACCAGACGGGAAACCACCCAGGACTTGGTCCGCGACAGCGGACGCGTTTCCTGGATCTCGACCTTGTCGCCTTCCTTGTACTGGTTGGCTTCGTCGTGTGCGTGGTACTTCTTGGAACGCAGCACGTACTTGCCGTACAGAGGATGCTTGACGCGGTTTTCGATCAAGACCGTGACGGTCTTGTCCATCTTGTCGCTAACTACCCGACCGACCAGCGTGCGGCGAAGCGACGATTCCGTTTGTGCAGTTTCAGTCATTTCGAGGTCGCCTTTTCGTTCAGCACGGTTTGCACCCGCGCGATGTCCTTGCGCACCTTCTTCAGCTGGCTGGTGTTCTGCAGCTGTTGGGTGGCCTTTTGCATGCGCAGGCTAAATTGGGCCTTCAGCAGCTCGGAGAGCTCCTGGTTCAGCCCTGCGGCATCTTTGCCGCGAAGTTCGGATGCTTTCATCCCTGCTCTCCTTACGTCCCGACCTGGCGCACCACGAAATTGGTGGCGATCGGCAGCTTGGCGGCCGCGAGGCGGAACGCCTCACGAGCCAGCTCTTCCGTCACGCCATCCATTTCGTACAGCATCTTGCCCGGCTGGATTTCTGCCACGTAGTATTCCGGATTACCCTTACCGTTACCCATACGGACTTCGGCGGGCTTCTTCGAGATCGGCTTGTCCGGGAAAATCCGGATCCAGATGCGGCCGCCACGCTTGATGTGACGGGTCATCGCACGACGTGCCGACTCGATCTGACGAGCCGTCAGACGACCACGGCCCATCGCCTTCAGGCCGAATTCGCCGAAAGACACGGCGTTGCCACGGGTAGCCTTACCCGTGTTGCGGCCTTTCTGCTCCTTGCGGTATTTTCTGCGCTTAGGTTGCAGCATCGTTATTCTCCACTCTTCGCATCTGCGCCAGGAGCGCGGCGACCTGCACCGGCACCCGCGCCACCGCGGCGGTTGCCACCCGGACGGCCGCCTTCGCCTTCACGGCGACGACCATCAGGACGACCACCCGGGCGACGACGACGATCGTCTTGCGGCTCTTCCACTACCGGCGCATCGTTGCGGCCGAGGTGATCACCCTTGTAGACCCACACCTTGACACCGATGATGCCGTAGGTGGTTTCTGCTTCGGAGAAGCCGTAGTCGATGTCSGCGCGCAGGGTGTGCAGGGGCACACGACCTTCGCGATACCACTCGGTACGAGCGATTTCGATGCCGTTCAGACGACCAGCGCTCATGATCTTGATGCCCTGGGCACCGAGGCGCATCGCGTTCTGCATCGCGCGCTTCATTGCGCGGCGGAACATGATACGGCGCTCGAGCTGCTGGGTGATCGAGTCGGCGATCAGCTGCGCATCGGTTTCCGGCTTGCGGATTTCCTCGATGTTCACGTGCACGGGCACACCCATGCGGCGTTGCAGCTCGGCCTTGAGCAGTTCGATATCCTCACCCTTCTTGCCGATCACCACGCCCGGACGCGAGCTATAAATGGTGAGACGTGCATTGCGGGCGGGGCGCTCGATCACGACGCGGCCAACCGAAGCGTTCTTGAGCTTCTTCTTCAGAAACTCGCGAACTTCGATGTCTTCCTTCAGCATGCCGGCGAACTTCGTGTTGTTGGCGTACCAACGCGAAGCCCAGTTACGGCTGACGGCCAGACGGAAGCCAGTCGGATGAATCTTCTGTCCCATCGTGACTCCTTAGTTGCCGAGCGTCACAGTGATGTGACAAGTTTGTTTCTCGATGCGGTTGCCGCGGCCCTTTGCTCGTGCCGTGAAACGCTTGAGCGAGGTTGCCTTGTCGACGAAGATGGTCTTGACCTTCAGTTCGTCGATGTCGGCGCCTTCGTTGTGCTCGGCGTTGGCGATGGCCGATTCGACCACCTTCTTCACGATGACGGCCGCCTTTTTCGGGCTGAACGTCAGGACGTTGAGCGCGCGTTCGATCGGCAGACCGCGGATCTGGTCAGCGACCAGGCGCGTTTTCTGGGCGGAGATGCGGGCACCGCGATGAATCGCTTTCACTTCCATGATGGCACCTTACCTCTTCGCTTTCTTGTCAGCCGCGTGGCCCTTGAACGTACGCGTGAGCGCAAATTCACCGAGCTTGTGGCCAACCATGTTTTCCGAAACATACACCGGCACGTGTTGACGGCCGTTATGTACGGCGATCGTCAGGCCGATGAAGTCCGGCAGAATGGTCGAGCGACGCGACCAAGTCTTGATGGGCTTCTTGTCCTTGCCGGCTGAGGCCGCTTCCACCTTTTTCAGCAGGTGGGCGTCACAGAACGGACCCTTTTTTGCGGAACGTGTCATGTCTAGGCTCCTACCTACCGATTAACGCTTGTGGCGGCGCTGCACGATCATGCTGGCAGTGCGCTTGTTGCTGCGGGTACGGTAACCCTTAGCCGGGGTACCCCACGGCGAAACGGGGTCACGACCAGCAGCGGTCTTGCCTTCACCACCACCGTGCGGGTGGTCCACCGGGTTCATCACAACGCCGCGAACCGTCGGGCGGATACCGCGCCAACGATTTGCACCGGCCTTGCCGATGACGCGCAGGCTATGCTCTTCGTTACCGACTTCACCGATGGTGGCGCGGCATTCGATGTGAACGCGACGCACTTCACCGGAGCGCAGGCGAACCTGAGCGTAGATGCCTTCACGAGCCAGCAGCACAGCGGAACCGCCAGCGGCGCGAGCGATCTGAGCGCCCTTGCCCGGCAGCATTTCCACGCAGTGGATGGTGGTACCAACCGGAATGTTGCGGATCGGCAGGTTGTTACCCGACTTGATCGCAGCTTCCGAGCCGTTCATCAACGCTTGGCCAACTACCATGCCCTTGGTGGCAATGATGTAGCGGCGCTCGCCGTCGGCGAACAGCACCAGCGCGATATTGGCGCTGCGGTTCGGATCGTATTCCAGGCGCTCGACCTTGGCGGCGATGCCGTCCTTGTCGTTGCGCTTGAAGTCGACCACACGGTAATGGTGCTTATGACCACCGCCCTTGTGGCGGGTGGTGATGTGACCGTTGTTGTTACGGCCCGACTTCTGGAATTGCTTTTCCAGCAGCGGAGCGTGGGGCGCGCCCTTGTGCAGGTTGTGGTTAACAACCTTTACCATGGAGCGACGGCCCGGGGACGTCGGCTTGGTCTTGACGAGTGCCATGATTACTTGGCCTCCGCTTCAAAATTGATTTCCTGACCCGGCTTGAGCGAAACGTAAGCCTTTTTCACGTGGTTGCGACGCCCCATGAAACGGCCAAAACGCTTTTGCTTGCCCTTTTGGTTCAGGATCTGAACGGACTGCACCTCGACCTTGAACAGCAGTTCGACTGCCGCCTTCACGTCTGCCTTGTTGGCATCGCGAGCGACTTCGAACACGACTTGTTCGTTCTTGTCGGCGACCAGGGTTGCCTTTTCGGAAACCACCGGCGCGAGCAGCACCTGCATCAAACGATGATCGTTCTTGGCTACTTGCGTCATTTCAGCAACTCCTCGATCTGCGCGACGGCTGCCTTGGTCACCAGCACCTTCTTGTAGTGCACGAGCGACAGCGGGTCAGCCTGGCGCGGCTCGACAACCGCCACGTGCGGCAGATTGCGCGAAGCCAGGTAGAGGTTTTCGTCGAGGCTGTCGGTGATGATCAGCACCGAGTCCAGGCCCATGGCCTTGAACTTGTCGGCCAAGAGCTTGGTCTTGGGCGCATCGACGGTGAAACCGTCCACCACGTTGATACGACCTTCACGTGCGAGCTGCGAGTAAATCGAGCGCATGCCGGCACGGAACATCTTCTTGTTGACCTTCTGCGTGAAGTTCTCTTCCGGCGAATTCGGGAAGATGCGGCCGCCCCCGCGCCACAGCGGCGAGGAAGACATACCGGCACGGGCGCGACCCGTACCCTTCTGGCGCCAAGGCTTCTTGGTCGTGTGCTTGACCTCTTCACGGTCCTTCTGCTTACGGTTACCGCTGCGAGCGTTAGCCTGGTAAGCGACGACGACCTGGTGAACGAGGGCTTCGTTGTAGTCACGGCCGAAGACTTCGGGCGAGGCGTCAACGCCTGCACCGATCTGGCCATTGTCCTGGAGGAGCTTGAGTTCCATTGATTCGCTCCTTAAGCTTTGGCTTTGGCCTTGACGGCCGGGGTAACGATAACCTTGCCGCCCTTGGAGCCGGGAATGGCGCCCTTGACCAGCAGCAGCTTGCGCTCTGCGTCGATCTTGGCGATTTCCAGGTTCTGGACGGTGCGGGTGACGTCACCCAGATGGCCAGTCATGCGCTTGCCGGGGAACACACGGCCCGGATCCTGCGCCATACCGATGGAACCCGGCACGTTGTGCGAACGCGAGTTACCGTGGGTGGCACGACCCGATGCGAAATGGTGACGCTTGATGGTACCGGCGTAGCCCTTACCGATGGTCACGCCCTGGACGTCGATCTTTTGACCGACTTCGAACAGGTCAACCGACAGCGTGCCGCCGGGTTGCAGTTCGCCAGCCTTAGCGGCATCGATGCGGAATTCGCGGATGATTTCACCAGCTTCAACACCAGCTTTGGCAAGGTGACCTGCCAGGGGCTTGGTGACGCGGCTAGCGCGGCGTGCGCCGAAAGTGACTTGAACCGAGGTATAACCGTCGGTCTCGTCCGTCTTGATTTGTGTCACGCGGTTGTCGCCGACCTCGACCACGGTAACGGGAATTGAATCGCCGTCGTCCGTGAAAATACGGGTCATGCCAACCTTGCGACCTACAAGGCCAAGGCTCATGGTTTGCTCCATTCCCAGCTGCGATTGGCCGGGGCTGATTGATACACGAAAACAGTGTTTGCAGTGCGGGGCTTGCGCTGAAGAAGACTGCGCGCGGCCAATCTGGCCAGCCCACTACCCATAGACAAACGGGTAGCCTTACACTATATCGCGTAGATTTGGAAAGAGCAAGCGTGGATTGACAACTATGAGGTGGCGTACGGGGCGGTGTTGTTTTGCAGCGTTTCCGCGTGATTCTATCGCCCCAGTTGCACAAATTCCCCGCCAAAGAACACCAGCGGCTCGCCCTCCCCTACCTCAAACCCCTCCACCTGACCCACGATCAGCAAGTGATCCCCGACAACGTCGGCGCGTTCCACCCGGCACGCCAGGGTGGCCAGGGCATCATCGAGATAAGGCACGCCACGCTGGCATCGCCAATGGGCGACTCCGGCAAACTTGTCGTCAGCGGGTTTCGCAAAGCGCCGGGCGAGCTCGCCATGCCCCGCCCGCAGAATACTCACGCCGAAGGGGTTCCCTGGCGTGAAACGCGCCGCGTTCGGCGAACGCAAGGCGAGGCTCCACAGAATCAGCGGCGGCGCCAGCGATAGCGAGGCAAAGGAGTTGATGGTCAGGCCAATCGGGCGGTCATCGGCACCGCAGGCCCCGATGACCGCCACGCCGGTGGCGTAACGGCCACAAGCGTGACGCAGTGCCTTGGGGTCGAGCACAGCACAGGCGGCGTCCATCTCAGGCTGCCTGCGGCAGATGCCGGTCGATCAACTGATGGCAGGCGGTGGGGTCGGCCCACCAGGGGAAGAAGTCTGGCGGGTTGTCGAAGCCGTTGGCGATGCGTGCGGCCAGCGCCGGCGCCTGCCCGGCCGCGCCCAGCAATGCCAGGATATGCGGCGGAGGTGGCGTGAGCAGCGAGTTGGTCCAGTTCACGACGTCGCCTGCGTATTGCCAGTAATTGGCGAAGGTCTGCGTCATCCAGGCGGCATCGAAGGCACGATCGCCACGCGCGACGATCGCCTCCAGATAGACCTTGCAGCATTTGGCGGCGTTGTTCGAGCCCTGTCCGGTAATGGGGTCGTTGACCACGACCGCGTCCGCCATGCCGAACACCAGCCGGCCGGACGGCAGCGTCATGATCGGATGCCGCACGGTTGGCGTGAACCGGCCCGCGAGGATGCCCTGCTCATCGGTCAGTGTGATGTTTTCACAACGTTGCGCTTCCCACGGCAGCCAGGTGCGGAGGATGCGCAGGCTTTCCGCCAAGTGCTGCTCGGGCGTACGCGCCTCGGCCCATCGGTCCATGGGTCCGCCGGGGATGCCCTCGAACACCATGATCTCGCAAGGTCCGCTCAAGGTGAGCGCGGGGAAGACAAAGTACTCGCCGATGCCAGGAATCAGGTTGAAGCAAACCCGCGAATACGGCGTGCGCGGCGTCATGCCGCTTACATAGGTCAAGGCCAGCGCGCGTTGCGGTGCGCTAAACGGACTGCGTGCGGCGTCACGCTCGAAGCGGCTGACGATTTCGCCTTTGCCGGCGGCGAGCAGGACCAGATCGTGCTCGAGCGTCAGCGCTTCGAGCTCATCGATGCCGGCATCGGCGATGCGCAGGTCGCCGCCACGCTCGGCGAAGGCCTCCATCCAGGCTGGCATCTTGAGCCGCTGGTCCACGGCCTGCGCCGGGCGCTCGAGCCGGGCGGCCCAGTCGATCAGCCTGGCGCCAGCCTGCTCCGGATGCGGAATCGCCAGGCCAATGCCTTCTACAGGCGGGCAGAGATCGTCCCACCAGTTCAGTCCAAGCTCGCGCTCGGCCTGCAACGCGCGATCGAACATGCATTGGCTGGACATGACCTTGCCCGCCCTGACCTGGTCCGGCGTTCGGTTGGTCAGCAGTGTGACCCGATAGCCCTTGGCTTGCAGCCCGAGGGCCATCTGCAGGCCGGACTGGCCCGCCCCGACGATGGCAATGCGTTGGCTCATGGCAATCTCCTACTGGATGTTCAGGATGAAAATCGAAGCCCCGGATTTTTTGGGGGGATGCTCGATGCCAGCTTCAATCGGCCAGCCTGGGAATGGCGGGCACGTTCTGCTCGGGTCCCATTGCCGAGTAGCCGCCGTCCACGGCATAGTCCGCGCCGGTGACAAAGCTGGCGTGGTCGGAACAGAGGAACAACACGACCTGGGCCACTTCGTCGGGCTCGCCAACGCGGCCAAGGAGGTGGAAGTCCGCAGCCACGCGATCGGTGCGCTCACGGTTGCCGCCGCTGACCTCGTCCATCAGCCGGCACCAGGTCCAGCCGGGAGAAACGGCGTTGACCCGGATACCATCGGGCGCAAGATCCATCGCCATGCTGCGGGTGAGCTGCCGGATGGCGG
This sequence comes from Cupriavidus sp. YAF13, assembly GCF_052113425.1. Classification (NCBI taxonomy): domain Bacteria; kingdom Pseudomonadati; phylum Pseudomonadota; class Betaproteobacteria; order Burkholderiales; family Burkholderiaceae; genus Cupriavidus; species Cupriavidus sp. YAF13. Next base: position 97,471 of record NZ_JBFRDD010000030.1, read on the forward strand.
CCTTTGACGCCGGATAGAGCCAGCGGCCCGTCTGCCCCACATTGGCGGAGATGCTGGTGAAGTTGACAATGGCGCCACCGCCGCGAGCCCGCATGGCCGGGTGCACAGCCTGCGCCAGCATCACCCCGGAGACCACGTTGACGTCCAGCGCCGCGAGCCAGTCGCGCCGTCCTGATTTGAAACCGTCGTCAAGATAGGTGCACGCCAGGTTGACCAGGTAGTCAACGCCACCGAAATGCTGGCTCACCCGCGCTACCGCCGCAGCCACCTGGGCATCGTCGGTGATGTCCGTGTGGACAAACAACGCCCGCTCGCCCAACGCGGCAGCCGCGCGCTCGCCGGCGCCGGCATCGATGTCGAGAATGGCCACTCGCGTGCCGGCCTCGACGAAGGCGCTGGCCACGCCCGCGCCGATCAATGTAGCGCCACCGCTGATGATGGCCACCTTGTCCCGCAGTCCTTTCATGACGCTGTCTCCTGGTTGTCTTGGACGCTGCCCGGCTGCCGCCTTGCGACAGCACATGCCGGGTGCGGCCTTTTGCTTTTCTTTGATGACGTGGTACTTGCCCGTACGGGCTGTTACTTGCCTTCGCTCTCCTGCCAGCGCGCCATCAACGTGTTGGAGGGCAGCGTCTCGTCGAGCAGCTTGCGCGCGGTCTCCACACCGGCCACGGGCAGGCCGGCCGGATCGAGCATGCCGATCTGCACCAGCACGCTCGCCTGGTCCCAGTAGATATGCTCGTGGTAGAGCTTATCGCCGCGGAACTTGACGATGGCGATGAGGGGGATCTCCACCCGCTTGCCGGTAGGCGCTACGCCAGGCAGCATCCAATCGACCTCGCAGGTATGCGTGAAGCAGAACAGCATCTCGTCGACGATCTGGCTGGCGCCCACGGTGCGCGACAGCGGAATCAGGCTGGTATCGGGCGGATTGCTGTTGACGAAATGGTTCTGGTAGAAGCGCTTGAGCTGCCGGTGGCCGACGCCGCCAGTCATGGTCGGGATATGGTTCACGTAGGGTTCCGACACCATCGTCGCCATCGTGGCGTCGACATCGCGGGTGGCAAACTCGTATTCGCAGTGCTTGTCCCAGAGCGCCGAGAAATCGTAGTGCGGGCCCATCTCCGCGCGCAGCGCGGCTATCGAGCGCTGATGCGCCATCAGCGCCGATGGATGGTCGAAATGCTCGCCGCCGGTGCGCGCGAACGCGTGGTCCACGCCCGGATAGACGTACAACTCAATGCCGTCCTTGCCGCCCAGGGCTGCGCGGATCTGCGCCTGCGCCTCGGGTGGGCAGAAGCCATCGCGCTCGGCCACATGCAGCACCAGCCGCCCCTGGATATTGGCCGCCTCATCCAGCGCGCGCTCGATGCCAACGCCGTAATACGCTACGGCACAGGCCACGCCGTCCAGGCGGCAGGCAGCCAGATAGGCGAGCTTCCCACCCAGGCAAAAACCTAGCACCCCGGTCTGGCCCACGCATTCAGGCCGGGCGCGTAGCGCGTCCAGCGCCGCACCAACGTCCTTGACGCCGAGGGCCTCATCGAAGCGCTGATACAAGCCCAAGGCGCGCTGGAAGTCCTCGCCGCGATCGCCCAGTTCGATGCCGGGGGCGATACGCCAGAACAGGTCCGGCACCAGCACCGTGTAGCCTTCCTCGGCGTAGTAGTCCGCCACGGCGCGCATGGTGGCATTGACGCCGAAGATTTCCTGGCACAACACGATGCCGGGTCCCTTGCCCGATGCGGGCGTGGCCAGGTAGGCGTTGAATGCGCCGTCGGCGGCGTGGATCTGGATAGTCTGGCCCATGGGCTGCGCTCCTTTGTTTTGGGGATTGGGGCTGCCGTGCTGGATTCCATCATGGGCGATCCGCACCGCAGCAAACTAGCCGCGTGCTGCAGCGGCTATCCGATTAGTGCAGGAAAATGCCGGCGCACACAAGGGGCGCCGGGAAGCGATCCACTATAGTGGTGTGAAGGAATCCGCCCGCAGGCTGGCCGGCCCCAACGTACTAAGCGGCGCGCCAATGACGCCGAGGAGCGAGACAATGCCGCAGCCCCCCGCGGCCACGGCCACCGAGCCGCTGGCAGGCGCCCTGCTATCCGACCCCACCCGGCTGGTCTTCGCCTCGACCGACCAAGCCAAGACGCGCGCAGCGGTGGGTACGGTTTTCAAGCCGCACAAGCTCACCATCGGCGGCACGACGCTGGCTGCCCGCATGCATCATGCGCCGCTTGGCGCCGTGTCCTTCAACCGGCTGGCTTACGGCGCGGAGGTCCAGATCGAGCCGGGGCCGCTCGATGATTTCCTGCTGGTGCAGATGCCGCTGGCGGGCCATGCCCAGATCCATTGCGGCCAGCAGCAGATCCTCTCCGACCGCGACTTGGCCTCGGTGCTCACGCCGAGCGACCCCGTGCGGATGCGCTGGAGCCACGATAGCGACCAGTTGATCGTGCGCGTGGAGCGCGGTGCGCTGGAGCGGGTATGTGCAGCGCACCTCGGCCATCGGTCACAGGCGCCGCTGCGCTTTGAGCTTGGGATGGGCTGGCGCCGCCTGGCGGCCTGGTATCAGCTGATGCACTACGTGGCGGACCTGCTGGCGCTGGCGCCGGACGCGGCGCGGCATCCGCTAACTGCCTGCCAGCTGGAGCAGCTGGTGATCGGGACGTTGTTGACTGTGCAGCCTCACAGCCTGGCCGAAGCGATGCGGGCACGGGGCAAACCGCTGGCGCCGCGCCACGTGAAGCAGGTCGAGGAGTACATCCATGCCCACGCGCAGGCGCCGCTGACCCCCGCCCTGCTGGCGGAAATCGCCGGTGTGAGCCTGCGTGGACTCTATGCAGGCTTTCGGGAGCATCGCGGCATCAGCCCGATGGCCTACCTGCGCGCGGTGCGGCTGGAACGTGTTCGCCATGACCTGCTGAACGACCCGGCGATCGACTCGGTCACGGCTGCGGCCCTGCGCTGGGGCTTCAGCCATCTGGGACGCTTTAGCGTGGAATACCGCAAGAGTTTCGGCGAACCGCCGGGGCAAACACTGCGCCGGCGCGGGCCCGCTTAGGCCGCATTCGTTCGGGTGGGAACGCAAAAACAAAAACGGCGAACCGAAGTTCGCCGTTTTTGTTTGCGCAAAACCGCTTGGCGCGGTCTTGTGCTGAATACCTTACACCTTGATTTCGACGTCGACGCCGGCCGGCAGGTCGAGCTTCATCAGTGCGTCAACGGTCTTGTCGGTAGGATCGACGATGTCCATCAGGCGCTGGTGAGTACGGATCTCGAACTGATCACGGCTCGTCTTGTTGACGTGCGGCGAACGCAGGATGTCGAAGCGCTGGATACGGGTCGGCAGGGGCACCGGGCCCTTGACGATCGCGCCGGTGCGCTTGGCGGTATCCACGATTTCGGCTGCCGACTGGTCGATCAGGCGATAGTCGAAAGCCTTCAGGCGGATACGGATCTTCTGGTTCTGCATGATATTTCCTTAAAAGAGCGATGGGCGGCGTGCGCCCTGGAACATGGGAACAAGCCGACGGTATTGTACCGCCAGCCTGCTCCAGGAAGTTTGCTTAGTCGAGGATCTTTGCCACGACGCCGGCGCCGACGGTACGACCGCCTTCACGGATGGCGAAACGCAGGCCTTCTTCCATGGCGATCGGGGCAATCAGCTTGACCGTGATCGACACGTTGTCACCCGGCATGACCATTTCCTTGTCCTTCTCGACGTCTTCGCGCTTCGTGCCGCGCAGCAGCAGACCCACGTTGTCGCCAGCTTGACCTTGGTCCAGCAGCTTGCGGAACATTTCCACGCCGGTGCAGATGGTCTTGACCGTCGGCTTGATACCAACGATTTCGATTTCTTCACCAACCTTGATGATGCCGCGCTCGATACGACCGGTCACAACCGTGCCACGGCCCGAGATCGAGAACACGTCTTCCACCGGCATCAGGAAGGTACCGTCGATGGCACGTTCCGGCGTCGGGATGTAGCTGTCCAGCTGCTCGGCCAGGGCCAGGATGGCTTGCTCGCCCAGTTCGCCCTTGTCGCCTTCCAGTGCCAGCTTGGCCGAACCCTTGATGATCGGGGTGTCGTCGCCGGGGAACTCGTACTTGGACAAGAGCTCGCGCACTTCCATTTCGACCAGCTCGAGCAGCTCGGCGTCGTCGACCATGTCGCACTTGTTCAGGAACACGATGATGTAAGGCACGCCAACCTGGCGGGCCAGCAGGATGTGTTCGCGGGTCTGGGGCATGGGGCCGTCAGCGGCCGAGCACACCAGGATCGCGCCGTCCATCTGCGCAGCGCCCGTGATCATGTTCTTCACATAGTCAGCGTGGCCCGGGCAGTCAACGTGGGCGTAGTGGCGGTTAGCCGTTTCGTACTCGACGTGTGCGGTGTTGATGGTAATACCGCGTGCCTTTTCTTCCGGCGCTGCGTCGATTTCGTCGTACTTCTTGGCCGAACCGCCAAACTTGGCTGCCAGCACCGTAGCAATTGCTGCCGTCAGGGTGGTCTTACCATGGTCAACGTGACCGATCGTACCAACGTTCACGTGCGGTTTAGTCCGCGAGAACTTTTCCTTTGCCATTT
>NZ_JBFRDD010000031.1:0-97325 GCF_052113425.1 Cupriavidus sp. YAF13
GCGGAAAAGAGGGACCCATGTCTGAGTATCGCCTTAAGGCGATGCGAGTTTGGGTCCCGGCCGCTCTTTTCATGAAATCCCGAGGGGGTGTCGCCCCATCCGGCGCGCCTTTTTTGCCTACTTTTTTGGCAAGACAAAAAAGTAGGTCGCCGCGCCGCAGGCGTGGTGAAACTGCAGTTGCTTTTGACCTTGACGTTAAGCCGTTGCAGTTAAGCCCTTGAATCTGAAGCTGATTTTTCAGTTGCAGTTGCAGTTGCAAGTTGCAGCTACATCCCCCCATTTACTCCCGCCGATTCACCAACACAATCCCCCCCAACACCAGCACCGCGGCAATCGCAAACCGCATGCCCACGGTGTCGTGCATCAGCACTACGCCAAACGCCACCCCGAACAGCGGCGTCAAAAACGAAAACACCGACAAGCGCGAAGCCAGGTACTGCCGCAGTAGCCAGAACCACGTCAGGTAGCTGGCGAACGCAATCAGCACGGACTGGTAGAACAGGCTGGCCATCACCATGCCGTCGACGCGCGCATGCAGATGCTGCCCGGCAGCAAGCGCCATGGTCAGCAGCATCACCGCGGACACCGCAAGTTGATAGAGCAGCGTCTTGCTGGGCGCAGCCGAAGCCAGCCGGCTGGCGCGCACCACCACCGTGGTAGCGGCCCAGAGGAAGCCGGCCAGGATCCCGAGCGCATCGCCCAGCAACGTGCTGCCGCCATGCGCGGCCGGCTTGGCGATACCATCGGCGAAGGCCAGCGCCATGCCGCAGAAGGCCAGCCCGACGCCCAGCCATTGCCCGCGCCGCAGGCGTTCGCCGGCCACGCTCAGATGCAGGCCGAGCGCGGTGAAGATGGGTGCGGTGTAGAGGAACACGGCCATGCGCGAAGCCGTGGTGTGGCCAAGGCCGACAAAAATACAGAAGAATTCGGCGCCGAATAGCAAACCAGCCAGCAAGCCGGCACCCAGCGTGCCATCGTGCTGCCACAGCGGCGTGCGGCGCCAGGCGGCAAAGCCGAACACCAGCACGGCTGCCACCGCCGAGCGCACGCCCGCCTGCAGCACCGCGCCCATCAGCGGCGCCGTCGCCTTGATGGCCACTTGCTGCAGTCCCCAGGCCAGGCACAGCATCACCATCAGCGTGACGGCCGTGCCGTCGAGCGGGCGCCGGCTTGGCAGTGGCGTGCTCACCTCAAGGACGGCTGGCGTCGCGCGTGGAATTGCGCTCGATCAGTTCGATCTTGTAGCCGTCCGGGTCTTCGACGAAAGCGATCACCGTGGTGCCGCCCTTGACCGGGCCGGCCTCGCGCACGACGTTGCCGCCGGCGGCGCGGATGCGCTCGCAGGTGGCTGCCGCGTTATCGGTTTCCAGTGCGATATGGCCGTAGGCGGTGCCCATCTCGTACTTTTCCACGCCATAGTTGTAGGTCAGCTCGAGCACGGCGGTTTCGGATTCCGGGCCGTAGCCGACGAAGGCGAGGCGGTATTTGTATTCGGTGTTGTCGCTCTCGCGCAGCAGCTGCATGCCGAGGATGCGGGTGTAGAAGTCGATCGAGCGTTGCAGGTCGCCGACGCGGAGCATGGTGTGGAGGAGTCGCATTTCGGGAGAGGCCTGATATTGTTTTGGGATAGGTCGATTATTCTAAACGGGATGGAAGCAATCGGTTTGCCTTGGCACAGGTGCCCCATTTTCCCGTTTTAAATCAAAGGCCCAGCCTAGAACGTGGGCAGCAACTCGGGCGGGTGGGCCCGCAATTGCGCGCGGGCATCTCGGAACTCCGGAAAGATCGATGCCACCGTATCCCAGAACCGCGGGCTGTGGTTCATCTCTTTGAGATGCGCCAGCTCATGGGCGGCCACGTAGTCGATCATCGACAGCGGAAAATGCATCAAACGCCAGTTCAGGCGGATCTTGCCGTCGGCGGTGCAACTGCCCCAGCGCGTGGCGGCGGAGGTCAGCGCAAACGCGCTATGCCGCACGCCGAGCTTTTCCGCGTAGATGTCGAGCCGCTGTGCCAGCAGGCGTCGTGCCTGGTGTTGCAGCCAGCCTTGCACGCGATCCTTGATCTGCTGCTCGTCGGCATGCACGGGCAGCGCGAGATGAAGAATGCGGGTCTCGGCATCGAACAGCAGCACGCCGGCGGGAGACTCCAGCTGCAGCGTGATGGGCTTGCCCAGGAAGGGCAGGCTGGCGCCGTCGCGCCATTGCACGGTGGGCAGCACGCGGCGGGCTTCGCGGTGCTGCCATTCGCCCAGCTTGTTGAAGATCCAGCGCTGTTTTTCCAGAATGGCCGACTCGATGTCGGCCAGCGTGACCCAGCGCGGCGCCGTGATGGACAGGCCGCGGTCGTCCACGGTGAAGCCGATGGTACGGCGCGACGAGCGCTTGAGCGTGTAGTGCACGGCGCGCTCGCCCACCAGCAGCCGTCGTGCATTGGGCTGCGGCTGGGGCCAGGGCTGCGCCGTCGGGGAGTCGGGCTGCGCCGGCGCCAACCCGCCTGGCACCATGCCGGGCGCCCTGTCTTCGCCTGCAAGGGCGTCGGACAGCGGCAGCTCCATCTGGGAACCGGGGGAGTCGGGGGTCGGGCGCAGCAATTTCATGCGGGCGTTCTGCTCCGGTAGCTCTCGGCGTCGATTCTACGCATATCTTGTTCGATCCACGCCTCAACCTCTTGATTGACCTGGTCGGCCGTCTTGTTGGCCGACGAAATCGGCGCGCCGACGGAGACCGTGATCAGGCCCGGGTACTTGAGGAACGAGTTGCGCGGCCACAGGCGGCCGGAGTTGACCGCCATCGGGATCACCCATGCGCCGGTTTCCACGGCAAGGCGGGCGCCGCCGCTCTTGTAGCGCGTTTTCTCCAGGCCCGACGGTGTGCGCGTGCCTTCCGGGAACATGATGATCCAGGCGCCTTCGGCCAGCCGCTCGCGGCCCTGGCGCACCGCCGAGGCGAAGGCACGGGTGCCTTCCTTGCGGTTGATGTGCACCATCTTGAGCATGCCCAGCGCCCAGCCGAAGAAGGGCACCATCAGCAGTTCGCGCTTGAACACGAAGCACATTGGCTTGGGCATGGTGGCCAGGTAGGCAACGGTTTCCCATGCCGACTGGTGCTTGGACAGCACCACCACCGGCTTGTCGAGCATGGCATCGAAATGCTCACGGCCCTCATAGCGGTAGCGGATGCCGCAGATCAGCGCGGCCGCACCGGTCACCAGCCGCGGCCAGCCGCGCACGAAGCGGTAGCGGCGGTCGGCGTTCATGAACGGGAAGACGATGAAGCACGCGCAGGCATAGGGCGGCGTCAGTACCAGGAGGAACAACGCGAACAGCAAGGAGCGGAGAAAAATCATCGGTACGGGAGTTGGGTTCAGGAGCCGGCCTGGCGCGGGGCGCCATCGCCGGTGAGCAGCCAGCGCGCAAAGGCGCGCAGGTCGTCGTGGATCAGCGTGCCGGGCGGCAGGCCGCCCTTTTTCTCGGTCTTGGGGCCTTTGCCGGTCAGCACCAGGTGCGGGGCGCAGCCTACCGCCAGCCCGGCTTCGAGGTCGCGCAGGGAGTCGCCCACCAGCGGCACGCCCTTGAGCTCGACGCCGAAGCGCTCCGCCAGTTGCTCAAGCATGCCGGGCTTGGGTTTGCGGCAATCGCAGCCGTCCGCCGCCGTATGCGGGCAGAAGAAGACCGCGTCGACGCGCCCGCCCAGGTTGGCCAGCGCCTTGTGCATCTTCTCGTGCATGGCGTTGAGCGCGCTCATCTCGAACAGGCCGCGGCCGATGCCGGACTGGTTGCTGACGATCACCACGCGATAGCCGGCCTGGTTGAGCGCTGCGATCGCTTCCAGGCTGCCATCGATGGGGATCCATTCGTCCGGTGTCTTGATGAACTGGTCGCTGTCGAGGTTGACGACCCCGTCGCGATCGAGCACGACAAGCTTGGGCGGTGTCTGCGGCATGATGGCTTCCCGTTGTGGTGCCGGGCCGCTTACGCGGCCAGCTTGGAGATGTCGGCCACGCGATTGGCCAGCACGTGCAGCGAGGCCAGCAGCGCGAGCCGGTTGGCGCGCAGCTGCGGGTCTTCGGCCATCACCATGACATCGTTGAAGAACTGGTCGACCGCTTCGCGCAGTTGTGCCAGGTCGCGCAGCGCGGTGGCGAAGTCGCCATTGGCGAAGGCGGCATCCACTTGCGGACGCACGCTTTCCACCGCCTTGTGCAGCGCGCTTTCGGCAGCTTCCTGGAGCAGGGCCGGCTGCACCGTGCCTACGGGCTCGGTGTTCTTGCGCAGGATGTTGGTGATGCGCTTGTTGGCCGCGGCCAGCGCCTCGGCCTGGGGCAGGGCGGCAAAGGTGCGCACCGCTTCCAGGCGGGCCAGGATGTCGTCCAGGCGCTGCGGGCGCAGGCTCACCACGGCTTCGACCTCATGGGTGGTGTAGCCCTTGTCCTTCAGGTAGCCGCGCAGGCGGTCGTAGAGGAAATCTGCGATCGCGGCTTGTGCGGGCTTGACCGCGGCAACACCGGCGAAGGCTTGCTGGGTGAGTTCCAGCAGCGCGTCGATCGACAGCGGCAGCGGGGTTTCGACCAGCATGCGCAGGATGCCCAGCGCGTGGCGGCGCAGCGCGAACGGGTCCTTCTCGCCGGTGGGCGACAGGCCGATGCCCCAGATGCCGACCAGCGTTTCCAGCTTGTCGGCCAGCGCCACGGCCAGGCTCACGGGGCTGCCCGGCAGGGCGTCGCCGGCAAAGCGCGGGCGGTAGTGCTCTGAGCAGGCCAGCGCCACGCTCTGCGCCTCGTCGTCGTGGCGCGCGTAGTACGTGCCCATGGTGCCTTGCAGTTCCGGGAATTCGCCCACCATGTCGGTCAGCAGGTCGGCCTTGGCGAGTTCGGCGCCACGCATGGCGGCCGCCTTTTCCACGGCAATGCCGGCTGCGGCCAGCGCGTCGGCGATGTGGCCGGCGATCTGCTGCAGGCGCTGCACGCGGTCGAGCTGCGTGCCGATCTTGTTGTGATAGACCACGTTGGCCAGTTGCGGCACGCGCGAGGCGAGGGTCTTCTTGCGGTCCTGGTCGAAGAAGAACTTGGCGTCCGCCAGGCGCGGGCGCACCACGCGCTCGTTGCCGCTGATGATGGACTCCGGCGTATCGGTGGCCAGGTTGGAAACCACCAGGAAGCGGTTGCGCAGGTGGCCGGCGGCATCGGTCAGCGCGAAGTATTTCTGGTTGGTCTGCATGGTCAGGATCAGGCATTCCTGCGGCACCTCGAGGAAGACCTCCTCGAAGTGGCAAGGATAGACCACCGGCCATTCCACCAGCGAGTTGACTTCGTCGAGCAGCGCATCGGGCATCACGACCTGGTCGGCGCCCGCCTGCTCCAGCAGCGCGGTGCGGATGCGTTCGCGGCGATCCGCGTAGCTGGCCAGCACGTGGCCTTGCGACGCCAGCACGGCGGCGTATTCGCCCGCATGCGCGATCTCGATCTCGCCGCTGGAGAGGAAGCGGTGGCCGCGCGTGGTCCGGCCCGCTTGCAGCCCCAGCACGCTGAGCGGCACCACCTCGGTGCCAAGCAGTGCGATCAAACCGTGCGCGGGGCGCACGAAATGCACCGTGCTGCCGTCCGGGCGCTGGTAGCTCATCACCTTGGGGATGGGCAGCTTGGCGATGGTGTCGTCCAGCGCCGCCTGCAGCCCGGCGCCCAGTTCGGCGCCGCGCGCGGTGTAGCAGTAGAAGAAGGCGTCGGCCTTGCCGTCGGAGGCGCGCTCCAGGGTTTGCCAGTCGATCGCCTCGACGCCCACCGATTTAGCCAGGGCGGCCAGTTTCTTGGCCAGCGGGGCGGTGGGCTGGCCGCTGGCGTCCAGCGCCACGGTCAGCGGCAGCACTTTCTCGCGCTGCTCGCGGTCGGGCGCGTTACGGCGCACTTTGGTGACCAGCGCCGCCAGCCGGCGCGGCGTGGCGAACGCAGTCACGGCGGCGCCGTCACCTACCAGGCCACGCTCGGAGAGGCCGGCGAAGAGGCCCTGCGCGAAGGCGTCGCCCAAGCGTGCCAGCGCCTTGGGCGGCAGCTCTTCGGTGAGCAGTTCGATCAGCAGCGTATCGTTCGAATCGGTCAGGAGTTGCGACATGAATCGTTTCCAACAAGTTGTGGCACGCGCTGCGCTTTAGCAGCGCGGTGCAATAGTAGGTTCTACGCCGGACAACAGCCACAGGCCGTTTTGCTGGCGGAATTGCAGCGTGGTTGCTACGCACTGCGTGTCTGCGCTGGTGCCATTGGTGCCGTTGCCTGCGCTGCTGCCACGGCCGCCGGGGGCGGGACGGGGCGCGAAGAAACGGGCATCGAGGCGGCGCAGCCGCTTGTCGTAGCGGATCTCGTCGATGCGGCCGCTCACCCAGAAGTCGATCCTGGGCGGCAGCTGCGCGGCCGAGTAGTACGTCTTGATCTGCCTGCGCACCCGCCCGTTGACCGTCTCGGTCTCAATCCACGAGAGCGGGTAGCGGATCGCGCTTTCATAGGCGCGCAGCGGCACGCGGTGCCAGCCCAGGTCCTTGGAGCCCGAGAGATCGCACGAGAACGTGCGCACCAGCTGGGTCCATTGGTCCAGCGAGTTGTTCGGGCCGAAAGCGCCATGCCAGTGCCGGTCGATCGCCTGCTGCAGGGCCTGCGGATTGGCCTCGCACACATTGGACAGGTCGGCCGGCAGGTACAGCACCTGCGGGCTCGGCATCGGCGCGGTGGCCCGGGCGGCGCCATGCGCCCCCAAGGCCAGCAGCGCCAGGGCAGCGCCTCGGCATAGCGCGCTGCGCGCTGTGCGGGTCATGCGGTGGCCTCGCGGTCGCACATCGGGAAGCCGAGCGACTCGCGCGAGTCGTAGTAGGCCTGGGCCACCAGCCGCGACAGGTTGCGGATGCGGCCGATGTAGGCCGCGCGCTCGGTGACCGAGATCGCGCCGCGCGCATCCAGCAGGTTGAATGTGTGAGCGGCCTTGAGCAGTTGCTCGTAGGCCGGCAGCGCCAGGCGCTTGGCGACTTCGGCCGGCGCGTCCTGCTGCGTGGCTTCGACGGCACCCATCAGGCGCTTGGCCTCGGACTCGTACTCGGCGAAGTGGCGGAACAGGATCTCGGTGTTGCTCTGCTCGAAGTTGTAGGTGGATTGCTCCACTTCGTTCTGGTGATAGACGTCGCCGTAGGTCAGGCGGCGCGTCTTGCCGTTTTCTTCCCACTCGGTCCACACCAGGTCATAGATGTTCTCGACCTTCTGCAGGTACATCGCCAGGCGCTCGATGCCGTAGGTGATCTCGCCGGTGATGGGCTTGCAGTCGATGCCGCCAACCTGCTGGAAGTAGGTGAATTGAGTGACTTCCATGCCGTTGAGCCAGACTTCCCAGCCCAGGCCCCAGGCGCCGAGGGTGGGGTTCTCCCAGTCGTCCTCGACGAAGCGGATGTCGTTTTGCTTAAGGTCCAGGCCCAGCGCTTCCAGCGAGCCGAGGTACAGCTCCAGGATGTTCTCGGGGGCCGGCTTGAGCACCACCTGGTACTGGTAGTAGTGCTGCAGGCGGTTGGGGTTCTCGCCATAGCGCCCGTCCTTGGGGCGGCGCGACGGCTGCACATAGGCGGCTCGCCACGGTTCCGGGCCGATCGCGCGCAGGAAGGTGTGCACGTGCGAGGTGCCGGCGCCGACCTCCAGATCGATAGGTTGCAAGAGTGCACAACCCTGCCGGTCCCAGTAGGCCTGCAGGGTGAGGATCATTTGTTGGAAGGTCAGCATAGGCGAAGACTAGTAAGGGCCTGCACGCAGGCCAGCAAGCAAGGGTGGACCGCGCGGCGGCAAAGTTGCCGCGGCGCTTCACGAAGATCGTGCCAAACCCTGAATTCTATCGGTTTTTTTGCCGCCGCCAGCCATCGGCACGGCCCTTGCATAGGTCAGGGCGTCCAATCCCGCCCGCGGGGCTGGCATGTGGTGTCGGCGTTTTGCAACGAATCGGGTAAACACCGAAGGGTGCTAAAGGCCTGCCGGATACTGGCCGTTAGTGTTTTTGTATACAGTATTAGGCAGAGCTGTGCATAACAGCCGCAACCGTTTGAATCAATCCAGTTACGGGGACACCGGTCATGTCGCTACTTTCTCGCAAGCCTTATCTCGTCGCCATTGCAGTGATGATTGCCGCCGCCTTGGTCTCGGCCGTAGCGGCGTCGGCCTGACGGCAGGCCTGGCAATGGGGCCGGCGCAAGCCGGCCCGGACTGCCGTCAGCTTTGCCGGCGGCGGCGCCAGGCCGCCAGTGCCAGCACCAGCAGGCATGCCGCCAGCGCTGGCACATTGCCCCAACGCACGTAGGGGGTGAAACCCTGCGTGCCCTGCACATTGGCGGTGAGCGTGCCGACGGTGAAGGTCGGCAGTTGTCCCGCCACCACGCCGTCCGGCGTTACCACGGCCGTCATGCCGGTATTGGTCGAGCGCAGCATCGGCCGGCGCGTTTCCAGCGCGCGCATGCGCGAGATCTGCAGATGCTGGTCCAGCGCGATGGTGTCGCCGAACCATGCCAGGTTGGTCACGTTGGCCAGGATATTGGCCGGCACCTTCTGGCTGCGCAGCGTCTCGGCGATTTCCTCGCCGAACAGATCCTCGTAGCAGATATTGGGCGCCACCAGGATGCCGCGCACGGGCAGCGGCGTCTGGTCCAGCCCGCCGCGGCGGAAATCCCCCAGCGGCATCTTCATCATGTCCACGAACCAATGGAAGCCGAAAGGAATGAACTCGCCGAACGGCACCAGGTGGTGCTTGTTGTAGCGGTACAGCCGTTCGGTCAGCGGGCCCAGGCCAAAGACGCTGTTGGTGAAATCGACTGGCGAATCCGCGCCGGCGGCGCCGAACAGCACGGTGGTGCCGCTAGCCACGGTGAAGTCGCGCACCGCGATGGCGATGTCCACCGGCAGGTCCTGCAAGATCACCGGGAACGCCGTCTCCGGCGTCACGACCAGATCCGCCGGGGCGGCGGTGATCAGGTCACGATAAAGCTCGAGCGAGCGCTGCACGCCGACCGGCTCGAACTTGATGTCCTGCGCCACGTTGCCTTGCAGCAGCCGCACCGAAATGGGCTTGCCGGCAGGCGTGGTCCAGGCGATCGGCACCAGCGCGGTGCCGGCCAGCGGCAGCGCCACGGCGGCCGCCAGGGCGATCGCGCCGGCACGCATGCCGCGCGGGTTGGCGTGCTCATCCTGGCGACGGGCAAAGCCGCGCACGGCGGCCGCCAGCAAGGCGGCCACGGTCGCTGCCAACGCGCCGATGCCATAGACGCCCACCAGCGGCGCGAAGCCGGCCAGCGGGCCATCGGTATGGGCGTAGCCGCTCGAGAGCCACGGAAAGCCGGTGAAGATCACGCCGCGCACCCATTCCGACAGTCCCCAGGCCGCCCCAAAGGCGAGTGGCGCGAGCAGTGCCAACGAGGTTGTCCGCGTACGGCGGGCAGTCAGCCAGTGCCACGTGGCGGCGGCCAGCGCCGGATAGAGCGAGAGGAAGGCGCCGAACAGCAGCACGGCAAGCATCGCCATCCACGCCGGCATCTCACCATAGACGTGCATGCTGATATAGAGCCACCAGATGCCGGAGAGGAACCAGCCGAGGCCGAAGGCGTAGCCGGTGGCGGCCGCGCCACGGGTGCGCGGCGCATCGGCGACCAGTGCCACCAGCCCCGCCAGCGACAGCAGTTGCAGCCACCACCAGGTGTGCGGCGCGTAGGCCTGGGTATGGGCCACGCCCAGCACGGCAGCCAGCAGCAGACGGGGCAGGCTCACGCCGCGCGCGTCGTCGCGTCCGGCGCTTGCGGCGCCGGACCATGCTTGGACAACGCGCTTCATACGCCGTCCACGTCGGGCGGGGTGAGCGGGGCCTCGCGGCGCACCAGCATCAGGTGCGCCTGGCGGGCGTCGGCACGCAGGACTTCGAAGCGTATCGGCGGCAACACCACCACTTCGCCGCGATGCGGCACGTGACCCAGGTGGTTGCTCAGCAAGCCGCCCACGGTATCGACGTCGTGATCCGAGAATTGCGTGCCGAAGGTCTCGTTGAACTGCTCGATTTCGGTCAGTCCATGCACGCGCCAACTGCCATCGGGCAGCTGCACGATGTTGTCATGGTCTTCGTCGAGGTCGAATTCATCCTCGATGTCGCCCACGATCTGCTCCAGCACGTCCTCGATGGTGACCAGGCCGGCGACGCCGCCGTACTCGTCCACCACCATGGCGATGTGGTTGCGGTTGATGCGGAAGTCGCGCAACAGGATATTGAGGCGCTTGGACTCGGGAATGAACACAGCCGGGCGCAAGGTCTCGCGCAGGTCGAACTCTTCATCGGTGTAATACCGCAAGAGGTCCTTGGCGAGCAGGATGCCGATGATGTTGTCGCGGCTGCCTTCATAGACCGGAAAGCGCGAGTGCGCTGTCTGCCGCATGAAGGGGATGAAGCTCTCCGGCGCATCGGCGATATTGACGGTGTCCATCTGGCCACGGGGGACCATGATGTCGCGCGCGGTGAGTTCGGATACCTGGAACACGCCTTCAATCATGGAAAGCGAGTCGGCGTCGATCAGGTTGCGCGCATGCGCATCCTGGAGCACCTCGAGCAATTCGGCACGGGAGTCGGGCTCCGGAGAGATGAAATCCGAGAGCCGTTCGAGCAGGGATCGGGGACGGTCGGCTGACTTCGAACTGGGATAAGGGTCGTTCATGGCGCGACGAGCGCGGGGTGGATATCGGTTGAAGGATACACTAAATGGGTTTGGGGGCTGTGATTTGGGGGTGACGGGGGGAGGTTTGGCGGGGTTTGGGGGAGGTTTGAAACTGCGACTTCAGCTGCTTAACGTCAAGGGCAACTGCAACTGCAACTGCAACTGCAACTGCAACTGCAACTGCAACTGCAACTGCAACTGCCGTTTCACCACCCCTGCGGGGCGGCGACCTACTTTTTTGTCTTGCCAAAAAAGTAGGCAAAAAAGGCGCGCCGGATGGGGCGACTACCCCCTCGGGCTTCGGCAAAAAGAGCGGCCGGGACCCAAACTCGCATCGCCTTAAGGCGATACTCAGACATGGGTCCCTCTTTTCCGCTCTTTTCGCCGAATCCCGAGGCGCCCCATACGGCCTTGGCACACCTACACGGCTCGCTTCGCATCGCGCTGGGGTGATTCCCGCTTTCGGGCGGGAATCACGGCTACACCTAGTCTTTGATTTTGGCGTTGCCGTTCGCCAGGTACGGATCCGGGAAGCCTAGGGCCTGCAGCGTTTCCGTCTCGATGGCTTCCATTTCTTCCGCTTCGCCGTCTTCCTCGTGCTCGTAGCCCTGCGCATGCAGGACGCCGTGCACGATCAGGTGGGCGTAGTGCGCTTCAAGCGACTTTTTCTGCTCGCGGGCTTCCTGCTCCACTACCGGGCAGCACAGCACGATGTCGCCGCTGACCGGGTCGGACTCGTGCTCGGCATAGGCGAAGGTCAGCACATTGGTCGCGTAGTCCTTGCCGCGGTAGCTGCGGTTCAGGCTGCGCCCTTCTTCTTCGCCGACAAAGCGGATGGTCAGCGTGGCATCGGCGTACAGCGCGGACTTGGCCCAGGTCTGGACCTTGCGCTGGGTCGGCAGGCCGCGCTGCCCCTTGATGCCTTCGCCATATTGCAGTGCCAGTTCCAGGGATGGCGGCGTGGCGGGCGTGCCGGTGGTGGTGACCGTCGGCGTGGCGGTAACGGCGACCGACAAGGCGTCGTGGTTGTCCGGGCGCACCAGCAGGCCAGCCTGCTGGCGGTCGTCGGTGTGCTCGGCCAGCAGCGCGACTACGCCTTCGGCGGCTTGCGACAGGTCCACGGTGATGCTGCGGCCGTCAGGCAATTGCACGCGCAGGGCGTGCGCCTGGGTCTTGCGCGCGCGGCCTTCGGCGTCAAACAGGATCAGGCTGGCGGGGGAGGAGGATTTTGCGTTCACGATTGGGCGTTTGATTAAGCGTCTCGGTGTTGAGCGTGATATTCGTCATAGGCATCGACGATGCGCGCCACCAGCGGGTGCCGCACCACGTCGGTGCTGGTAAAGCGGGTCATGGCCACGCCGCGCACTTCACGCAGCACGTGCTGCGCTTCCACCAGGCCGCTCTTCTGCCCGCGCGGCAGGTCGATCTGGGTGGTGTCGCCGGTGATGACCGCCTTGGAGCCAAAGCCGATCCGGGTCAGGAACATCTTCATCTGCTCGGGCGTGGTGTTCTGCGCCTCGTCCAAGATGATGAAGGCGTGGTTCAGCGTGCGCCCGCGCATGTAGGCCAGCGGCGCGACCTCGATCATCTGGCGCTCGAACATCTTCTGCGTGCGGTCGAAGCCGAGCAGGTCGTAGAGCGCGTCGTACAGCGGCCGCAGGTAGGGATCGATCTTCTGGGCCAGGTCGCCGGGCAGGAAGCCCAGGCGCTCGCCGGCTTCCACCGCCGGTCGCGTCAACACGATGCGCTTGACCGAATCGCGCTCGAGCGCGTCCACGGCGCAGGCCACCGCCAGGTAGGTCTTGCCGGTGCCGGCCGGGCCGATGCCCAGGGTGAGGTCGTGTGCCAGTACGTTGCGAAGGTAGTCGCGCTGCATGGGTGTGCGCCCGTGCAGGCCCGCGCGGCGCGTGTGCAGCACGGGGGATTCGTCATCGTCGCTGGCGGTATCCGCGCTCGCGCCGTCGGGGACATAGCCGCCGTGCGCGGCGACCTGGCGTGCCTCGACCAGGCCGAGCTGCACGTCGTCGATCGACAGGGCGGTGCGGGCGTTGTTATAGAAGCGCTCGAGTGCCGCCGCGGCGTCGCGGGCGTAGGCGCCGCGCACGGTCATGCGATGGCCGCGGCGCTGGATGGTGACGTCGAGCGCTTGCTCGATCTGGCGCAGGTTCTCGTCAAGCGGCCCGCACAGGTTCTGCAGGCGGGTGTTGTCGTCCTTGGGGGCGACGAATTCGGCTGAAGGGATTTTCATCTGGGTACGAGTGGCTGCATCAGGCTGCATCAAGCTGCATCGGGCGTGGGTTACTGGCGCACTACGATTTCGCCGCGCAGCGAATGCGGGAAGGCTTCGGTAATGGCCACGTCCACCATTTCGCCGACCATGCGGTCGCGGCTGGCCTGGGGCACGCCGGGCAGCGCGAAATTCACCACGCGGTTGTTCTCGGTGCGGCCGTGCAGCTCGGTCGGATCCTTGCGTGCCGGGCCTTCCACCAGGATGCGCTGCACCGAGCCGACCATGCCGGCGCTGATGTGCTGCACGTTCTCCTCGATGGTGGCCTGCAGGCGCTGCAGGCGGCGCAGCTTGACCTCGTGTGGCGTGTCGTCGGCCAGGTTGGCCGCCGGCGTGCCGGGGCGCGGGCTGAAGATAAACGAGAACGACGTGTCGTAGCCGATCTCCTCGATCATCGCCATCAGCTTTTCAAAGTCCGCCTCGGTCTCGCCGGGAAAGCCGATGATGAAGTCGGATGACAGCGACATGTCCGGGCGCAGCGCGCGCAACTTGCGGATGATGCTCTTGTATTCCAGGACGCTGTAGCCGCGCTTCATCGCCATCAGGATGCGGTCTGAAGCGTGCTGCACCGGCAGGTGCAGGTGGTTGACCAGCTTCGGGCAGCGCTCGTACATCTCGATCAGGCGCGGGGTGAATTCCTTCGGGTGGCTGGTGGTGTAGCGGATGCGCTCGATGCCGGGGATCTCGGCCACGTATTCGATCAGCAGCGCGAAGTCGGCGATCTCGCTGGTGCCGCCCATGGCGCCGCGATACGCGTTGACGTTCTGGCCCAGCAACGTGACTTCGCGCACGCCTTGCTCGGCCAGCCCGGCGACTTCCGCCAGCACGTCCTCGAACGGGCGTGAGACTTCCTCGCCACGGGTGTAGGGCACCACGCAGTAGCTGCAGTACTTGGAGCAGCCTTCCATGATGGAGACAAAGGCGCTCGGGCCTTCCACGCGCGCCGGCGGCAGGTGGTCGAACTTTTCGATCTCGGGAAAGGAGATGTCCACCTGCGAGTGGCCGGTCTGCTGGCGTCGGTTGATCATGTCAGGCAGGCGGTGCAGCGTTTGCGGGCCGAACACCACGTCGACATAGGGCGCGCGCTTGACGATGGCGGCGCCTTCCTGGCTCGCCACGCAGCCGCCCACGCCGATCACCAGGTCCGGCTTGACGGCCTTGAGCGCCTTCAGGCGGCCCAGTTCGGAGAACACCTTCTCTTGCGCTTTCTCGCGCACGGAGCAGGTGTTGAAGAGGATGACGTCCGCTTCTTCCAGCGTGTCTGTCTTCTCCATGCCCTGGGCGGCATGGAGCATATCGACCATCTTGTCCGAGTCGTACTCGTTCATCTGACAGCCGTAGGTTTTGACGAAGACTTTTTTCATGGTGCCGATCTCAGTGGTTGACCTGGGGGCATCAGGGTTTTATGGGGACGAAAGATGTCCGGGCCTCGGCGCGCCGCCGCGCCCCGGACTACGACTATTGCGCTGCTTTTTGTTCCTGCTCGGTCAGCACCCAGGCCGTCAGCAACTGGCCATAGAGGTCGAGCTTGAACCGCACCGGCAGCTTTTGGCCGGCCACCGCCCCGATGGGCAGCAACTGGTTGTCCGTGCCGAACAGCCGCAGGCCCGGGGCCACGCCAACGGTCTTGCCGTCCAGCGTGGCCGACTGCGGCGCGCTGGGCGACTGCGCGGCGAGCACCAGCTTGGCCTTGGCCGCGTCCGCTGGGATCACGCGCAACGCCTGCTGCGCATACGCCGTTGCCGGCAGCAGCGCGGCGGGCAAAGCAAGCGATGCAGCTAGCAAGGTGGCCCGGACCAAAACGAAAAGGGCAGGGCGCGTGGCACGGTTGGCTGGCATGGAGGCTCCGGCAGAAACGGTTCGGAAAACGAAAACGAAAGCGAAAGCGGAAAACGAAAGCGATTCGGGTCTTCGCTTCGGCGGCGCGGACCGGGCAACCTAATATTCTACCCGGTCGCCCGCCGGCCGCGCGGCGCTAGAACAGCCCGGATGCTTCCTGCAGCACACGCTGCTTGGAGACCGTGCCCATCAGTTCGCGCCCGGCCGTGTCGCGGATCAGCGGGATCCGGTTGAGCGCGTGATGCGTGAATAGCCGCAGCGCGTCGGGCAGCCGCGACTCCGGCGTCAGGGTGGGGAAATCGCGCTCGCACAGCGCCAGGAGGCCCGCGCGCGGCCGCTCGCGCAGTGCACGTTGCACCGCATGGATCGACAGCGCGCCCAGTAGGCAGCCGTCCGGCCCAACCATATAAAGATAGCGCGTGCCGGTCTCGGCGAACTTGTCGCTGGCCTGCTCCAGCGTGGCCTCGGGGCCGATGACGGTGTCGGTGGCGTCGCAGAGCCCGGCCAGCGTCAGCGCCCGCGCGCGCTCCGCGGCGGCGGATGCCTGGGTGCGCTCCGCCACCACGCTGTACAAGGACAAGGTCTGGCAGCGCGATGCGGTGTAGTAGGCCGCCGCCGCGCCGATCATGCCCGGCAGCAGCAGCGCCGGGGCCAGCGTCATCTCGAACACCATCAGCACCGACATCAGCGGCGCCTGGCTGGTGGCGGCCAGGAAGGCGGCCATGCCGACCAGCGGCAACAGCGGCGCGCCGCTGCCCCCCGGCACGGCGGGAGCCAGCAGTTGCCCTAGCGCCGCGCCGACGAACAGCGATGGCGTGAACACGCCGCCCACCGCGCCCGAGCCCATGCTGAGCACGGTGGCCAGCAGCTTGGCCAGCAATACCGCCGCCAGCGATACGCTCAAGGGGTGCCCCTGCAAGATCGACTGGATGGTGTAGTAGCCGTTGCCGACCACCTCGGGCACCCAGATCGCCAACACGCCCACCATCGCACCGCCCAGCGCCAGGCGCGGCACCAGGCCGCCCGGCACCCGGGCAAAGGCGCCCTTGGCCAGGCTGGAGGCACGCATGAAGAGGGCGCCGGACACGCCGGCCAGCACGCCGAGCAAGACCGCCGCCAGCAGCATGGGCGGATGCAGCAGGTCGGCGGGCACGGTCAGGCCGGGATAGAGCGGCTGCAGGCCACCATGTAGCTGGCTGACCACCGTGCCCGCCACGGAAGCCAGGAACAGCGGCATCAGGCGCTGCACCGCCACCGCGCCAAAGACCACCTCGGCCACGAAGACCGCCGCCGACAGCGGCGTGTGGTACACCGAGGCCAGCCCGGCGGCCGCCGCGCAGGCCGTGAGCATGCGCCGCAGGTTGGTGTCGCCGTCCGGTCCGCTGCCGCCGCGCGCGGACGGAAACACCGATCCGCACAGGGCCGCGAGCTGGATCATCGCGCCTTCCTTGCCCACCGAGCTGCCGGTGACGATGGAGCAGAACGAAGACAGCGCGCGCAGCAAGGTGATGCGTACCGGCAGGCGCCCGGTGCCGCTGGCAACCGCTTCCATATAGTCGGAGACGCCTGGCTGCGCGGCGTTGAGCTTGGCTGCCGCCGTCAGCAGCAAGCCCGCGATCACGCCGCCAAGCGTCGGGATCGCCACCCGCCAGATCAGGGCGAGGCCTGCGAATACCGTGACGATATCGGCATGCGTGCCAAACATCACATAGCCGCTAGCGTCCAGCGCCTCCTTGAACAGGGTGGTGACGATGGCTGCGGCAATCCCTACCGGGATGGCGGTAAAGAGGGTGACTTCCTGGTCTTCGATGAACCTGAACCGCATCGTCTCGGCATCCGGGGGCTGGGATGGGCCGGGCCGGGCCGGCGCGCGCCCGCGCGGTGCGTGGGCGCGCCCAGGCAGGGGCCAGGCGGGGGTGGCCGCCATCATAGCGCAGCGGCGCGCGCGTCCCTCGGGGCGCAGCGCGCGCGCGAAAGCGCCAGGCTGGTACACTAGCGGCCTTTCCTCCTAAAGAAGCGGGGGCAGTCGCCTCGCTTCGCCGGTCGGTATTTCCGGTTTTCGGTTTTCTCACTCACGTCGCCCCCGCGATTGGCGCACCACATGCGCAAAGGGCGGCCGAAGCGTCAATTCATGTCTTTTTCCGAACTTGGCTTGTCCGACAAGCTTATGCGTGCCGTGGCCGAACAGGGCTATACCACGCCGACTCCGATTCAAGCGCAGGCGATTCCCGCCATCCTGAAAGGGGGCGACCTGCTTGCCGGCGCGCAGACCGGCACCGGCAAGACGGCCGGCTTCACGCTGCCGCTGCTGCAACTGCTGTCCGAATCCTCGGCCGGCCGCGAACCCGCACGTGGACAGCGCCTGCCGGTGCGCGCACTGGTCCTGACCCCGACCCGCGAACTGGCGGCGCAGGTGGAAGAAAGCGTTCGTAACTACGGCAAGTACCTCAAGCTGCGCTCCATGGTGATGTTCGGCGGCGTGGGCATCAACCCGCAGATCGAACAGCTCAAGCGCGGTGTCGATATCGTGGTGGCCACGCCCGGCCGCCTGCTTGATCACCTGTCCCAGCGCACCATCGACCTGTCGCACGTGGAAATGCTGGTGCTGGACGAAGCCGACCGCATGCTCGACATGGGCTTCATCCACGACATCCGCAAGATCCTCAACGTCTTGCCGCCGAAGCGCCAGAACCTGCTGTTCTCGGCCACCTTCTCCGACGAGATCCGTGGCCTGGCCGACCGCCTGCTGGACAACCCCGCCTCCATCGAAGTGGCGCGCCGCAATACCACGGCCGAAACGGTGGCGCAGCGCGTCTACCCGGTGGACCGCGAGCGCAAGCGCGAACTGCTGGCCCACCTGGTGCGCGAGAACGACTGGCACCAGGTGCTGGTCTTCACCCGCACCAAGCACGGCGCCAACCGCCTGGCCGAGCAGCTCGACAAGGACGGCCTGTCGGCATTGGCGATCCACGGCAACAAGAGCCAGTCGGCCCGCACGCGCGCGCTGACCGAGTTCAAGGCCGGCACGCTGCGCCTGCTGGTGGCTACCGATATCGCCGCGCGCGGCATCGACATCGACCAACTGCCCCACGTGGTCAACTACGACCTCCCCAACGTGCCCGAAGACTACGTGCACCGTATCGGCCGTACCGGCCGCGCCGGCGCCGAGGGCGAGGCGATCTCGCTGGTCTGCGTGGATGAAATCTCGCTGATGCGCGATATCGAACGGCTGATCAAGCGCCAGATCGAGCAAACCATCTTGCCGGGCTTCGAGGTCGATCCGAGCATTCCGGCCGAGCCGATCCAGAAGGGCCGGCAGGCACGCGGCCAGGGCCAGGGCAATGGTGGTGGTGGCCGTGGCCGCGGCCAGGCACCCGCCGGCGGCCAGCCGCGCGGCCGCGCACCGGCGGCAGAAGCTGGCGAGCGCCAGCAACGTCCGGCACGCGCGCCGCAAGGCCGCAGCCAGGCTCCCGCCGCCGCCGATGGACAAGGCCAGCGCCGCGCGCCGCAGGCACAGGGCCAACGCCCGGCGCAGGGCAGCGGACGACCGGCTTCGGCCGGCCAAGGCAACCCGCGTAACGGTCAGGCCAATGGCAACCGCACTGGCGAGGCCAACGGCAACCGTGCCGCCGGCAATGGCAATGGCAGTGGCAATGGCAATGGCAATGGCAACCGCGATCGCAATGGCGACGTCAACGGCAACCGCGCCGGTGCCAACACCCATGTTGCGCAGCCGCGCACCGGACAGGATCCGGCCGCACGCGGTCGCCGTCCGGCGCCGCAAGCCGCGCTGCTGGGCGGCCAGCGCGCCAAGCCCACGCGCTAACTCCACAACGTTCCCCAACGGCTGCCACGCGCCATGTCCAGTTCAGGGTTTGACCTTCAGGTGCCCGGCGACGGCGGCACGCTCACCGATGCCGATGGCGTGCCCTACGCCAGCCTCACGCCGGACCTGATGCTGGATGCGATGGAGGCCGCCGGTTTCGAGCCGGACGGCCGCCTGCTGGCGCTCAATAGTTATGAGAACCGGGTCTGGCAGGTGGGGATCGAAGGCAGCGCGCCGGTGGTGGTCAAGTTCTACCGCCCCGGCCGCTGGAGCGACGCGGCCATTCTGGAAGAGCACGCTTTCGTGCGGCAACTGGCCGACGCCGAGATTCCGGCGGTGCCGGCCATCGCGCGCGACGGCGCCACGCTGCTGGCGCACGCGGGTTTTCGCTTCGCGGTCTTTCCTCGCTGCGGGGGGCGCGAGCCGGAGCTGGATCGTGCGGACACGCTGACCTGGCTTGGCCGTTTCATCGGCCGCATCCATGCGCTCGGCGCCACGCATCCTTACCAGGCACGCCCCACCATCGACGTGGACACCTTCGGGGTGGCCCCGCGCGACTGGCTGCTGGCGCAAGACTGTATTCCCCTGGAACTGCGCCCCGCCTGGCAGGCGGTTGCCGATCTCGCCGTGGATGGCGCTCGCCGTTGCTTCGAGCGCGCGGGCGATGTAGCGCAGTTGCGGCTGCACGGCGATTGCCATCGCGGCAATGTGCTGTGGATCGAGGAGTCGCATGCGGGTTCGCGCCCGCCCGGGCCGCACTTTGTCGACTTCGACGATAGCCGCATGGGGCCGGCGGTGCAGGATCTGTGGATGCTGCTGGAAGGCGATCGCGCCGCCCAGCAGGGCCAGATGGCCGACATCCTGGCCGGCTATGAGGATTTTGCGGAATTCCAGCCGCGTGAGCTTTACCTGATCGAGGCGCTGCGCACGCTGCGCCTGCTGCATTACAGCGCCTGGCTGGCCAGCCGCTGGCGCGATCCGGCCTTTCCGGCGGCATTCCCGTGGTTTGGGACTGCCCGCTACTGGCAGGACCGCATCCTCGAACTGCGCGAGCAGGTCGCGCTGATGGACGAGCCGCCGCTCTGGCCGGTCTGACCCGGCACCGGCCAGCCTGGGCCGGCTGCCTTACTTCTTGCCCGGGGCCTTGACCAGGACTACCGGGCACGGGGCGTGCGCCAGCACCCGTCCCGCCACCGAACCAATCACCGCATCGAAGAACGAGCCGCGGCCGTGCGTGCCCATGACGATGCCGCGTGCGTCGACGCTGGCGGCGTAGGCGACGATGCGTTCCGGCGCAAAGCCGTGCAGCGCGTGTTGCTCGAAGGCGATGCCTGCGGCGCCGAGGATGTCGGCCACGGACTGCATGGCCTTGCCGCTTTCTTCCTGATGCCAGGCGTCGATGGTTTCCTTGCTGACGAAGGCGCGTACCTGTCCGGTGACATCGGGCGTCACATGGACCACATGCACGGTAAAGCCGCCTTGCAGCAGTTTGCCTTCGGCGATGAAGCGGGCGGCCGCGTCGGAAAAGGGCGAACCGTCGGTGGCGAGCACGATGTTGGTCATGGCGGCTATCTCCTGTAATGGCTGTGATCGTTGTCGGCATGGCGGCCCCCGCCGGGGTGGTTCGGGGGCGGTCACCAGGGTCATGATGGCACCCTGCGGGCAACCTTGCCTGGATCCAGATCAAGTCGGGTGCAATCGCCTGCGCCTTCCACGAGTCTTCCATTCCCCGTTTTGATAGCTTTTTTGCACCGCGCCGTGGCATCTCAGCGCCGTTTTGACGTAGGGAAATCTACGCTGCAGATAGGACAACTCTGTCGGATGTTCCGGCTTGCCGCCATGTGGGTCTACTATCGATTGGCGATCGGCGCGCTGGCGATGCTCGCGCTGATCCTGCTTTTTGCCATGGAGTTCGGGCTGGCCAGTGCTATTGCGCGCCGCGAGGAGGGCTTTGCGCAGTCGCCCGACGAGCAGGGCCCCTGAGGGCGCCTGCGCGTTGCCGGGCCCAATGAAGGCGCGCCGCCAGGGGCGTCGTGCATGGACAAGTGGCCTGTAGCGGTTCAGACTGCCGGTGCGGGCCGCGCGGGTGTCTTGCGGCCCGCCCGCCGTATCCGTTGCCATGCACTTTCCTATCCAACAAGAGCCATGAGACTACGTTTCCTTGCCGGCGCGCCTGGCAGCGCGCCGCATTTCGCCCACCTGCATACCCGTTCCCGCATCTTCCAGTCCCCCTTGCACAGCGCCGTCCGCGCGACCGTGTGCGGCGCCCTCGGCGCCATGCTGCTGGCCGCGGGCGCGCATGCCGCCACGCTCGACAGCATGCAGCTGCAGCAGCAGGCCGACCAGGCCGCGGCGCGCAGTTACCGCGAATGGGTCGAATTGCTGGCCCTGCCCAACGACGCCACCGTGCCCGCGGATATCCAGAAGAATGCGGACTGGCTGGTCAAGGCCTTCGCCCGGCGTGGCTTCCAGGCGCGCGAGCTGCCCAATAACGGCAAGCCGATGGTCTACGCCGAATACCCCGCTAGCACGCAGCAAAGCGCTGGCCCGCGCAAGACCGTGCTGTTCTACATGCATTTCGATGGCCAGTCGGTAACGCCGTCGCAATGGGCGCAGCCCAGCCCGTGGGAGGCTACGCTCAAGGCGCGCAGCGCCAATGGCAAGTGGGAGGCGCTGCCGCTGGACAAACTCTATGCCGGCCAGGTCGATCCCGAGTGGCGCGTGTTCGGGCGTTCGTCGTCGGACGACAAGGGCCCCATCGTGATGTTCCTGGCCGCCATGGATGCGCTCAAGGCCGCCGGGGTGGACCCTGCGGTCGATATCAAGGTGCTGCTGGATTCCGAGGAAGAGAAGGGCTCGCCGTCGCTGGGCAAGGTGATCGCTGACAACCTGGCGCTGCTGCGCAATGACGGCATGGTGATCTTCGATGGCCCCATGCACCAGAGCAACCAGCCCACGCTGATCTTCGGCAACCGCGGCGTGCTGCTGGTGCAGCTCAAGGTGTTCGGCGCCAGCCAGGGCCTGCACAGCGGCCACTATGGCAACTATGCCGCCAACCCCGCGCAGCGGCTGGCGAACCTGCTCGCCACCATGAAGGATGACGACGGCCGCGTCACCATTGCCGGCTACTACAAGCCGGTAAAGATCGATGAACGCGCACGCCGCATCATGGCCGCCGTGCCCGACGACGAGGCCGCGCTGCGCCGCCGCCTGGGCATCGCGCGGGCCGAGCGTGTTGGCGCCAACTACCAGGAAGCCATGCAGTACCCCACGCTGAACGTGCGCGGCATGGCCGCCGGCGACGTGGGCGAGAAGGCCCGTACCGTCATTCCGGAAGTGGCGGTGGCCGATATCGATATCCGCACCGTGCCGGAGACCAGCCCGGAATCCCTGTTCGCCCTCGTCAGGCAGCACGTGGAAAAACAGGGCTACCACTTGGTCAAGGGCGAGCCCACCGACGACGAACGCGCGCGCTATCCCAAGCTTGCCTCGGTCACCGCGGGCGAGGTCTCGGCCTCCAGCTCCGCCGCGCGCACGGACCTGTCGGCGCCGATCAGCCGGTGGCTCACACAGGCCATGCAGCAGTCCTACGGCAAGGCGCCGGTGCAGATCCGCATGATGGGCGGCACCGTGCCGACCGGTGCGGCGGTGCAGGCGCTGCAGGCGCCGTTCGTGATCGTGCCGCTGGTCAATGCGGACAATAACCAGCACAGCTACGACGAGAACATGCGGCTGGGCAACTACCGCGATGGCATCCGTACCGTGATGGGCATCCTGCAGACACCGTTCAAGTAAGGCGCAACGCCGCAGGCGCCGCGCATCCGCCAGGATGCGGCGTGCCTGCCCGATGACTCATGCAATCACCGGATATAGCAAGATGACGCAAGCCAAGCAAGACCCTGCCGCCTACACGCAAACGCCGGCCTTCGAAGCCGGCCGGCAGGTACGTTCGGAAGTCATGGGCGAACAATACGTGCAGCGCGCGTTCGACGCCGCGCAACAGCAGGGCGATGTCGGCCTGCAGCAACTGGTGACGGAGTTCGCGTGGGGCACGGTGTGGACGCGTGACGGCCTGGACCGCAAGCAGCGCAGCCTGGCGACGGTATCGATGCTGATCGCACTCAACCGGCCGCAGGAACTGACCGGCCATCTGCGCGGCGCCCTGGCCAATGGCGTGACGCCGCAGGAATTGCATGAACTGGTGGTGCACAGCGCGGTGTACTGTGGCTTTCCGGCGGCGCTGGATGCCGGGCGCAAACTGGCCGAAGCGCTGGAGGCTGCCAACGTGAAGGGCTGAGCGGGCGGTAGCAGGCGCGGCAGGCCTGGGGCAGGTGCACGGCCGTTTCGGACATCCGGAATCATGCCAAATGCGCGGTGCTTGCCTTGCCAGCGCTCAACCGCTCAGGCGCGCAAGTGTGTCATCCCTAACGCTGCAGCGCCTGCGCGGCGAAGGTCACGAGGTAGCCGCTGCCCAGGCAGGCGGCGATCCATCCGGCGAGGATCAGGGCGGTGTCTTTGACGGTCATGATGCGTTCCTGCTGTCTGTGCTTCCTGTGCAGCGCTTGCTTGCTCACACGGAGAAACCGAACGGATAGTCGTGCTTGACCGTGCGGGCGCCATTGCTGAACGCGTCGATCTTGCGCGCGCCATCGGTGTAGGCGTCGGCCGAGCGGTGCACGTAGCCGTAGTTGTCGCCGGCGTGGGTGCCGCTGGTGTCCGCGGCAAAGGCGGAGTTCAAGGAGAGCAGGGCGGTGCCGGCGATGGCGGCAGCGAGGAACAGGCGGGCGGTGGTAATTCTCATGATCTATCTGCCTTGTTGAAATTGGGAGAACATGTTCTGTCTCCATGTGACAAAGGATAGATCTGGCGCGGGATCGATAAGGGCCCCGGTATCGTATTCGATATTCAAATTTTCTGATCAAGCGTCCTGTGCAGGCCCCGGGGCCCGCCCCGAGGCCTGCCGTGCCGCAAAATCCTGCGCCGCTGCCAGCAGCCAGGTCCGCAGGCGCGACATCGCATCGCTCATCGGCCGCGAGTCCGGTGCCACCAGGTAGTAGGCGCGCTGCGAGCGCATGGCCTGTGCTACCGGCATCACCAGCAGGCCCAGCGCCAGGTACTCCTCCACCAGGAAGCGCGGCACCAGGCCCACGCCCAGCTTGGCGCGGGCGGCACTGATCACCATGCTGTGGTGGTCATAGCGCGTGCCGCGCATGGCGTTGACATCGCCCACGCCGGCCGCTTCCATCCAGTTCTTCCAGTCCAGCCGGCGCGTCGACAGGTGCAGCAAGGGCGCCTGCGCGATTCGCTGGGCGCTGACCGGCCCCTCGCCGGCAAACAGCTCCGGATGGCAGATCGGCACTGATTCTTCATCGAACAGCGGGTCGGCGCGGCCGCCCGGATAGTTGGCTTCGCCGTAGTGGATGGCGGCGTCGTACGGCGTGCCGTCGAACAGGAACACATCCGCTTGCGCGCTGAAGTTGACCACCACCTGCGGATGCTGCGCGTAGAACGCGGGCAAGCGGGGGATCAGCCATTCCACCGCCAGGGTCGGCACACAGGCCAGTTCCACGATGCCGCCCGCGCCCTCGTGCGCCATGATGTCCAGCGTGTCGCGCTGCAGCTTTTGCAGGCTTTCCCGTACCTGGTAACCGTAGAGCGAGCCGGCCGGCGTCAGGCTGACGCGCTGGTTGGCGCGGTGGAACAGCGCCACGCCGAGCTGGCTTTCCAGCGTGGCGATCTGGCGCGAGACGGCGCTCTCGCTCAGGCAGAGCTCCGCCGCGGCCCGGCGAAGGTTCTGGTGGCGGGCGGCGGCTTCAAAGGCGCGCAGGCTGCTGAGGCTGGGAATGCGGGAGGCGCTCATGGGGCGAGTGGCAAGGGGCGGTTGACTTAGGCATCTCACTGGTACCCCAGGTTGATGCATTAAAGTTATCATCCTATGCGTAAATCTCGCTTGATGTAAAAAAGTTGATGACTAAAAATGCCGAACTCCCGGAATGTTGCCTATAGGCCTTCCGGCGTTCCCCGCCCCCCAAGAGACAAGAGACGGGACATCACAACCAATAAGGAAACGAGGAGACCGGCATGAATCGACTGCTTCGCATCATCGGCCATTGCGGCATTTCAATGGGCTTGCTGGCCGTGACCGCGGCCCCGGCCAGTGCGGACGACTTCCCTAACAAGCCGGTCCGCATCATCGTGCCGTACCCGGCGGGCGGCACCACCGACATGGTGGCGCGCATGATCGGCGACCAGCTCACCGTGATGTGGAAGCAGCCGGTGCTGGTGGACAACCGTCCCGGCGCCGGCGGCATCGTTGGCACCGGCGTGGCCGCCAAGTCGCCGGCGGATGGCTACACGCTGCTGATGGGTTCGGTCGGCGAGTTCGGCATCAATCCCACGCTGTACAAGAAGCTGCCCTACGACGCCGCCGCGGACTTCGTGCCCGTGTCGCTGGTGGCCAAGGTGCCCAACGTGGTGGTGATCTCGCCGGCGTTTGCGGAACGCGCCCGCGTGACCACGCTGGCGGAGTTCATCGCCTACCTCAAGGCCAATCCCGCCAAGGTCAATATGGCCTCGGCCGGCAACGGCACGTCGACCCATCTGGCGGGCGAGCTGTTCCAGCGCATGACCGGCACGCAGATGAGCCATGTCGCCTACAAGGGCAGCAGCCCGGCGCTGGCCGACCTGATGGGCGGCAGCGTCGACGTGATGTTCGACAACCTGCCCGCATCGATCCAGTTCGTCCGTGCCGGCAAGCTCAAGGCGCTGGCGGTCACCTCCGCAGCCCGGTCGGCGGCGCTGCCCAATGTGCCCACCGTGGCAGCGGCAGGGCCGGTCGAAGGCTTCGACGCCAGCCCGTGGTTCGGCCTGTTCGCACCCAAGGGCCTGCCCGCCGCGATTGCGCAGAAGATCAGCCGCGACCTGGCACGCGCCACCAGCGATCCCGCCATCCAGGCCAAGCTGCGCGAGCAGGGCGCCGAGCTGGCGCCGAACTCGCCGGAAGTGTTCGCCGAACTGGTGCGCAACGATCGCCGCAAGTGGGGCGAGATCGTCAAGCTCTCCGGCGCCACCGTCGACTGATCGACCGATCGACTGATCCAATACCGAGTCTCTCATGAGCACGCCAGTCCATCCGTACGCGTTCGCGCCGGCCATGCGGGAGCCGCAAGGCTCGCCCATTCGCGAGCTGTTTCCCTACATGAGCCTGCCGGACATGATCTCGTTCGCGGGTGGCTACCCCTCGCCGGCCAGCTTCGATGCCGCCGCGCTGCAGGATGCCGCGTCCATGGCCATGGCCACTGTTCCCGCGCAATGCCTGCAGTACGGGCCGACCGAGGGCATGCCCGCGCTGCGCCAGGCATTGTCCGTGCTGATGGCGGAGCGTGGCGCGCCGTTGCCACCGGAGCAGGTCGTGGTGACTTCGGGCTCGCAGCAAGGCTTCGACCTGCTGGTGCAGGCCTTTGTCGCGCCGGGCACGCCGGTGTGGGTGGAAACGCCGACCTATCCCGCCGCCGTGCAGGCGCTGCGGCTGGCCGGCGCCGCCGTGCGCGCCATCCCTTCCGACCAGGACGGGCTGTGCGTGCAGGCCCTTGCCGCCATGCTGGCGGATTGCCCCGACGCCGAGCGGCCGCGCCTGCTCTACCTGGTGCCCACCTTCGCCAACCCGAGCGGGCGCACGCTGGCGCTGGCGCGCCGCCGCGCCGTGCTCGCGCTCGCCGCGCAGCACCGCATCGTGGTGGTGGAGGACGATCCCTACGGCAGCCTGCGCTTTGACGGCGAGCCGCTGCCCTCGCTGCTGTCGCTTGCCGCGCAGGATCCCGCGCTGACACCGTGGGTGATCTACCTTGGCAGCTTTTCCAAGACCATGGCGCCCGGGCTGCGCCTGGGCTGGATGGCCGGGCCCGCCGAAATCCTGCGGCGCGCGGTGATCGCCAAGCAAGTCTGCGATCTGTGCACCTCGCCGTGGCTGCAGCTAGCCATGGCAAGCTGCCTGGAGGATGGCCTGCTGCCCCGCCAGACCGCGCGCATCATCGACCTTTACCGCCACAAGCGCGACCTGATGGTGCAGGCCCTGGCCGATGCCTTCGGCCCCGCGCTGCGCTGCGAAACCCCGCAAGGCGGCATGTTCCTGTGGTGCGAGATCGACGGCGTGGCCGACGCGGCCAGCCTGTTGCCGCACGCCATCGCGGCGCGCGTGATGTATGTGCCGGGCGCCAGCTTTGGCGTGGACGGGCAGCGCTCGCCCGCGCTGCGGCTATCGTTCGCCACCGCGTCCGATGCGCAGATTGTGGAAGGCGTGGCGCGTTTGCGGCAGGCGGTAGCGGCCAGCCAGGGTGGCGCGGCGCAGGCGGCCCCAGCCGGCTGAAGCGGGCAACGGTATGGTTGCGCGGCCTTTGCCGTACCACTTGTACTGTCTGCGGCTGCGCGCCTAGCCAGAACCGCCTCACTTCATGTTGAAACGGCCTCTTAGCGGGATATCGCCACCTGCCGGTTTCTGGCATCCAGTTTGCGCAGGATGTGTTGAACCTGGGTCTTTACCGTCCACTCGCTCTTGTTGAGGATGCGTGCGATTTCCCAATTGGTCTTGCCCTGGCGGAGCCAATGGAAGACCGCTTGCTCCGCCTTGGTGAGGGATCGTGCGGCCGCGCCTGCAGGATTGCCGCTCCCTCTGAGGTGGTGGATCCTGGCGAGAGCCTCGTGGACCCTGAGGGCAACCGCCTCGGCATGGTGCTCGTGGTGAGCGCGGCGCGCCGTATCCACGCCGAACAGCGCGAAATAAGATGCCAGCCCACGGTCCGCATCGACGTGTCCGTGGAGAAAAAGGTTGCCAAGCGCGTATTGCTTGAATAGCGACGCCAGTGCTACGTTCTCGCCAGCCACGTCCGGGCAGAAAAACTGAGGGGTGCGTGCCAGGATCCAGTGCGAAAAAACCGGGCAGCCTATGCCGGGGCTACGCGCAACCTGCTGCAGGTATGCCTCCGGCACACGAAAGGTGAACGTTTCGAGCGGCCTGACCCCCAAGGTATGTTTGGTGGTCAGGCCGAATGCGGACATCTGGTGCGGGATCAGTTCATTGAGCCCGGTTCGTGACCAGTGCAGGAAGCTATCCCGATCCGCAATCGCGGCGGACCACATGGACTGCTGAGTCTCCCGGCCGCGACGGGAAGGTGCTTCCACATGAAGCGCAGACGCACGCATGTCCATCGTTGTCGCTCCTTAAGCACCTGCACCTGCGCACTGGATGCGCATGGTGGGTCGGATGGGTAGGGGCGGAGCGCGCGCCGGGTGAGCGATGTGTCGTGTCCGCCGATCGTCGTGGAGGCGCATGCCACCAACCGCTGGTGCCGGCGCCGAAGTACCCGGGAATCTTCTTCCCGGCATGTCCTCGGGTCAAGCGGACATTTCTCAATCTTGACTCCGCTCAGTCAGCGCGTGCCGTAGATGAACCGGGTGGCAACCTCGGCGACTTGCTTGCCCAATGCCTGAGCCGTATCGCGATCGCTTTGCGGCGGAGCGACATCGGGCGATTCGTCCGCATTGGCCTGGGCCATGGCGCCCAGGAAGCCGCCGACCCGGTTCAGATCCCGCGCAGTTCCCTGGCTGGTGTGATAGCCGGGCATCGTACCCAACGGCACCCAGATCATGGCGTGTTGCGCGGCAAAAATCGTCATCTGCATCAGGGTGTTCAACTTGTCCCCGCTCCAGCATGCCGAGCAAGTGAATCCGGCCGCAAGCTTGTTGCGCCAGCCCTGCGACGCCCAGACTACGGCGGAGTCATCCATGAATCGCTTGAATTCGGCAGGGACGTTCCCCATGAACGTCGGGGCGCCAAAGATGATGGCGTCGGCCTGGTCGAGTTCGCTCCAGCGGTCCTTTGCCTCAGCGACAGGAATGAGGCTCGTGGTTGTGTTGGCGATCGACTGTGCGCCAACTTGGACCGCACGGGCGAGCACCGCGGTGTGGCCTGCGTTGCTTTGATAGACGATGGCAATCTTGGGCATTGGGAATTCCTTTTTGCGTTGTTGGAGGTGCGTTGTTGGCGGTGCAATGTTGGAAGGCAGAAGACTCGGCCCTCTGGGCGTTGTGAACGCTTTACAAGGTGCTTAATCTGCGCGCCACGCGATGGCGCCAGCTCATGCCTTCCCGGAACGACTGATGTCGGGCGTTGCTTTCCCGTTCGATGCGTGCCGCGTTGGCGCGGGCCATGGCGATGGCATCGGGGATGCTGCATACGTGCGGCCATCCATAGAGGGCTGTAATTTGTGCGAGCCTCTGTTCGATCGATCCGCCCACCACGCGGCAGGGAATGCCGAGCGCCTGCAACCTCTCCAGCAACATGCGCTCCGTCATGCGGCGAAACGCTTCCGAGACGGGGCGATGGCCGTCGTCGGTCACCGGGAACTCGATCGGCAGGTGGATCGCCTCCTCATACGAGGCGCGGGCGTGCGCCTCCACCGCATGCATGAGTCGCTCGAAGATGTGCTCGTGCGTGGGGCGATAGCGCGAGCCCATCAGCTTGCGCAGGCTACGGGTTATTGGCCCATTGGCGGGATTGATCCCCGCGATCAGGCGGCCTCGGGCGTATATCCACTCGTGCAGGCAGGAGCCGTCCGAGATGTAGGTGTCTCCACACAGGTGTTCGGACACGACACGTTCCTTGAATCGCCACAGGCAGAGTTCCATCAGCTCGGGAACGCTGCACTGCTCGAGCACTTTGCCCGGTAGCGCTTCCGGCATGATTTCGCGCATGGTGCGGGCATTGGTGCGAGGAATGCCGGTCAGGTAGCCCAGGGCATCGGTCGTGGTTGACTTGCCGGTGGAGTAAGTGCCGGAGATCACGATGCGCATGTCAGTCCCTACGCCTTGGCAGGGCATCGTCATCGGTCGCGGGAAGGTGGTGGGCGAACGTGAAGGTGGCGGTCATCGCGCCAAGCTGGCATAGGAACCGGAAGACGGACCAATTGCATCCATCCGCGCGCCTGCGCTTGTGGCTCAACGTGTATAGCTCGATCAGTTGCTGGCGGCGGACCTTGCAGGGCACAGCGGTGCTGATAATGAAATCCCGCATCCAGAGCGTATTGCTCCGGGTTCGTGAAATCCTGTCCTTCTGGTAGATGACGGCTTGCGCCATCTGCGCGCAGGCCAATACGAACTCCACATTGGAAAGCGTTCGGTAGACGGATGTGGGGGCACTGAAGATCGTCTCGGCGATGGCATGGCCGTCGGCGGGACTCAGCATGAGATGGTGCAAATCGATCCCGTAAACGCCGCCGATGGCCAGCCTGCCGGCTACTGATTGCGGCGCATCCTGCTCGAGCATTCCGGTGTTGTCGATGTGTGCCGCATTGTTGCGCGGCTGCCCGTTGTGGGTCAGGCTCACCGCCAACGCCATGCTGCCAAGCTGCAGTTCAATCTGCGTCGAAAATCGGTAGAGCGAGCGGCGGTTCTTGAGAGGCTCGGTGACAATGCGATGGATGGTAAAGGGCAGAGCGTCGAGGTGTTCATCGGGTGCATTTCCACTGCGAATCTCACAGCGATTGATCAGCACCTCAGGCTCGGTCGGATTCGCCGTGAATCGCTGGGCTATCGCCCACTCGGAGAGCACCGCGCCCAGATGGGTTGCGTCCACTGTCGAGAGGTGAGGCGGCAACGTGGTTCCGGTGGACTTCCTGGACCAGTCCTGGGGATAGATGACCGCAAGTCTGCCTTGGGCCGGCAGCGCTGCGACGTCGGTGCAGGGCGCTATCACCCGATACTGGACGCGCTTGAATCCGGATCCGAAGTAGCGTTGCTCTCGCGGGCCCAGCAACTGGTCAATGTCGGCAAAGTGGCGTGATTGCCCGCGCTGGGGCGGGTGTTGCCGTGCGCGAGTGTCGTCAACCCTGACGCTGAAGTGCATGGTTCGGACCCGTGAATTGTGCAAGAGGGAAAGTATCTCCGCGGGCGGTTTGCAGCGTACATACTCTGGGTGGAGTATTGCCCTCGGCAATCAAGTGCAGGCTGTGCGGGTTCTCCCAAGCGAGCGGCACAATGGCCGCGCGCCGGGACGTTGGATCCCTCCTGCCCAGGCGCAAGGGGTGCGCTGCGGCAGCCTGTGGGATACTGAGGCTCCCCTTGTTTGCTAGCCAACCATGGTTGAATCCACCCCCGCCCGCTGGCCCCATTCCGGCTTCGACCCTGCCGCGCGCGACAGCGACGGCCGGTTGCTGGCCAGCGACCACCTGCTGCGGATGTGGTGGTGGCGCCCCGAGGTAGCGCCGGTGGACGAATCTTGCGACGCCGAGCGAGCGCTGCATGCGGCGTTGATCGCCGAGCCGCGGCGGCTTGTGCCGGCCAGCGAGCTCGCCGCCTTGCAAGACCCCGATGCCCGTGACAACTACGCCGTGGTGCTGGCCATGCGCGAGCGCCTGCTTGCCGCGCCGACCATCGAGGCGGCCTATCTGGATATCTTCCGCGAGGGCGATGTCAGGGTGCCGCCGGTCTTCATCGACCAGCTTGCGCATCTGATCGTGCACGGCATCCTGCATGACAGTGACAAGCCGGATCCGATGGAGTGGCGCGCCGCGGAGTTGTTCTCCCGCGCGCAGAAGGTGTCGCTGCAGGAGGGCGGGGTAATGCTGGCCGATGCCGACACCGTCGAGCTGCACGCGTCGGGCAGTGTCTACGGCGAGCTAGGCCGCATGCTGGCCGAAGCGCAGATCCCGGCGCGCAAGGTGGAACTGGATGTGCTGGATCGCGATAACGCGCAGGCTTACTGGGGACGCAGCGAACGCCACGACACGGTGATCCGCTTCGCCAGCGGCAGCGCGGCGCTGGCTGCGTTCAGCCGCGTGCTCGCGCGTTGGGTGCGGCATTTTTTCGGGGTGGAGGTGACGGTGATGCCGCTTTCCGCGATCGAGGACCGGCAGTGGGCCTGGCATATCGGGCTGGACGCGCAGGCCACGCTGTTGCTCAATGACCTGTATCGCGGCGTGGAACTGGAGCCGGAGCGGCAGCGGCGGATCTTGTCGCTGTTCCGGCTGGACTTTGCCGATCCATCCGTGGTGCGCCCGGATGTGGCTGGCCGGCCCGTCTACCTGGCGGCGGCGATGAACGAGGCAGGGATCCTCAAGGTGAAGCCGCAGAATCTGCTGCTGAACCTGCCTCTGGCCTCGATCTCGTAGCCGCTGGCCGCAGGAGCACCACGACCAGCAGGAAGAGCCATGTCCGCGCCATCAACGGCGCCATTCGCGGTCGCGGTCGCGCTCATGTTCGTGCCAATCATGCTCGCGCCGCTCGCGTTCACGCCACCGGTGCTCGCGCCATTCGCGTTCGCGCCAGGCGCGCTCGCGCATACCGGGGCCGTAGTAGCCGGGGCCATAGTAACCAGGGCCTGCCACTACCACCGGCTGGGGCTGCACATACACCGGGGCCGGTTCATAGATCGGCGCGGCCCGGTACACGGGGGCCGGCTGGTAGACGGGAGCCGGCGCGACAAACACCGGACCGGGCATGCCGATGCCGATGTCCACATCCACGCGCGCGAATGCGGCGCTGGAAGCAAGGCCTGCAACAGCAGCAATGGCGCAAAGGGTGGCGAATTTCCGCACGGGTGGCTCCGGTTAGTGATTGGCTCCACTGTAAGCCGGCGCGCCCATGTCAGGTATTAGCGGGGTAATACAACTGTGTCTTCTTGTAACGTTTGATGCTTAATTGCCAAAGCATCCTTGCGTGTGGCACGGCAAAAAGCATCAGGCGCCGCGCCACTGCAGCCGCCGTCCCAGCCACGGCGCCAGCGCCGACGTTGCCACACCCAGGGCGATCAGCGCCAGCCCGGCCGACAGATCCGCCGAGATCCGCTCCTGGAACGCCACCGCCGAGACCACCAGCCCGATCAGCGGCACGCACAGCATGGCGATCGAGGTGGCCGCTGGCGGCAAGGCCTGCGTCATGTTCAGCACCACGATAAAGGTCAGCGCGGTGGCCAGCGGCCCGGTGTAGAACAGCAGCGGCCAGATCTCCGGCACCGAGAGGAAGTGGGGCGCGCCGTCGCGCAGCAGTGCCAGCACCACCAGCGGCACCGAGGCCACGGCGGTTTCCCACGGGATCATGTCCGCGCCCAGGCGCACCGTGCGGTTGGCGCGCAGCTGGATGATGCTGAGCGACCAGGCCAGCGACGCGCCGAGCAGCATCACCAGGCCCACGGCGGTATGCAACTGCCAGTCCCGCACGGCCGGGGCGATCATCAGCGCGATGCCGGCATAGCTCAGCCCGGTGGCCATCCACTGCGGGCGCGACAGCCGCTCCTTGAGCACCAGCGACGACAGCGGAATCACCCACACCGAGGTAGCGTAGGCGATCACCGAGGCCCGCCCCGGCGGCACGTACTGCAGCGCCCACAGCGCCAGCGCGGTGAAGGCCGCCATTTGCAGCAGGCCCACGCCGATCACCAGCGGCCATTCCTGCCGCGTGGGCAGGCGCAGCCGGCGAAACGCACCCAGCACCAGGAAGCTGATGGCGGCCGCGGAGGTGAAGCGCGCGGCGGCAAACCAGAGCGGGCTGACGTGGGTCAGGCCCAGCTTCATGACCGGCCAGTTGCCGCCCCAGATTGCCACGGCGCAGGCGAGGGGAATAAACCGGCGCCATCCTTGTTGTGCTTGCATGCTTCGACTCGACTCTTTGACCAGGTTGTCCCGCCGCCACGAGACGGGAGGGGATGCTGGAAAGTCTACGGTTTATTGCGCCGCAGCAAAGACCGAAGGTCGCTGCAAATACGCTCCGTTGCGGCATAGAATGCTGTTATATGAAAAAACAGGAGCGCAACGTGCTGGACATCGACCTGGACGCCACGGATATCCGGATTCTCAACGAGCTGCAGCGAGACGCCAGCCTGACCAACGTGGAACTGGCCAGCCGCGTCAGCCTGTCGCCCTCGCCCTGCCTGGCGCGGGTCAAGCAGCTGGAAAAACAAGGCGTGATCTCGCGCCGTGTCACGCTGCTGGATGCGCGCCGGCTTGGGCTGAAGGTGGTGGTGTTTATCCAGATCTCGCTGGACAAGCAGCGCCGTGAAACCTTGGATGCTTTCGAGCGGCGCATCACCACCCTGCCGCAAGTGATGGAGTGCTACCTGATGTCGGGCGATGCCGACTACCTGCTGCGCGTGGTGGTGGCCGACGTGGAAGCGCTGGAGCGGCTGATCATCGACCAGATCACGCGCATTCCGGGCGTGTCCAGCATCCGCTCCAGTTTTGCGCTCAAGCAGGTCCTGTACAGCACGGCGTTGCCGCTGGGGTAATGCCCTGGTTCAGGACGACGCCCGCAGCGCTTCGCGCACCGTGAGCGCGACCACGCTGTCGATGCGCGTGTCGGCGCAGGCCACGGCGATGCCGTCCGGCAGCAGCGGTGCGGCCAGCCGCGTCAGCACATTGCCGGGCGGCATTTCCACCGCCAGGCGCACGCCGCATTCGCGCGCCAGCAGCATGGCCTCATGCCAGCGCACCGGCACGGCAAGGTTGCGCGCCAGGTCGGCGGCGATGCGTGCCGGATCGCGCAGCTCGCGTGCCGCGCTAGCGCTGAAGTAGCGCAGGCGCGGCCGGTCGATGCGCACACCCTCGAACGCGCGAGCGAGCTCGCTTGCCGCGCCGTCGAGCAGAGCGCAGTGCGAGGGCACGCTGATGGCAATGGGTTTGGCCGCGTGCGCGCCGCTGTCCAGCGCCAGTTCCGCAACGCGCGCCAAGGCCGTCGCGGCGCCCGCAATCACGAACTGGGCGGGCGCATTGAGATTGGCCAGGTAGACCGGCGACGCCGGTCCGTGCACCTGCGCGATGATGCGCTCCAGCGGGCCCAGCTCCATGCCGAGGATCGCCGTCATGCCATAGCCGCTTGGATACGCTTGCTCCATCAGCTTGGCGCGCTGCGCCACCAGCCTGACCGCATCGGCATGGTCCAGCACGCCTGCGCAGACCGCCGCCGGGAAGGCGCCGATCGACAAGCCGGCCACGGCGTCGGGCTTGGCGCCTTCGGCAAGCAGGCAGCGCGCCATCGCCACGCCAGCGGTCAACAGGCACAACTGCACGGCCACGGTGGACGCGAGTTCGGCCTCGCTGTCCAGTGCCAGCACATCGCGCCCCAACACTTCGCTGGTCTCGCTCACGGTGGCGCGCACGGCAGGGTGGTCGGGCAGTGCGCGGAGCATGCCGGGACGCTGGGCGCCTTGGCCGGGGAAGGTGAAGAGCGTGCTCATGATGGCGGCTGCCAAGGATCCTGGCACATGACTGGGCCGTTCGCTGTCTTGAGCAACACGCGGCCGCCGGTGCGCACGCGCTCGCGCAGCGCGAACGCGCCAAACGGCGTGGCCACTTGGATGTCGATGCGCGCTTGCGCATCGTCGAGCAAGGCGGCGAGGGTGCGGGCCAGGCTGGCCGCCAGCGGCGTTGCCGCCGTGACCAGCAGGTCCAGGTCGCTACCCGCATGCAGCACGTCGATGCCGCTGGCCAGCGTAAAGCCGACACCGCCCGTCACGCCCCAGTCCACCTGCGCAGCATCCAGCTGTGGCGCGATGCGCGCCAGCGCGGCAAGCGCGGGCAATGCGGCGCGGCGCGGATGATCCCGCCAGCGTGCCTGCCGCGCGAGCATGCCCGGCGTGACCACGCGCGCCACCTGCGCGGCGGGCAGCCACGCCGCGTGGCGCTGCGCGCGCGTGGTGCCGCGCAGCCCGACCGGGATGCGGCCTTCGATGGCGCCATCGCGCCGCACCACCAGCGGGGCTTGCGCGAGCCAGTCGGCACTTGCCCACGCGGGCAGCGCATTGGCACGGGCGAAGCCGGGTGCGTCCGCGAGCCACAGCAGGTCATGCGGCAGGAGCGTGCTTGTGGTCATCTCATGCGCCGGTCGTGCAATGGCAATGGCTCAGTCCTGCCACTGCTGCGCGAGCACTTCGCGCACACGGCAGGAAGCCTGGCGGTTTTCTCCACCCAGGCGGCTGCGCAGATCCCGTTGCGGATCTGCCTGGATATCGGCCAGCGCGGCTTGCAGCGCGCCATGCACAGTATCGAGATCGGCCTCGTCGGGCAGCGCCGCATGGTTGACGCCGACCAGCTTCCATAGCAGGCCCAGCGTGGCGTAGTTGCCAATGTCATACGCCATCGGCGGCACGGTGGCGGCAAAGCTCTCCAGGTCCTCCACGCTGCGCATGGTGATGCGCGCGGCGGCCTGCTTGCCCATGGCATGTACCTGCACGCCGGCATCACGCAGCGCGATCAGGCGGTTGGCCTGGTATCCGTGCGCGAGGAAGGCGCCCGACATGGCGCGCCCGACCAGCAGTGCGATCACCGGATGCCCTTGCAGCCGCGCCGTGGCATACGCGCCGGCCGCGCCGGCCAGCGACTGATGAATGCCGAAGGCTTCCTCGCGCCGTCCGTAGGCCTGGCTGGGCGTATCGACGATGGCCACGATGGGCCGCTTGATGGCGGCGTCGCGGTCGGCCAGCACGATCTCGTGCACGGCTCGCGCCAGCGACCAGCCTTCGAGCAGGCCGACTTCGCCGCCGCGCACGCGCGGATAGGCGTTGCCGGCGTCGGGTACCACGGCGATAAAGCGCGCTGGCTGGCCGGCCAGCCCGGCGTCGGCCACCTGCACGGTGGCGGGATAGCCGGGGCGGCGCGGGGCGTTGCGCGTCAGTGCCGCGAGCCAGGCCTCGCCGCGGCCCTGCGTGTTAGCTGAACTCATGGCTTTGCTCCGTGTGCGTAGATGGTGCGGACGGTTTGCGGCTCCGGCTGGCGTGCCGGATCGTATTCGGCCAGGCGTTGCAGGTAATGCGCGTAGCGCTCGCTGCGGTGCACGGCCGGCACGCCCTGCGCCAGGGCCTCGCGCACCGTGGCGCGGATGGCTTCGGTGTCGTCCTCCACGTACCGGTCGGCCAGGCCGGTGGCAAGGCGTTGCTCACCACCGGTAAAGCTCCAGATAAAGGGCCGGTCACGCGAATCGTATTCGGCAACGCCCGCCTCCTGCTCGATCACCGCTGGCCCGTTCAGGCCGAGGCGAGCCTCGCGCGTCACCACCAGGCAGCTGCACAGCCCCGCTGCGATGGACATGCCGCCGAAGCAGCCCACTGTCCCGGCAATCACGCCCACCACCGGCTGGTAGCGGCGCAGGTCGACAATGCCCGCGTGGATATCGGCGATGGCCGCCAGTCCCAGGTTGGCCTCCTGCAGCCGCACGCCGCCGGTCTCGAACAGGATCACCGCGCGCGTGGGCACGCCGCGCCGGTTGTCCTGCGCCGCCAGCTCCAGCGCGCCGGCGATCTTGGCGCCGCCCACTTCGCCCAGGCTGCCGCCCTGGAACGCGCCTTCGATGGCGAGGACCACGGCAGGATGGCCGTCGATGCGGCCCTTGGCCACCACCACGCCGTCATCCGCCTGCGGCACCACGCCCTGGCGTTCCAGCCACGGCGAGAGCAGCTGGTCGAAGGGGCCGGCGAGTTCGCGCAAGGTGCCGGGATCGAGCA
Organism: Cupriavidus sp. YAF13; assembly: GCF_052113425.1. NCBI lineage: Bacteria > Pseudomonadati > Pseudomonadota > Betaproteobacteria > Burkholderiales > Burkholderiaceae > Cupriavidus > Cupriavidus sp. YAF13. The sequence goes on from NZ_JBFRDD010000031.1 coordinate 37,140, forward strand.
GCGCATGCACGCGGGCGCGCGCGCCGAGCTCGACAAAGCTCTCGCGGTTCAGCAGCGATGCGTGGTTCATGCTTGCTCCTTGCCATCGGCATTGCCATTGCCGCCGAGCGCCTCGAACGCTTCCGCCAGCCGCATGCCCACCACGCCCGGCGTGGCGCCGAAATCATGGATGCGGATGCGCATGGCCGCGCGCGGCTCGGCGCTGAACACGCGCGAGAGCTGCGCGTCCCAGACCTTGCCGTAGCCATCCACCGACGTGGTGACATGAACCAGCGTGGTGCCTGGCGTGCCGGGCTCCACCATGACTTCGAGATCGCCGGAGCCGACCACGCCGACCAGCACGCGCTGGCTTGCCGGCGCGCCGGCGGGATATTCGAACTGGAGCTGTTCCATTATTTGTCTCCTTGCACGGGGGCTTTGGCCGGCTGTGCCGCAGGCGGCAGCCGGTCCAGGAAAAACGTGGCGGCGAGCAGGTCCGCAGCGCCGCCGGGAGAGGCATTGCAGGCCAGCATGCCGCCTTCGAGCTGGCGCAGCAGGCGGCGGCCGGCCAGCGTGCCGATGCCGCCGGCGGCCAGCACCCGGCTCGCGCCTTGCTGCATCAGCGCCAGCCCTTCGCGGCCGGCGCGGGCCAGCACGCAGGTGTCGTCGAGCCGCTGCATGATGGCGAGCAAGGCGTTGACGCGCGCGCTGGGCTCGGCGTCGCCGCGCGCCCGGCTGCGAATCAGCTCTGGCAGGCCAGCGCGCAGCACATGCGGGAAGCCCGCCTGCGCCTGGCCGCGCGCGCCGGCGACACCGTAGTCGATGCAGGCGCGTTCGCCCTTGTTGCCCGTGCGCGCAGGACGGTGCCGGTCGGGCAAGCGTGCGATGGCGCCAGCGGTGCGGGCTATGCCATGCGCGCCATGTCCATGCCGGTGCAAGCCCGCCGCGCCAACCAGCAGCCCCAGGCTCCAGATCGCGCCGCGATGCGTGTTGATGCCGCCGGTGGCGCGCATCATCGCGGCCTCCGCTTCGCGGCCCAGCGCGCCCAGCCGCTCGCGCAGCGCCACGCTGGGCTGCGCCGCGCGCATGCCCGCCGCCGCCATCTCGGCAAAGGCGGGATGCAGGGCGCGCGCCGAGACGCGCATCAGGTCCAGGTTGAGGTCGGCGTGGGCGCCATTGCCGCGGCCATCCACCAGCCCGGGCTTGGGCGACAACGCGGCCTCGTCGATCAGTGCGCCGACGGCGAGGTCGGCCAGCGCGATGGCAGCGGGGTTGAAGGCATCGGCACGGTGCCCGGCGGGTAACGCGGGTAACGCGGGTAACGCGAGGCTTGCCATCACCAGCTCCGGAAGCGTGCCGGCGGCTCGTAAAGCCCGCCGGACCAGTCGACCAGGTCGGCCATGCTCTTGGCCGCCAGCAGCGAGCGCGTAGCCTGGCTGCGTTGCACGCCAAGGTCTTCGGGCAGCGCGATCAGGCCGTCGCTGCGCATGCGGCGCGTGGTGCTGGTGTCGTGGCGCAGGCCGATCGGCGTCACCCCGGCCACGGCCGCCAGCATGGCGCGGCGCTCCTCCAGCGAGCGTGCCTTGTAGAGATAGGCGATGCCTTCCTCGGTCAGCACGTGCGTGACGTCGTCGCCGTAGATCATCACCGGCGCCAGCGGCATGCCGCTGTCCTTGGCCACCTGCACCGCATCGAGCGATTCGACAAAGGTTGGCTTGCCGCCGGCCTGGAAGGTCTCCACCATCTGCACCACCAGCTTGCGGCCGCGCGCGAGCGGGTCGTCGGTCTCGATCAGGTCGAGCCACGCCGGCGTGGGATGGCGCCGGCCGCCCGGGTTGTGGCCCATGTTGGGCGCGCCGCCAAAGCCGGACAAGCGCCCGCGCGTGACCGTGGAGGAGTGGCCGTCGCCGTCGATCTGCAGCGTGGAGCCGATGAACAGGTCCACCGCGTACTGGCCGGCAAGCTGGCAGAAGGCGCGGTTCGAGCGCATCGATCCATCCGCGCCGGTGAAGAACACATCCGGGCGCGCGGCCACATAGTTCTCCATGCCGAGCTCGCTGCCAAAGCTGTGCACGCTCTCCACCCAGCCCGACTCGATGGCGGGGATCAGCGTGGGGTGGGGGTTCAGCGTCCAATACTTGCAGATCTTGCCCTTGAGGCCGAGCGACTCGCCATAGGTCGGCAGGATCAGTTCGATGGCAGCGGTGTTGAAGCCGATGCCATGGTTGAGCGACTGCACCTGGTGGCGCTCGTACACGCCGCGGATTGCCATCATGGCCATCAGCACATGCACCGGCTTGATCAGGCGCGGGTCGCGCGTGAACAGCGGCTCGCAGAAGAAGGGCTTGTCGGCCTGCACCACGTAGTCGATCCAGGAGCCGGGGATATCCACGCGCGGCAGCCCGGCGGGGTCGTCGACGATCTCGTTGACCTGGGCCACCACGATGCCGTCGCGGAAGGTGGCCGCTTCCACCAGCGCGGGCGTGTCTTCGGTGCTGGCGCCGGTGTAGAGGTTGCCGTCGCGGTCGGCCTTGTAGCCGGCGATCAGCACGATGTTGGGCGTCAGGTCCACATAGAGCCGCGCGTACAGTTCGATGTAGGTGTGGATGGCGCCGACCTCAAGCTGGCCGTCTTCCAGGAACTGCGAGATGCGCAGGCTCTGTGCGCCGGCATAGGCAAAGTCCAGTTTCCTGGCGATGCCGCGCTCGAACAGGTCGAGATGTTCCACCCGGCTCACGCTCGGGATGATCATGTGCAGGCCGTGCACCTTGGCCGGGTCCACCTCGGCCAGCGAGCGCGAGAGGAAGTCGGCCTGCTTCTGGTTGTTGCCCTCCAGCACCACGCGGTCGCCCGGCGCGGTGATGGCTTCGAGGAATGGGACGATGTCGGCGGTGGGCACGACCCGGCCGCTGGCAAAGGCGGCGCCGCGTGCCATGCGGCGGCGCTTTTCGCTGCGGCGGGTGTCCCACTGTCGGTCCGTGGCTGGGTTCGGCATCGCGTCTCCGGTGTGCTTGATGCAAGGAATGGCACCAAGATACGCAGCGCGCGCGGCGCAAGCAATGACGCTCGGCGCGGCATCGTTACTCTAGGTGTAAGTGTTGGTGGCCCGACATGCAGGGCGTGTGGTCCCTGCCTGGGGCGCGCAGTACGCCGCTGCACACGCCGCCGCCGCCACAGCCGCCACGCAAGAGCCGGCCAGGTCACTAGTGCGCGGGATGGTGATCTACCGCCGTTAATCCCACGCTAACGATTCTCCCGCCCGGTTGATTGATGCAGCGCGATGGCTCGCCTAGATTGCATCCATCAAACCTAGAACCAGCCCACGCGCAACCATGCCGATGGGCCAACAGGAGACGGCACCATGATCATCTACGGAACCGCCTTGCTGGCGCTTTGCCACCTCATCGGCCTGTTCCTTGGCGAACTGCTGGGCATTGCGATCGGCGTCAAGGCCAATGTGGGCGGGGTCGGCATCGCCATGCTGCTGCTGATCTCGATACGGCTCTTCCTGCACGGGCGCGGCCTCCTGCCCAAGGAGACCGAGGCTGGCGTTGGCTTCTGGGGCGCGATGTACATCCCGGTGGTGGTGGCAATGGCGGCGCAGCAGAACGTGGTCGCCGCGTTGCGCGGCGGGCCGGTAGCCCTGATCGCGGCAGTCGGCGCGGTGCTGGTCTCGGCTTGCTGCATCGCCGTGCTTAGCCGCACCGGCGACCACGCGCCCTTGCCGCCGCTGCCCTCGCCGGAAGCCACCCCCAGCCACGCCTCGCGCTAAGGACGCCGCCATGCCGCATTCCATTTCGCACATTATCGAGAACATCCTGCTGCAGAATGCCCTGGTCACCGCGTTTGCCGCGGTTGGCATCATCATGTGGCTGTCATCAAGGCTCTCGCGCTGGCTGACCTTCGGGCGCGTCCACGCCTCCGCCATCGCCATCGTGATCGGCCTGCTGCTGGCCTACTATGGCGGCGTCGTCACCGGCAAGGAAAAAGGCCTGGCCGATCTCTCGCTGTTCTCCGGTATCGGCCTGATGGGCGGCGCCATGCTGCGCGACTTCGCTATCGTTGCCACCGCCTTCGAGGTGCAGGTGACCGAGGCGCGCAAGGCCGGGCTGGTCGGTGCGGTGTCGCTGCTGCTCGGCACCATCCTGCCGTTTATCGTGGGTGCTGCCGTGGCGCGCGCCTTCGGCTACAGCGATGCGGTCAGCATGACCACCATCGGCGCCGGGGCGGTGACATATATCGTTGGGCCGGTGACCGGCGCGGCGCTGGGCGCCAGCTCCGACGTGATCGCGCTGAGCATCGCCACCGGGCTGATCAAGGCCATCATCGTGATGGTCGGCACGCCCATGGCGGCAGGCTTCCTCGGCCTGAACAACCCGCGTGCCGCGATGGTGTTCGGCGGGTTGGCGGGTACCGTCAGCGGGGTATCGGCGGGGCTGGCGGCGACGGACCGCCGGCTGGTGCCGTATGGTGCGCTGGTGGCGACGTTCCACACCGGGTTGGGGTGCCTGCTGGGGCCGTCGTTGTTGTTTCTGGCGACCAAGGCGATCGTTGGCTAGGCGGGCTGCGGCGAGCGCATCGCCAACCGGCAAACCGCCGCCAGCGCCAGCAAGTTCGGATCCCGCTCGCGCCGGCGCAGAAAGCTCAGCCCGATGGTCTGGCGCAGCCGGTACTGCGAGGACAGCGGAACCAGCGCCACCTTGTGCGCAAACACGTCGCGCACGCGGCCGGGCAGCAGCGCGTAGCCCACGCCGCCGCTGACCAGGTTCATCAATGAGAAGATGTCGCCGACCTTCATCACCACATTGGGCGTGAAGTCGGCGATGCGAAACGCGTCCATGAAGCCCTGGTAGGTGATGAAGCCTTCGCTGAGCGTGACGAAGGGCTCGTCCCGGCATTGCCGCAGGTCGATGGAGGCTTGCCGCGCATAAGGCGAATCCGCCGGCGCGGCGAAGTAGATTTCGTCCTCGAACAGCGCAATGGATTCGATCTCGGGGTCCGGCTCGGGCATGGCCATCAGCGCAGCGTCGATGGCGCCTTGCTTGAGCTTGAAGAGCAGGTCGGCGTTGGAGCCGAGCACCAGTTCCGCCTGCAGTTCCGGTCGCCTGACCTTGATGCCGATCACCACGTCGGGCACCGTGCGGATGGTCAGCGAATAGAGCGAGCCGATCTTCATGTGATCGGCCGAATACCCGGCGGCCTGGCGCGTGGCGCGGATGCCATCGGCCATGGCCTTGAGGACATCGGTGGCCACATCCGCCAGCACGTGCGCGGCTTCGGTCGGCAGCAGGTTGCGCCCTTCGTGGCGGAACAACGCGCAGCGCATGCCTTCTTCCAGCGAGTGCAGTGCGCGGTGCACGCTGACCGTGCTCACATCCAGCGCTTCGGCGGCCTTGGCGAGGTTGCCGGTCTCCATATAGGCGAGCAGGACTTCGAGCTTGCGCAGGGTGATTTCTTCGTTGATCCGGTTTCGCATAGGAGGCGCGTCGCGCATGCTGGCGGTGATGGTGACCGGAGCATGATAACCAGATTCGACACCGGATGGCCCGGGGAGAACCCCCGAGGCCTTGCGCGAGCGGCGCCAGCTCAGCGCGGCGCCATGCGGATCGCGCCGTCGAGCCGGATGGTCTCCCCGTTGAGCATGGCGTTTTCCAGGATATGCAGCGCCGTCGAGGCGAATTCGTCTGGCGTGCCGAGCCTCGCCGGATGCGGCACCGAGGCGCCCAGCGAGGCGCGCACATTTTCCGGCAGGCGTGCCAGCAGCGGCGTATCGAACAGCCCGGGGGCAATGGTGCACACGCGGATCATGCGCTGGGCCAGGTCGCGCGCCGCCACCAGCGTCATGCCGACGATGCCGGCCTTGGCCGACGCATAGGGGATCTGCCCGATCTGTCCTTCATAAGCCGCCACCGACGCCGTCAGCACGCACGCGCCGCGCTCGCCGTCGACCAGCTCGTTGCGGGCCATGCGCGCGGCAGCCAGGCGCAGCGTGTTGAAGGTGCCGACGAGATTGATGCGCACGATCGATTCGTATTTTTCCAGCGAGCCGGGCTGGCCGTCCTTCTCCACCAGGCGCACCGGGCCGCCCACGCCGGCGCAATGGATCAGCGCGCGCATGGTGCCGAGCGTGTCGGCCGTGTCGAACACGCGGGTCATCTGCGCGGTGTCGCAGACATCGGCCTGGACAAAGCGGGCGAGCGCGCCGAGCGCTTGCACGGCGGCTGCACCGTTCTCTTCGGACAGGTCGGCGATCACCACGGCAACGCCGCGTTCGGTGAGGCGGCGGGCACACGCGAGGCCCAGCCCGGAGGCACCCCCGGTGACGACGGCGGACATGTTGGCAAGCTTCATCTGGTATCTCCTCGTTCTGGATATAGGTACGTGCCGGCTCAGAGCCGTTCGATGATGGTGGCGTTGGCCATGCCACCGGCTTCGCACATCGATTGCAGGCCGTAGCGCCCGCCACTGTCTTCCAGCGCGTGCAGCATGGTGGTCATCAGCCGCGCGCCCGACGCGCCCAGCGGGTGGCCGAGCGCGATCGCGCCGCCACGCGGGTTCAGGCGGGCCGGGTCGGCGCCCAGCGCGCGCTGCCACGCCAGCGGCACGCAGGCAAAGGCTTCGTTGATCTCGTAGTGTGCAATCGCATCGAGTGCAAGGCCGCTTTTTTCCAGCGCGCGCTTGCTCGACGGGATCGGCGCGGTCAGCATGGTCAGGGGGCTGTCGCCGCACGCATCGAACGCCACGAAGCGTGCGCGGGCGTTCAGGCCCAGGCGGGAGGCGGCGCGCTCGCTCATCAGCAAGATGGCGGCGGCGCCGTCGCTGATCTGCGAGGCATTGCCGGCAGTCACATGCCAGCCGATCTGCGGGAAGCGCTGGCCGAGCGCCTCGTCGCGGAACGACGGCGCCAGCGTGGCCAGGCGCTCGGCGGTGGTGGCAGGGCGGATGGTTTCATCATGCGCGACGAGGCCCGCGGCGGTACGGATCGGCAGGATCTCGCGGCGGAAGGCGCCGGCCTCGCGCGCCTGGTGCGCACGCTGGTGCGATTGCGCGGCGTACTGGTCGAGATCGCCGCGCGACAATTCCCACTGCGCCGCGACCAGCTCCGCCGCGACGCCTTGCGACACCAGCCCGGGCGCGTAGCGCGCCTCGAACGAAGGACCGTACGGATTCTGCCCAAGGCGCCCCGAGCCCATTGGCACGCGGCTCATGGATTCGATGCCGCAGGCAACCACGATGTCGTAGGCGCCCGCCATGATGCCTTGCGCGGCAAAGTGCACGGCCTGCTGGCTGGAGCCGCATTTGCGGTCGATGGTGGTGGAGGGCACATGCTCGGGGAATCCCGCCGCCAGCCAGGCCACTCGGCCGGGCGTGGCGGATTGCTCGCCCACCTGGCTCACGCATCCGGTGATGACGTCTTCCACCAGCCCGGGGTCCAGCTTGTTGCGCTCGACCAGCCCGGCCAGCACCTGTGCCAGCAGCTCAGTGGGATGGAGTTCGGTGAAGGCCGAGCCGGGCTTGGAGCGGCCCATGGGCGAACGGATGGCGTCGACGATGACGGCTTGCTGCATGGTGGGTCTCCGGTGTCTCTTGATGGAAATGGGAATGACGCTGGATCAGCTGCCGGTGAACTCGGGCTTGCGCTTGTCCAGGAAGGCCGACACCGCCTCACGGTGATCCGAGGTCTGGTGCGAAAGCGCCTGGAAGCCGGCCGACAATTCCAGCAGCGTATCCAGCCGGGTATGCATGGCCTCGCGCAGCAGGCGCTTGGCCAGCCGCACCGCATGCGGCGGATTGGCGGCAATGCGTTCGGCCAGCTCATTGGCCGTGGGCAGCAGCTGATCCGGCGGCACTACGCGGGAGACCAGGTTCCACTCCAGCGCCTGGCGCGCATCGATGACCTGCCCGGTGAAGGTCAGCTCGGCAGCGCGCGCAAGGCCGATCACGCGCGGCAGCAGCCATGCGCCGCCATCGCCCGGAATGATCCCCAGCTTGACGAAGCTCTCGGCAAACTGCGCCTGCTCGGACGCAATGCGCATGTCGCACATGCAGGCCAGGTCCAGGCCCGCACCCATGGCCGCGCCATTGACGGCGGCGATCACCGGCACCTCCAGGTTGAACAGCGCCAGCGGCAGCCGCTGGATGCCCAGGCGATAGTCCTGGCGAATCTCCATGCCGGGCACCAGGCCCGAAGCCTGGCGTTCCATGTCGCGGATATTGCCCCCTGAGGAAAACGCGGTGCCGGCGCCGGTGATGATCACCGCGCGCACGCTGGTGTCGCGGTGGATGCGGTCGATGGCCTCCAGGAAGTCGGCCACAGCGGTGTTGCCGGTGAGGGGGTTGCGCCGCTCCGGCTCGTTCATGGTCAGGGTCACGATGTGGCCCTGCTGTGCATAGCGCAGGAAGCTTGTCATGCTGGTCTCCGGTCGTTCTTCGTTCTAGTCGTTGCAGGCGTCACCTTGGCTCGGGACGGCCGGCGCAGCGCGGCGCCGATGGCATTGGCTTATCCCAAAAGGCTAAGGGACCGTGCCCTCGGGTGTCCAATATTCATTTCGGCGATGCCGATATCCCGGGGATATCAGCGCTGGCGCCGTTTGGCATTGGCGCGAGCGCTGGATGCGCAAGGCAGGTTCAACCGGCGATGCGATTTTCATGTGCTTCCTGCGTCGCTCGACATCGCCCTGTACCCAGTCTCAACGGAGATTGCTTCGTAGTGTGATAATTTGCATCCTAACTATATGGCTGCTATCATTCCGTCCATGCCTTCCATCGACGCCCTCCGTTTCGCCTTTACCGGCCAGCTCATGCTGGCCGGGCGCCAATGGCGCCACATTTCGCAGGGCGCCGTTACCGCCTACGGGATTTCCGCGGCGGCGGCGGGGCCCCTGCTGTTTATCCGCCGCCTTGGCGGCGGCGTGCGCCAGGTCACCCTGGCCGACTATGTCGGGCTGGAAGGCGCATCGCTGGTCCGTCTGGTTGACCAGCTCTCCGCCGCCGGCCTGGTGCGCCGGGAAGTGGATGCGAACGATCGCCGGGCCAATGCGCTCTGGCTCACCGATGCCGGCGAGGCGCTCGCCGAAAAAATCGAGGTCGAGCTCAAGCAACTCCGCGCCAGCGTCTTCGCTGGCATCAGCGAACAGGACTTCGAGGGCGCCATGCGCGTGCTCGACGCACTCGCCCAAGCCGCCGAGTCCGCGACCACCACTGCTTTCGGGTCGTAAGAACATGGTCAGCTGGCCTACCAGACGGGATTGGATCTTCTCCCTCAAAGCCTTTGCCGCGGCCATGCTGGCGCTGTTCATCGCGCTGTACCTCGGCCTGCCGCGCCCGTACTGGGCCATGGCCTCCGTGTATATCGTGGCGCATCCGCTCACCGGCGCGACGCGCTCCAAGGCGCTGTATCGCGTGCTTGGCACGCTGCTTGGCGCGGCCGCATCCGTCGCCATCGTGCCGCCGCTGGTCAATGCGCCGGCGCTGCTGATGGCAGCGGTGGCGTTATGGACCGGCATCCTGCTCTACGTCGCGCTGCTGCACCGCACGCCGCGCAGCTATGTGTTCATGCTGGCGGCCTATACGCTGCCGATGGTGGCCTTGCCCTCGGTGAGCGATCCCTCAGGCGTGTTCGACATCGCCGTGGCGCGGGCCGAGGAAATCTGCCTGGGCATCCTGTGCGCGAGCATCGTCGGCTCGACCATCTTCCCCGCCAAGGTGGCCACGGTGCTCGGCCAGAAATCCGCCCAGTGGCTGGCGGACGCCGCGTTGTGGGCCACTGATATGCTCTCGGCGCATCCGGCCGCGAAGGTGTCGCGCCATCACAGCCGCCATCGCCTGGCTGCCGACATCCTCGCGCTCGACCAGCTGATCAGCCATCTCTCCTACGACGCCGAAAGCGCCGCGCGCGTAAAGCACGCGCAGGAGTTGCGTGGCCGCATGACCATGCTGCTTCCCGTGCTGTCGTCGCTGGCTTCCGTGGTGGACGCCTTGCACCAGCACGCCGCGGGCATTCCGCAACGCCTGTCGCACAACATGGCGCTGGTGTCGGCATGGATCAGCGCGGGCGCGCAGGCGCCGCTGCCGGCGTTGCAGCTATCCCAGGACGCGCCGATCGACGATGCTGGCCTGGAGCCGGCCAGTGCCGGGCCTGACTGGCACGCGGCGCTGGCCGCCACGGCCGAGGGCCGTCTGCGCGAGCTGATGGAGTTGTGGCAGGACTGCGTGTCGCTGCAGCGCCGTATCGGCGAGGCGGCACCGCAGGGCGACTGGGCGCCGGTGTTCCGGCGCTGGGGCGTGGGTGCCGCGCGCCATTACGATCACGGCATGCTGCTGTTCTCCACCGCGACGACCGCGCTGGCGATCTTCAGCATGGGCATGGTGTGGATCTGGACGGGCTGGGCGGATGGCGCCGGCGCGGTCGCGCTGGGCGCGGTGTCGTGCTGCTTCTTTGCCGCGATGGACGAGCCGGCGCCCATGATCCGCTCGTTCTTCCGCTGGAACGTGGTCTGCCTGGTGCTCGCCACCATCTACCTGTTCGTGGTCCTGCCGAACGCGCACGATTTCGAGATGCTGGTGCTGATGTTCGCGGTGCCCTACCTGATCATCGGCGTGATGATGGCGCAGCCCCGGCTCGCGCTGATCGCCATGCCGCTGGCCGTGGTCACGGCCAACGATATCGGCATCCAGGGCGCCTACAACGCCGACTTCAACGCCTTCTTCAACGGCAATGTGGCCGGCATCGCGGGCATCCTGTTCGCGCTGGTGTGGACCCTGGTGGCCCGCCCCTTCGGCACCAGGGCCGCGGTACGCAGGCTGGTGCGCGCCAGTTGGGGCGATATCGCCCGCAACGCCACCGGGCGCGAGCCGGCCGAGCACGCGCACCTGCGTGCCCGCATGCTGGACCGCCTGGCGCAATTGGTGCCGCGGCTGGCGGCCAGCGAGGATGAAACCACCGGCGACGGCTTTACCGAAGTACGCGTGGAGCTCAGCACGCTGGCGCTGCAGCGCGAGCTGTCCGCGCTGGCGCCGGAGCACCAGCACTCGGTACGGCGCGTGCTGCAGGGCGTTGCCAGCTACTACCAGGCACGCCTGGACGCCCGTGCCGACACGCCGCCGCAAGTGCTGCGCGACCGGCTGGCCAAGGCGATCCGCAAGGTTGCCTCGCGCGCCGACCAGGCTTCGCGCGAGGCCTTTGCCGCGCTGGTGGAAATGCACGTTGCGCTGTTTTCGGCGGCACCCGTGGCAATGAGCGCGGCTGGTGCGTTGCCCGATGGCCAGGCGGCAGACCCAATGAGCAAGCAAGCGAGCAACAAGCGATGAGCGGTGAAGTCGACGTCTATGGTGTGTTTGTCCCGAGCCTGCTGGCGTGGATGCTGGTGGCGTTCCTGATCACCGCTTGCGCGCGTGCCGTGCTGGCGCGCGTGGGTTTTTATCGGCTGGTCTGGCACCGGTCCCTGTTCAATCTGGCGTTATATGTGATCGTCCTGGGTGGCATCGTCTACCTGGCCTATCGGCTGCAGTCATGAAACTGAATCTTCGTACGCTTGGACCCATCGTCCTTACCCTCGTCGTCACCGCGGTCGCGGTCGTCGTCGTCAAGCACCTGTGGGATTACTACACGGTGGCGCCATGGACCCGCGACGGCCATATCCGCGCAGACGTGGTGCAGATCGCGCCGGACGTGTCCGGGCTGGTGACCAAGGTTCTCGTCAAGGACAACCAGCGCGTGCAGCGCGGACAGCCGTTGTTCGAGATCGACCGCGATCGCTTCGCGCTGGCCTTGCAGCAGGCGCAGGCCACGGCGGCGGCGCAAAGCGCCATGCTCGCGCAGGCGCGCCGTGAAGCCCGGCGCAGCCAGGCCTTGTCCGAGGTCGTCTCCAAGGAAGTCGTGGAAGAAGGCCTGGCCAAGGTCCAGCAAGGCGAAGCGGCGCTGGCGCAGGCGCAGGCCGCGATCAACCTCGCCAAGCTCAACCTGGAGCGCACCAGCGTGCTCAGCCCGGTCGATGGCTACCTGAACGACCGGCTGCCGCGCCTGGGCGACTACGTCAACACAGGCCGCCCGGTGCTGTCGATGGTGGATGCGAATTCCTTCCATGTGGAGGGCTACTTCGAAGAAACCAAGCTGCAAGGCATCCATATCGGCAATCCGGTGGACATCCGCATCATGGGCGAATCCCGCGTGCTGCATGGCCACGTGCAGAGCATTGCCGCCGGCATCGAGGACCGGGACCGCACCAACGGCTCCAACCTGCTGCCGAACGTGAACCCGACGTTTAACTGGGTCCGCCTCGCGCAACGCATCCCGGTGCGCATCGCGCTGGACGAGCCGCCCGCCGACTTGCGCATGGTCGCAGGCCGTACCGCGACCGTGTCGGTGCGTCAGCCCTCGGCCAGGGACAAGGCGCAGGCCGTGCCGGAAGGCCAGAAGGACAAGCTCGCGCTGGCCGCCAAGGGAGCCGCCAGCCAGGGAGGCGCGCAGTGAACACGTTGCGCAGAGCCCTGCTGCCGGCACTGGTGCCGCTGCTGTTTGCCGCCTGCACCACGGTCGGGCCCGACTACCATGTGCCGGACAACGCCGCCGTGAAGGCGCAAGCGGCCAACGGCCCGCTGCTCGGCACGAACAATCCCGCCGTATCGATTGCCGAGGTGCCCGATGGCTGGTGGCGCCTGTATGACGATCCGAGGCTCGACCAGTTGGTGCAGCAGGCGCTCGTTGCCAATACCGATTTGCGCGTGGCCGCGGCCAACCTGAAGCGCGCCATCGCGGTCTACCACGAGGTGGAGGCAGAGAACCTGCCGGGAGCCGGGCTCTCCGCCAGCGCGGAACGCGGGCAGATCGCCGGCGAGCCGCTGCTCAAGGAAGAGAAGATCCCGGTGATGAACTTTGGCGATGTCGGCTTCAGGGTTTCCTACCTGATCGACTTCTTCGGCAAGCTGGCGCGCGCGGATGAAGCGGCGCTGGCCGGCGCGCAAGCCAGCCAGGCGGCACTCGACCAGGCCCGTGTTGGCGTGGTGGCCGAGACCGTGCGCGCCTATGTGCAGGGCTGCGCCGCCACGCATGAACTGACCGTGGCCGAGCATCAGCTGGAGTTGCAGCGCCGCGGCGTCGAGCTGGCTCGCAAGATGGTCGATGCCGGGCGCGGGCAGCCAGTGGACCTGCTGCGCTCACAGGCGCAGGCCGACGTGCTGCGCGCGGCTTTGCCGCGCTTCAAGGCCGAGCAAGAGGGCGCGGCGTACCGGCTGGCGGTGATGCTGGGCAAGCCGCCTAGTGCCACCTCGCAGGCGGAGTACGCCTGCCACGAAGAACCCAGGCTGCGCCAGGCGCTGCCCGTAGGCGACGGCGCCGCGCTGCTCAAGCGCCGGCCCGATGTGCGCCAGGCCGAGCGCGAACTCGCTTCGGCCACGGCCAAGATCGGCGTTGCCACGGCGGATCTGTACCCGTCCATCCGCATCGGCGCCTCCGCCGGCTTTACCGGCATCCTCGACCACCTCGGCCAGGCACCGACCGCGCACTGGGGCTATGGCCCGCTGATCACCTGGAACATCCCGACCAGCGGCACGCGCGCCCGCATCCACGGCACCGAAGCCGGCGCCGAAGCGGCGCTTGCCCACTTCGACGGCGTGGTGCTCAAGGCGCTGCGCGAAACGCAGTCGGCGCTGAGCAGCTATACGCGGGAGCTGGAGCGCACCCAGGCGCTGCGCGATGCCCGCGACAAGGCCAGCGAAGTCGCGCGGCAGAACCGCCAGCTCTACCAGGCCGGCCGCTCGCCATACCTGTCGAGCCTGGATGCCGACCGTACGCTGGCCAGCACCGAAGCATCCCTGGCGGGCTCGGAAAGCCAGGTCGCGCTGGACCAGATCAATCTCTTCCTTGCGCTGGGCGGCGGATGGCAAAATGCGCCCAAGGTCGAGTCGCGCACGATGAGCGGGCACGCGCACTGAACGTGCATCGAACGCGCGCTGGGCTGTCATCATGGTTAGAGCCATGCAAGCGGGCTTGCATGGCGGAAAGGAACACAAGCAACATGTCCAACTTCTCTGGCTTTTCTGGTTTCTCTGGTTTCTCTGGTTTCTCTTATCCCTCCCTGCGTCGAGCGCTGTCCGTCGCGGTCGCTGCGCTCGGCATCGTGGCCTCGGGCGCTGCGATGGCGCAGGAGCAGACCCTGCGCGTGGGCACCGTCAGCGGCCCGGACGCGCAGGTCTGGCAGGTAGTGCAGAAGGTCGCCAAGCGCGAAGGGCTCAATATCAAGGTCGTCGAGTTCAACGACTACGTGCAGCCCAACGCCGCGCTCGACGCTGGCGACCTCGATGCCAATAGCTTCCAGCATCAGCCTTACCTGGACAGCCAGGTGAAGCAGCGCGGCTACAAGATGGTCAGCGCGGGCTACACGTATATCTCTCCGCTGGGCATCTACTCGCAGAAGCTGAAGTCCCCCAAGGACCTGCCGCAAGGCGCCAAGGTCGCCGTGCCCAACGACCCCTCCAACGAGAACCGTGCGCTGCTCCTGCTGGCCGCGCAGGGCGTGATCAAGCTCAAGAGCGGTGTCGGTGCCAACGGCGTCAACGCCACGCCGCTGGACGTCAGCGACAACCCGAAGAAGCTGAAGCTCGTCGAGCTCGACGCCGCGCAACTGGCGCGTTCGCTGCCCGACGTGGCCGCGGCGGTGATCAACACCAACTACGCGCTCGCCGCCGGCCTGCAGCCGACCCGCAACGCCATCGCGCTGGAAGACATCCACAGCCCGTACGCCAACATCATCGCCGTGCGCACGCAGGACAAGGACAAGCCGTGGGTGAAGAAACTGGTCGCCGCTTACCAGTCGGAAGAGGTGCGGCAGTTCATGAAGAACGAGTTCAAGGGTGCAATGGTGCCGTCGTTCTGATCGGGCAGGTGGCCGTGGACATTTAGCTGTCCCGGTTGCGCAGGCCTGACAGTCAAGCCCTTTCGGATCGCAGGGTCCGAAGGGGCTTCTTGTTTGTGGCCGGCCGCTACTCCCTGGGCATGAACGTGATGTTGACGCCGGGTGGCGCCACGCCGTTCTCGTCGCGCGGCAGCGGGGCGGATCGCTCCACCGCGCGCAGCACGGCGTTGTCCCAGCCGGCATTGCCGCTGGACTTGGTGAGCCGCACCGACAGCAGCGAGCCATCCGGCGCCATGCGCACCGCGACCACCGCGGCCGGGTTGCCGGCGATCTCTTCGTTAAAGATGATGTTCGGCTTCACGCGGCGCCGCACGCGGTCCGCGTAGCCGGGCGAGGCGTTGCCGCCAGCACCGGCGCCGGTGCCCGCGCGGTTGCCTACGCCACCTGTGGTGGGAGCGCTGTTGGCCATGGCCTGCAGGCGCGCTAGTTCGCTCTGGCGCTGCTGCTTCAAGGCCGCCTGGCGCTCCGCCTCCCGCGCTTTGCGTTCGCGCTGGTCGGCCTGCCTGGCTTCCTCGGCCGCGGCCGCCTGCTTGCGCTTCTGAGCCTGCAAGGCGATGTCGGCGTTCTCATCCGGCTCCGGCTTCAACACGGGTTGCGGCTCCACGGGCGTCGGCTGGACCACCGGCTGGGGCTGCGCAATCTCGGGCACGGTGTCCCACAGCTCCGCCTCCACGCCGGCCGGGGTCCGGCTCTGCCAATGCACCCCGTAGTAAAGCATGATGCCCAGCAGCAGATGCATGAACAGAGCCAGCAGGAAACACTTTAGCGTTCCTCGCTCCTGCACCAGTTGATACGGATGGGCGGTGGTCATCATGACGCGCGGCAGGCCACGGGCGGGCGATGCATAGTCAATGCTGTGTCACTCTAGAATCACTCTCGCATCCCTGCGAAAGGTGACGGTGTCATGCTTTGTGCGCGAACCCGCGCATGGCATCCACTCTATGCAGCTTAGGTCGGCATCGTTGCGGTAGGCAAGCGGGATTCTCTGCGGCGGGGTGCTCTGAAGGTCGAGCGGTTGAGAGCAGAACCGGCGAGGGTAGCGAAAGTGCATTTACCAAGCCCGTACCAAATCGCAGGAGAGCGATCATGGGCAGAGAGGCTGTTTTCACGATAAAGCTTGAGCCTGAATTGCGTGCAGCGGCCCGCGGTGCTTGCTGATTGTCTGCGATCGGGAGCGATAGAAATCGATCGCGAGAAAAGCGAGAAAACAGAATCCCCAAAAGCAAAACCCCTCCCGATCTTGCGATCGGGAGGGGTTTTTGTTGTAGCCCGTTTCCAGGCTTCAACGAATATGGTGGCGAATCAGGGACTCGAACCCCGGACCTGCGGATTATGATTCCGTCGCTCTAACCAACTGAGCTAATTCGCCGAACAAGACCGAGATTATACATGGCATTTTGAGGCTGTCAACACCACTTCTTCAAAAAGTTTTGAGGGCGTCGACTGGCACGGCATGCGGCCTGCTGCCTGCAAAAAAAACGGCGGACCTTGCGGCCCGCCGGTGGAGCGACTGACTACCGGATCAGTCGTGCATGAGTCTGGTGCCCTGGACGACGGGCCGGCTCACGCGCCTTCAGTCGTTGGCGTAGATATCCACGTCCTTGGTTTCGCGGATGAACAGCGAGCCGATGACCAGGGTGACGCCCGCGATGATGATCGGGTACCAGAGGCCGTAGTAGATGTTGCCGTTCTGCGCCACCAGCGCGAAGGAGATGGTGGGCAGCAGGCCGCCGAACCAGCCATTGCCGATGTGATACGGCAGCGACATGGACGTGTAGCGGATCCGGGTCGGGAACATCTCCACCAGCATGGCCGCGATCGGGCCGTACACCATGGTCACGTAGATCACCAGGATGACGAGGACCACCAGCACCATGATGGTGTTCATCTGCGCGGGGTCCGCCTTGGTCGGGTAGCCGGCCGAGGCCATCGACTCGCCCACCTGCTTCTTGAATGCAGCGATCTGCTTCTTGCTCGCATCGTCGAAGCTGTGGCCTGCCGGTACCAGCGAGGCGTTGAAGGAAGCAATCTCCTTGTCGCCGATCTTCACCGAGGCCACCGTGCCGGCCGGGGCTTCCACGACTTCATAGCTGGCCGAAGCTTGTGCCAGGGTCCGCTTGACGATGTCGCAGGAGCTGCGGAAATCGATCTCGCGGGCAATCGGGCTGCCCTGGAAGGAGCATTGCTTCGGGTCCGCGGTCACCACGATCTGGGCGCTTTGCTGCGCGCGTTCCAGGGCCGGGTTGGCGTAGTGGGTCATGGCCTTGAAGAGCGGGAAGTAGGTCAGCATCGCCAGCGCGCAGCCGGCCATGATGATCCACTTGCGGCCGATCTTGTCCGACAGCGAGCCAAAGAAGATAAAGAACGGCGTGCCGATCACCAGGGCGCCCGCGATCAGCAGGTTGGCGGTGGTGGCGTCGACCTTGAGCACCTGGGTCAGGAAGAACAGCGAGTAGAACTGGCCGGTGTACCAGACCACGGCCTGGCCGGCAGTCAGGCCTACCAGCGCCAGGATCACGATCTTCAGGTTGCGCCATTGGCCGAACGACTCGGTCAGCGGGGCCTTGGAGGTCTTGCCTTCGGCCTTCATCTTCTGAAAGGCGGGCGATTCGCTCATCGACAGGCGGATGTAGACCGACACGCCGAGCAGCAGGATCGAGACCAGGAACGGAATGCGCCAGCCCCAGACGTCGAAGTTCGGACCGGTCAGGTTGCGGCACAGCAGGATCACGATCAGCGACAGGAACAGGCCGAGCGTGGCAGTGGTCTGGATCCACGCGGTATAGGCGCCGCGCTTGCCATGCGGCGCATGCTCGGCCACATAGGTGGCGGCACCGCCGTACTCGCCGCCGAGGGCCAGGCCCTGCAGCATGCGCAGTGCGATCAGGATGATCGGGGCGGCCCAGCCGATGGAGGCAAAGCCTGGCAGCAGGCCCACGATGAAGGTCGACGCCCCCATGATCAGGATGGTCACCAGGAAGGTGTACTTGCGCCCGATCATGTCGCCCAGGCGGCCGAACACCAGCGCGCCGAACGGCCGCACGATAAAGCCCGCGGCAAAGGCCAGCAGCGCGAAGATGAAGGCGGCGGTTGGATCGAGCCCGGAAAAGAACTGCTTGGCGATGATGGCCGCCAGCGAACCGTAAAGATAAAAGTCGTACCACTCGAACACCGTCCCGAGCGAGGAGGCAAAGATCACCTTCCTCTCTTCGGGCGTCATCGCCGAGCCCTGCGCTGTGCCTCCGGGCATTGCCACGTTCTGTGCGTTAGCCATTGTCTCCTCCGTTTGTGATCGGAATCTTTCGGGTTGGCAGGCGGCGCGCACGCGTACTCTGGCGCACGCACGACAACCTCCGAAGTTGCAATGGATTGTGGGAGGCGAACCTTACTGCGTTCTGACAATTTCGGCCGAATTCGCCACTAAACGCTCGGGGTATACGCTAGGCAAAACGCTGGCTTGGTGGTGCTGCGCTGCGGTGCGAAGAGCCTCTGGAGAGCCTTGTGACAATCAGCTTCGAGCGGCAGGGCCGGGCTTCTTGCTATGCAGCATCGTCATGCCGGCGGGCGGGCACGGGCAGCTCGCCGGCGTCATCGTCTTCATCGCGGTTCATGCGCCAGGCATAGATTGCCGCCATCAGGACGTAGACGATCAGCGCGCCCTGCGCGCCGACCCAGAACGAGAAGGGCCAGCCGAAGAAATCGAAGCGCAGCTCGCGCGCATACCAGGCGACCACGAAGGTGACCACGAACCAGATCGACAGCAGCACGGCAATCCAGCGCAGGTTGCGATGCCACGCGCGGCGCTCGGACTGATCGGCCTGGTCGCGCCCGCCGCGCCCGCCTCGTGTATGGTCGGGGTTGGTCATGCAGGCTCCAGGGGAGATGGCCGGCGCAGCGTGATGCGAAAGCACGCGCCGGCCAGGCGCGGCTCCGTCTGGTAGACATGGTCGAGGATGCTGACATCGCCGCCGTGCTGCTGCACGATCTCGCGCACGATGGCCAGGCCCAGGCCGCTGCCCTGGGTCTTGGTGCCGAGCACGCGGTAGAACCGTTCCATCACGCGCTCGCGCTCGGCCACCGGGATGCCGGGGCCGGTGTCTTCCACTTCGAGGTACGCGAAGGGCTCGAACGCATCCGCGCTGACGCGCACGGTGGCGTGGCCATCGGCCGGCGTGTAGCGGATGGCGTTGTCGATCAGGTTGTTGAGCATCTCGGTAAGCATCAGGCGATTGCCTTGCACCATCACCGGGTGGTCGTCGGCATCCACGCCGAGGTCGATGCGGCGCGCCCACGCCTGCGGCAGCCAGTCCTTGACCACCTCGCGCGCGAGCGCGGCCAGGTCCAGCGGTGCCATGCTGCCGGCGCCGGCCAGGTTCTCCATGCGCGCCAGCGACAGCAACTGCGTCACCAGGTGAGCCGCGCGCTCCGAGCTGCCGGCGATCTGCGCCAGCGACTTGCGCAGCTCCTCGGGCGATTGCTCGCGCTGCGCCAGTTCCGCCTGCATGCGCAGCCCGGCCAGCGGTGTCTTCATCTGGTGGGCGGCATCGGCGATAAAGCGCTTCTGCGTCTGCACGGACACGTCGAGCCGCGCTAGCAGGTCGTTGAACGAGGCCACCAGCGGCGTGATTTCCTGCGGCGCGGCGTGCTCGTCGATGGGACTGGTGTCGCCGGGGTTGCGCGCGCGGATGCGCTGCTGGATCGAGGTCAGCGGGGCCAGCCCGCGTGTGAGGCCGAACCACACCAGCACCACCGCCAGCGGCAGGATCACGAACTGCGGCAGGATCACGCCCTTGATGATTTCATTGGCCAGCCGCGCGCGCTTGTCGAGCGTCTCGCCAACCTGCACCAGCACGGGCTGCGCGTCGCCCGCCTGCTTCAGGTCGACATAGGTGTAGGCCACGCGCACGTCGTTGCCCGCGATGCGGTCATCGCGCAGCGAGACCAGCCCGGCGTGGCCGCGATCGTCCTCGCCGGGCAGCGGCATGTCGTTGTCCCCGGCGACGAACTCACCGTGCGTGCCCACCACCTGGTAGTAAATGTTGTCGGTTTCATCGGCCCGCAGGATTTCGCGCGCGGACAGTGGCAACTGCAGCGTGACGCGCCCGTTGACCTCGCGCACCTGCTGCGACAGCACGATGGCGCTGGCCTCCAGCGAGCGGTCGAAGGGCCCGTTGGCGATGGACTTCGCCACCAGGTAGGTCACGGCAATGCTCATCGGCCACAGCAGCAGCAGCGGCGCCAGCATCCAGTCCAGGATTTCGCCGAACAGCGAGCGCGGCGATGGATGGCCCGCGCTGTCTTCAAGGTGCGGCAGGGCGCCGGCCAGCGTTTCGTCGCTGACGATCTCATCGGGCGGGGAGGGCGCGCGCGCGGGCCGTGCGGCCCGTGCGCGCCGCCGGGGCAGTCGCAGCAGGCTCATGGGGAGGGGGTGTCGGGCAGGTCTTGGCGGCGTCGCCGGCATGCCGTCAAAGGGAAAGGGAAACGGTGCTGAAGCCGATTCTGATTCTGACGATTCTGATTCTAATGGCGCATTCTAGTCGTGCGCCACGGTGGCCTGGAATTTCTCCAGGCAGTAGCCCAGCCCGCGTACCGTGGCAATGCGGATCCCGCCCACCTCGATCTTCTTGCGCAGCCGGTGCACATAGACTTCGATGGCATTGTTGCTGACCTCTTCGCCCCATTCGCACAGGTGGTCGACCAGTTGCTCCTTCGATACCAGCCGCCCGGTGCGGGTGAGCAGGATCTCCAGCAGTCCGACTTCGCGCGCGGAGAGATCCAGCATCTGCTCGTTCAGGTAGGCGATGCGGCCAACCTGGTCGAAGGCCAGCGGGCCGTGGCGCGTTAGCGTGGCGCCGCCGCCGGCGCCGCGCCGCACCAGCGCGCGCACGCGGGCTTCCAGCTCGGACAGGGCGAAGGGCTTGGCCATGTAGTCGTCGGCGCCCAGGTCCAGGCCCTTGACGCGCTCATCGACGCCGTCGGCCGCGGTCAGGATCAGCACCGGCAGCATGGCGCCGCGCGTGCGCAGGCGCTTGAGCACTTCCAGCCCGGGCATGCGGGGCAGGCCGAGATCGAGGATCAGGAGGTCGAAGGTCTGGGTCGAGAGCGCCGAGTCGGCTTCAACCCCACTGGCGACATGGTCGACGGCATAGCCGGAGTGACGTAATGAGCGTGTCAGGCCATCTGCCAGCACATCGTCATCTTCGGCGATCAGAATACGCATGGTTGTCTCCACCCTGGCCGGCTTAGTCGTCGCTTTACATCAAATGACGCGTGCGGGACTTGCCAAGCATACTGTTTTTTTATACAGTACTCGCTTGATCCGGTCGCGCAGTGAGCGGGCCGGATCGTACTGAATTTAGCAACGAACGAATAACGAACGAATTACCGACGTTTGCCCAATGTTTGCCCCTGCTGCCAGGTTCATTGTCATCAGGAGTTCGCGGCGCGGCGCGGGTCGGGCGGTTACCCGCAAAAGCAGGCGGCGCGCCACATGCGGCCTATTTATACACCATTGACGGAAGGACGACCATGGATGACGGCAAGAAGGCGGGTGCTGGCGTAAGCGCCGAAAAGCAGAAGGCGCTGGCGGCCGCGCTGGCCCAGATCGAGAAGCAGTTCGGCAAGGGCTCGATCATGAAACTGGGCGAGGCCGACATCGACCAGGATATCCAGGTCGTGTCCACCGGCTCGCTGGGCCTGGACATCGCGCTGGGCGTCGGCGGCCTGCCGCGCGGCCGCGTGGTGGAAATCTACGGTCCGGAATCCTCGGGCAAGACCACGCTGACGCTGCAGGTCGTGGCCGAAATGCAAAAACTGGGCGGCACCTGCGCCTTTATCGATGCCGAGCACGCGCTCGACGTCAACTATGCCGGCAAGCTCGGCGTGTCCGTGGGCGACCTGCTGATCTCCCAGCCCGACACCGGCGAGCAGGCACTGGAAATCACCGACGCGCTGGTGCGCTCGGGCTCGGTCGACCTGATCGTGATCGACTCGGTGGCGGCCCTGGTGCCCAAGGCCGAAATCGAAGGCGAGATGGGCGATTCGCTGCCGGGCCTGCAGGCCCGCCTGATGAGCCAGGCGCTGCGCAAGCTGACCGGCACCATCAAGCGCACCAACTGCCTGGTGATCTTCATCAACCAGATCCGCATGAAGATCGGCGTGATGTTCGGCTCGCCCGAAACCACCACCGGCGGCAATGCGCTGAAGTTCTACGCCTCGGTGCGCCTGGACATCCGCCGCATCGGCTCGATCAAGAAGGGCGATGAGGTGATCGGCAACGAAACCAAGGTCAAGGTGGTCAAGAACAAGGTATCGCCGCCGTTCCGCGAAGCCTTCTTCGACATCCTCTATGGCCAGGGCATCTCGCGCCAGGGCGAAATCATCGACCTCGGCGTGGACGCCAAGGTCGTCGAGAAGTCGGGCGCGTGGTACAGCTACAAGGGCGAGAAGATCGGCCAGGGCAAGGACAACGCGCGTGAATACCTGCGCGAAAACCCGGACATCGCCGACGAGATCGAGAACAAGGTGCGCGAGTCGCTGGGCGTGGTCCTGATGAACGGCACGCCGGCCACCGCCGGCGCCGTGGTCACCGCCGAAGACTGAGCTTCGCTGGCCGGGCCATTCCCGGCCGCGATCCCCACCCCGGGGCGGCACGCGCAGCGACGCGCGCCGCCCCGGTTTGCATTTTTAAAGCGCATTGATAAAGCGCGGTGTTCAAGCGCGCCTTCCCCATGGCTACCCGTCCTCCTCTCTCCCTGAAAGCCCGCGCCGTCGGCTACCTGTCGCGGCGCGAGCACAGCCGGGCGGAGCTGGCGCGCAAGCTGGCCCCGCACGCCGAGTCTCCCGAGGCCCTCGAGCAACTGCTGGATGCGCTGGAGCGCGAGAACTGGCTGTCCAACGCGCGCTTTGTCGACAGCCTGGTGCACCGGCGCGCGGCCCGCTATGGTGCCGCCCGCGTGATGCAGGAAGCCCGCACCCATCAGCTCGGCGGCGATCAGCTTGCCGACCTGCAGGATCGCCTGCGCGGGTCGGAGCTGGAGCGCGGCCGCGCGGTCTGGCAAAAGCGTTTTGGCACGCCGCCCGCCACGCCGGAAGACAAGGCCAAGCAGATCCGCTTTATGGTCGCCCGCGGCTTTTCCCGCGCGGTGGTGAGCCAGGTGATCAAAGGGGCGGATGAATGGCTGGACGGCAGTGACTGACGTCCGCCGGCGCGGGAGCCACAAGTTCAAGTGATGCCGCGGTGATGTCACGGCCCTGTCCTGCACCGGTTTCGGGCACATACCTGCTTTGCCAGTAGGCGTATTCCGAATCTTCACGCCTTGTTCACGCCTTGTTCACGACTTGATGCCTTAGGCCGTTTCCCCCGCAATGCCGCGATTTTTCCGCATGCGCGGGGCTTGCCCGTCGCTCGACAATCCCAGACAACAGCGCCGCGCGCAGTTTGTTCCCGGCCAAGGTTGGCCGGCATGTTAAAATCCTGCGGTTTTCCGGCCCAGCCGTCCATTTCTCCCGCTCCTGCCTGGTGTTATGCCGCTTTCCCCGCCCGTCAATCGCGCCCTGCGTCACCGTCGTGCCATCACGGCGGAGGCTTATCTTAGGGACGACGGCCTATGGGACATCGAAGCGCGCCTGACTGACACCAAGCCGCGCGAGATTCCGCTGGCAGGCGGCGGCGTGCGCCCGGTGGGCGAGCCGCTGCACGATTTGTGGCTGCGCGTCACCATTGACCTGCGCATGAACGTCGTGGACGCCGATGCCTGTTCCGACTGGGTGCCTTATCCCGGCCAGTGCGACACCATCGGCCCGGCCTACCGCAAGCTGATCGGCCTGAACCTGATGAAGGGTTTCCGCAAGTCGGTGAAAGAGCGCCTGTCGGGCGTGGCCGGATGCACGCATTTGACCGAGCTGGCCGGCATACTGCCGACCACCGCGATCCAGGCATTCGCCGGCGATGTGTTCAACATTCGCGACGGCGGTGCCGAAGACACCAGTACCGAACCGCCTTACCAGTTGCATGGCTGCCATGCCCTGCATTTCGAAGGCGAAGTCGTACGCCAGTTTTACCCCCGCTGGTATGGTCACCAGCCAAAACCGAGGACCAAGACCGAAGGGTCTTCGACCCCGGCGGCGCAGCCAGCGGAGGCGCTCGCCGCCCCCGCCGGCGGCGCCATGTCGCGCAGGTCAACCGGTACTTCTGGCTAAGCCAGGCCGGCCTGCAGTCCGCCGAGATTCCATCTCCACACTTTTACGCCTACCCGAAAGGAAACACGCATGAATATCCATGAGTACCAAGGCAAGGAAATCCTGCGCAAATACAATGTGCCGGTTCCGCGCGGCATCCCCGCGTTCTCGGTCGAAGAGGCCCTGAAGGCTGCTGAACAACTGGGCGGCCCGGTATGGGTCGTCAAGGCGCAGATCCACGCGGGCGGCCGCGGCAAGGGTGGCGGCGTGAAGGTGGCCAAGAGCATCGACGAGGTCAAGACCTACGCCACCAACATCCTCGGCATGACCCTGGTCACGCACCAGACCGGCCCGGAAGGCAAGAAGGTCAACCGCCTGCTGATCGAAGAAGGCGCTGACATCAAGAAGGAACTGTACGTCAGCCTGGTGGTTGACCGTGTTTCGCAAAAGGTCGCCCTGATGGCCTCCAGCGAAGGCGGCATGGACATCGAAGAAGTCGCTGCCCACAGCCCGGAAAAGATCCACACGCTGATCATCGATCCGTCGGCCGGCCTGCTCGACGCGGACGCTGACGACATCGCCCGCAAGATCGGCGTGCCCGACGCAAGCGTGGCGCAAGCCCGCCAGGCCCTGCAAGGCCTGTACAAGGCATTCTGGGACACCGATGCTTCGCTGGCTGAAATCAACCCGCTGATCCTGACCGGCGACGGCAAGGTGATCGCACTGGACGCCAAGTTCAACTTCGACTCCAACGCCCTGTTCCGTCACCCGGAAATCGTCGCTTACCGCGACCTGGACGAAGAAGATCCGGCTGAAATCGAAGCGTCGAAGTTCGACCTGGCCTACATCTCGCTGGACGGCAACATCGGCTGCCTGGTGAACGGCGCTGGCCTGGCCATGGCCACCATGGACACCATCAAGCTGTTCGGCGGCGAGCCGGCCAACTTCCTCGACGTGGGCGGCGGTGCCACCACCGAGAAGGTGACCGAAGCCTTCAAGCTGATGCTGAAGAACCCGAACCTGAAGGCCATCCTGGTCAACATCTTCGGCGGCATCATGCGTTGCGACGTGATCGCCGAAGGCGTGATCGCTGCATCCAAGGCCGTGTCGCTGTCCGTGCCGCTGGTCGTGCGCATGAAGGGTACCAACGAAGAGATCGGCAAGAAGATGCTGGCCGACTCGGGCCTGCCCATCATCGCCGCCGATACCATGGAAGAAGCTGCCCAGAAGGTCGTGGCTGCTGCCGCGGGCAAGTAAGCCAGACGCGAACACGAACGCCAGCAGCGCGCCGGGGCCAGGCCTTCGCGCGCTGCTTTGAGCCAAGCAAAGGATTACAGCATGTCGATTCTGATTAATAAAGACACCAAGGTCATCACCCAGGGCATCACCGGCAAGACCGGCCAGTTCCACACCCGTGGCTGCCGCGACTATGCCAACGGCAAGAACTGCTTCGTTGCCGGCGTGAACCCGAAGAAAGCGGGCGAAGACTTCGAAGGCATTCCCATCTACGCAAGCGTCAAGGATGCCAAGGCATCGACCGGCGCCACCGTGTCCGTGATCTACGTGCCGCCCGCAGGCGCCGCTGCCGCCATCTGGGAAGCCGTTGACGCTGACCTGGACCTGGTGGTCTGCATCACCGAAGGCATCCCCGTGCGCGACATGATGGAGCTCAAGGACAAGATGGCCAAGGGCAACAAGAAGACCCTGTTGCTGGGACCGAACTGCCCGGGCCTGATCACGCCTGACGAAATCAAGATCGGCATCATGCCGGGCCACATCCACCGCAAGGGCCGCATCGGCGTGGTGTCGCGCTCGGGCACGCTGACCTATGAAGCAGTCGGTCAGCTGACCGCGCTGGGCATGGGCCAGTCGTCGGCAGTGGGCATTGGTGGCGACCCCATCAACGGCCTGAAGCACATCGACATCATGAAGATGTTCAACGACGATCCCGAAACGGACGCCGTGGTCATGATCGGCGAAATCGGTGGTCCGGACGAAGCCAACGCGGCTTACTGGATCAAGGAAAACATGAAGAAGCCGGTGGTTGGCTTCATCGCTGGCGTGACCGCGCCTCCGGGCAAGCGCATGGGCCACGCCGGCGCGCTGATCTCGGGCGGTGCCGACACGGCGCAAGCCAAGCTGGAAATCATGGAAGCCTGCGGTATCAAGGTCACCAAGAACCCGTCGGAAATGGCTCGCCTGCTCAAGTCGATCCTGTAATACCGATTTGCAGCCTCCCGCCTCCGGGCGGGAAAGCTTGCCGGAGCCGGCGCGCTCGCATGACTGCGACCGCACACCGGCTCTCCATGCCCCCGCCTGCGTGCGGGGGCATGTCATTCTGGAGTACCGTTACCTAGGGTATCTCCCAAGGTGTGCGACATGCCGATTGAAACCGAATCGAAAGCTTGATACGGTAAATCTTCATGTCTGAAGACTCAGACATCCGAAATTCCGCAGGCGCCGCAGTTTTTGGCGGTGTCATGTGGCGTTAGAATCATAATTTAAGAAATTCGAGGAGCTTTACCGTGGAACTGCTGTCCTCCACCGCTTTCTGGATCGCGTTGGGATCCATTATCCTGACCAACATCGTGCTATCCGGCGACAACGCCGTGGTGATCGCGCTGGCCTCCCGCAACCTCCCGCCCGCCCAGCAGAAGAAGGCCATCTTCTGGGGCAGCGCCGCCGCCATCATCATGCGGGTGGTGCTGACGGTAGCCGCGGTCAAGCTGCTGAGCCTGCCGTACCTGAAGATCGTCGGCGCCATCCTGCTGGTCTACATCGGCGTGCAGCTGCTCACCGGCGATGACGACGAAGAAGGCCACTCGGCCAAGGACAACATCTGGGCCGCGATCCGCACCATCCTGATCGCCGACCTGGTGATGTCGCTCGACAACGTGGTGGCCGTGGCCGCCGCGGCGCAGAAGGGACCGGAAGGCAGCCAGCTGATGCTGCTGATCCTGGGCCTGGGCCTGTCGATCCCCCTGATCGTGTTCGGCAGCACCATCCTGCTCAAGGTCATGGACCGCTTCCCCATCATCATCGTGCTGGGCGCCGCGCTGCTGGGCTACCTGGCCGGTGAAATGCTGGTCAGCGACCCGGTAGACGCCGCATGGTTCGAGATGCACGTGCCGCATGCCCACCTGGTGTTCGGCGTGATCGGCGCCGCGCTGGTGGTGGTGGTTGGCAAGCTGCTGAATAAGCGAGCGCCACAGACGGCCTGACGCACTTTGTCGGGTAGGTGGGGTCCCCGTCGGGGGCGCCGCCGGAAAAACGGGCGGCCCGGGAACTGCCCGTTTTGTTTTTTGGGTTGCCGCGCAGACCACGGCGCGGAAATGGCCGTGATGTCAGTGCGATTTCAGACTGACTTAAGCTAAAACATCGACTTACTGACCCTCTGCGTCATACTTGGTGACAAAATTTGCGCGGGATCAACACCCGGAAGGGCCTGAAGTGGCGAAAATTGTCACTCGCCGACGAGACATCAAGACTTGCCGGCGCTGGCACGCTAAGTGCTAAGAACTGACGGCATCACATGAAACAGAATGTTTCGATTTGTATCTAAAATTCCTTCGAGGGGTCAATCATGCAACAACGGGTGCAACAAATGAAAAAACTGGGCCGCCGAGTCCAGAAGGGCTTCACGCTGATCGAACTGATGATCGTGGTTGCGATTATCGGTATTTTGGCGGCGATTGCTATTCCGCAATATCAGGACTATGTGACGCGTGCTCGTTGGACGGAGAATGTTACTTCCATCGCCTCGTTGAAGCAGGCTATTGCAGAGTGCGTTCAAAATAATGTCCAAGCTGCGGGCGCTGCCGCCGCACCGTGCGATGCATTGGGCGCTGCCGGTTTGGGAAGTACGGCAGGTGGTGGATTTGCCACGGTGCCTGCATCTAAGTACGCAGCTAGCGTTGCCTATACCGGAGGAGTGATCACGATCACTGGTACGGCTGCAGTGGGCTCTTGCGTGGTGACCGTTACGCCTGCCATTGCGGCCACCTCAGTGAGTTGGACACTGGCCACTACGACCTGCAGCAAGGCGCAAACTGGCGTTTAACGACTTTAGGTTTGCTTTAATTACCAAGAAGCGCCTTCGGGCGCTTTTTCTTTCCCCGCTCCCCAAGCTATCATCCGCCTTTTGCCAATAAGGCATAACAAGGCACCCCACATGCTGCCCTCCCGGTCAGCCATCCCTCTCAGCTTCCTGGCCGTAGCCGTCACGCTACCGCTGCTGGTCTCCCGGCACACGCTCCCCCTCGCCACCTTCTACGGCGAATGGACTTCCGCATTGCTGTTCGTGCTTGCCGTCATCGTGCTGGGCGCCTCGGCACAGCGGCAGGGCAGGAGCACGGCCTACCAGGCCGCCCCTGCCCAGTTCCCCTGGATCGTCCTCTTTCCCCTCTGGCTGATCGCCACCGGCATCACGCAAACGCTGACCGGCATGGCCGATGTGTCGGGCAGCCGGTTGCTGACCGAACTCTCGCTGGCGCTGGGCGCGGCGGTAATGTGGGCTGCCTGGCGCCAGGGCCGTGCTGCGTCGTCCGTGGAGCGGCAGGCGATGGTGGATGTGCTGGCCATCGCCTGGCTGGTGGCGGGGTTGCTGGGCACGCTGGCGCAATGGGTGCAGGTGTTTGGCCTGGAGCCCGACACGCTGGGGATGGTGTCCACTTACTTTTACGATGACAACCGCCGCTTGTGGGGCAACCTGAACCAGCCCAATCACCAAGCTACGGTTGCGGGCATTGCGCTGGCGGCGGCGGTCTGGCTGGCGGCGCGCGGGTGGTTGCGGGTGCCGGCCTGGCTGGCGGCGGCGGTGCTATTGGTGAGCGGGATCGTGCTGTCCGGCTCGCGCACCGGTGTGTTGCATGTGGGGCTGGCGGCGGTTTATGCGCTGGTGGCTGCCTGGATGGCGCGGGGCGGGGCGGCGTTTGGCAGCACCGGTGAGCTGGGCGGATTCGCAGGCGCCATGCAGCGCGCTGGCCACGCCGGGCGCAACCCCATGCGGCGTCCCGCCGGGCTGGTGTTTGCCGCGGTGGCCATGGTGGTTTTGCTGCTGCTCTTGCAGCCGGCGATCAAGAGCGCCGGGCAGGCAATGGACTGGCGCCTCTTCGATACCGTGGCGCAGATGCAGGGGGGCGACCAGCTCTCGTGGCGCGCCGCGATGTGGACGCACGCGTGGGCGATGTTCCGCGCCCATCCGTGGCTTGGGGTGGGCTGGGGTGAGTATGGCTGGGCGCAGTTCCAGCAGCTCGCGCGGGTGGGCGTGAAAGTCGAGATGTCGCTGCATGCGCACAATGCCGTGCTGGATATGTTGGCCAAGATGGGCGTGATCGGCGCGGCGGGCGTGTTCCTGAGCCTGCTGGCGTGGCTATGGCGCGTGGCGCGCCAGCGCTTGTGGCGCGGGGACGCGCGCGAGCGCGCG
The DNA here is from genome assembly GCF_052113425.1 of Cupriavidus sp. YAF13. Classification (NCBI taxonomy): domain Bacteria; kingdom Pseudomonadati; phylum Pseudomonadota; class Betaproteobacteria; order Burkholderiales; family Burkholderiaceae; genus Cupriavidus; species Cupriavidus sp. YAF13. Next base: position 66,636 of record NZ_JBFRDD010000031.1, read on the forward strand.
CAGACGGGGCTGGTGCTGACCTGGCTGGCGATGCTGTGCGCGCATTCGATGCTGGAGTACCCGCTGCACTACTTGTATTTCGTGCTGCCGTTCTGCTTCATGCTGGGCTGGCTGGAGCCGTCGGGGTTCGGCCGCCTGCGCGTGCCGCGCGGGTTTGCCGTGCTGGCGGGCCTGGCATTCGCCGGCGTGGCGGCAGCCATCCTGACGACAATGTGGCAGGACTACCGCCGTGCGGAGGCGCGCGAGTACGCCCGTGCCGAGCGCCGGGCCGCATTGCCGATGCCGAACTTCTGGTTTCGGCAGGCTGCCGCGTCGGACGCAATCGAGGAGGCCAAGATCACGCCGGAGAACGCCGCGCGGTTGCTTGGGCCCCATATCGCCGCCGTACACCTGCTGCCGACGCCGACGCTGATCTCGCGCACCGCCTGGCTGATGGCGCTGACCGGTGACCCGGTACAGGCCCGGGCGTGGCTGGAGCGCCTGCGCTTCTACTTTGCGGGGGACGAGGCTAACCAGTTCGCGGCGCTCGCCCGCGCCTGCGCCGAAGTCGACGCGGCGGCGCAGCCGCGGGATTTCTGCGACTGGGTGCAGCTGCGCGCCAAACGCAAACCGGAGTGAGCCTTGCTAAGCTGCGCCGCGCCGGGCTATTGCGGCGCGTAGCCCGGGGGCGGCGGTGGCGGATAGTAGTACGTTGGCGCGGCCACCGGACGCGGGGCCGAGGCCATGTGACCGTAGACCGGCACCCGGTTGCCGCTTGCGTACATGCATTGCACATACGCCGCGTCGTACTGGCGCTGGCTGCCATAGCCGGCATATTGGGCGTTGCCTGCCCCTACCGCCGCGCCGGTGAGCAGGCCGACACCCGCGCCCACCGCCGCGCCCGAGCCGCCATTGAAGGCCGCGCCGGCCGCTGCGCCCAGCGCGGTGCCCACCACGGCGCTGCCTACCGCGCTATTGGTGGCCGCCTGGTTGGCGGTGACGCCACCCACCTGTCCAAAGGCGAACTGGCGGCAGTTGTTGTCGTCAGCCCGGAACTGGTCGAAGTTCTTCCCGGTGCCCGGCAGCACCATCACGCTTGGCCCGCTGGGCATCACTGCGCATCCGGCCAGCACCATCGCCGCGAGCGGCAGGCTCAGCAAGATTGGCAGGCTGGGGCGGTTGAAGTGGTTTAGGACTTTCATCTCGGCACCTCGGTACCTCGGTCATCGATCATGGTCCGCGCACGCCGGCGCAGCGCGCCGTGAGCGCTTCGGGCATTCAGCTTGCCCGTCTGTCAGGCGTCAGGTGGAAATCAGGCGGGCATCAATCACACAGCAGGCGCTAGGCGGGTGGCTGTGCCGGCACCTTCCGCCAGCCGCCGGGGCAGGCCTTGATATACGGGTAGTAGCCGTCAGGCCGCGCGCAGTGATACCAGTACGCCTGCTGCTGGGGCGCGGGTGCCGCGACACCGCCGCTGTCCATTTCCATCGTGCCGTCCTGGTCCTGCTCGATGTACTGCGCCGGCGCCGCAGGTACCCCGACGACCGCGGGCCCATAGGCGTAGCCGGGCGGGTAGTAGTACGGGTAGGGGTAGCCCCACCCGTAGCCGTAGCCGAATCCGGGGCCGATATAGACGCCTACGCTGCCGTGCCAGCCGCCATGCCAGCCACCGCCGCCATGCCATCCACCACCACCACCGTGCCAGCCGCCGCCGCCTCTTCCCGCCAGCGCGGTACCGCTCGCGCCCAGCGCCGCCAACACCAGCAAAAGCTGGCCAACCCTACGCCCGTTCATGTTGCCCACCTTGCATCGACGCGGAACGTGGTTCCGCCGGCAGCGCAGCTTGCGCCCCCTAAACTGCATTGAATACCAATTTGCCGCAAGCCGCGATGCGCCGCGCTCTGGCGAAATGCGGCGTTACGCTTGTTACAGCGGAAGCGGTCCTGGCGCTGGACTGTGTCAGGATTGGTAAGAAAGGCGGTGCATATCGGTGGCGCGTATCGGCGATGCGGATCAGGCACATGTGGCGGGTGCCGGGCAACCTGCTCAGGTGCCCGCCACCCAGTCCCCCGACTTCCCGCCATGCTTCTCCAGCAGCCTCACATCGCCCATCACCATGCCGCGGTCGACCGCTTTGCACATGTCTGGATGCCGTTCATAGCCTTGTGAGACGGTCTTTAGAATCAAAGACTTAGGGCGATGCTTAGTTCGATCTTGACCAATCCAATTGGTTGAGTGGAGCGGCATTGGAGCAGGATTGGAGCAAGAAAATCTGCGGTTCCAACGCCAGCCGTCAGTTTACGCGATCCGCCGCATCCTTGGACATAACCCGGAAGCGCGGCGACGTGCTGCACCGGCACTATGTAAGTCTTGAAGCCCGCGATGTTGCCGGTTCGATGGAAGAGATAGTCCTGTCGTGACGGAATCGACATATGATGGATGGTCCGGGGAAGCTCGTCTTAATACTGCATCTTTCTCTACATGAGCGCACACAATACAAAGCTATCTGCCACCGTGACCGTCGAACGGTATCAACGACTGGAACAGAGTAACGACAGGAGAGCATCGGCGGAGTTTGTTCGGCAACGTTTTGACGAGCGTTACTTTCTCCCCATTGAATCGATGCCACCGCAAAACAAGCATGGCTTCATGATCATGGCGATTGGCTGTCTAGTGATCGAGACGCTGGAATCCTTCTATCAGGGAAGGGCAGACACCAAAAGACACTCGTTGGCGATGTTTCGGGATTTTTTCGCGAGGAATACTGCACTCAATGTATTTGGTGGCGAGAACGACTGGTTTTATAGGGATATTCGCTGCGGCATCCTTCACCAAAGTGAAGCGCGCAACGGCTGGCGCATTTTACGAAGGGGGCAACTGCTCGACAGGTCCACAAAGTCGATTAACGCGACAAAATTTATCCGTGAACTTCACACGGCAGTTGATGCGTATGCCGCACAATTGCAGGAAGACGAAGAAATCTGGCTGAAATTCAAGAAGAAGATGAAAGCAGTGTGCAAGAATTGCGAGTGATTCAACGCGTCTTGACTTCAATTGTGCGAGTGTATTGAGTGGGTCGTTCCGGTCAGTCATCGAAACGATGAAGATCGTGAAGTCGCTACCGGTTCTGGAAATTCAGCAACCGGGGCTGACTGTAGGCGAATTGATGGAATCGAAGGATGCGCCGGACGCATTGGCGATCTGACGCCATCGAGAGTCATCGTCTAACCTGACGAGTGGTTTTCGCCTTATCAAGAGAAAGACATGGCCTTCACTGATGTCAATGACCCCGCAGCCGTGCTGAAAGCCGTGGAAGAGTTCGACCGCACCGGTCGGGACGCATTCCTCGAAAAGTACGGCTTTGGCAAAGCGAGGGACTATTTTCTAGTTATCAACGGCAAGCGCTACGACTCCAAGGCCATCTTTGGCGCAGCGCACGGACACCAGTTCCCGAAACTCGGGCCGTTACGTTGGCGCGATTTCAGCGGCGGCGCGACGACGGTCGAGCGAAAACTCGAAGCGATGGGATTTCGGATCGAACGGCGAAACGCGAAGCCAAACGGCGGCGCGTTGAGTGTTGAGATGGACGACGTGCAGGATGAGGCCGAAGCATCGGGTGCATTTGATCCTCATAGTCTCGAAGATGCACGACGGAAGACCTTGGCCGCTATTGTTCGACGGCAAGGCCAGCCTACGTTCAGGCGCGAACTGCTTCGAGCATACGGGGATCGATGCGCGATCAGCGGTTGCGACGTACTCGAAGTCTTAGAGGCGGCACACATTGTTCCCTACCGAGGGCCACAAACGAACCATGTCAGCAACGGTCTTCTGCTGCGCACGGACCTGCACACCCTTTTCGATCTCGGGCTTCTTGGCATCCAGCCAAAAACTAAGGTTGTAGCGGTCGCCGCAGCGTTGCGCTCCACGGAGTATGGTGCGCTGCATGGGAACAAGCTGCGCCTCCCCGCCGTCCTCCGGGACTACCCAAACGAAGCCGCCTTGGCACTTCACTACGAGAATAACGGACTTGCGCTGTAGATGCGACGCTGCATGCTTCTTCGGTCGGATCGAGCGTAACACTAGAGGACGATGTGCCACTACGGGCGATTCATGGTGACGCCGACATACTGGCCTTCGATTACGACGGGGTCGGCTGGACGAGCTTAAAAGCAGCTTACAGGGACATGGCTGTCAAGATGCCATGTTGTGGTCGAGCGGCGGTTCCAAAGACAAGTAAGCTCGGCAACTTCTTCTTCGCGCATGCGGCGCGTGGAGATTGTTCGTCCGCGCCGGAAAGTCAAGATCACATATTTCTCAAGAGTCTGATTGCGAGGGCCGCAAAGCGTGCAGATTGGGCCGTAGTGACAGAGTGGCCGGGGTCTACACCAAGTGGCGAACGCTGGGTGGCTGATGTTTTCTGCCAAAAAGGCGCAATCAAGGTCGCCATCGAGGTTCAGCTTTCGTACCAGACGGCAGAAGAGTTGGAACGAAGGAACTTGAATTATCGTGAATCAGGTGTGCGGGCAGCGTGGATCGTATCGGGGGAGAAATTCAAAGACGGCTACTTGACCACTTGCGAGAAAATACCGCTGTTCCGATTGAAGCAGTTTAGTGACGATGGTGAGCCAGTTGTTAGTGAATTTGACGTATTGCTCTCGGAATTCACGGTTGGAATCTTGAGCAAACGGCTGAAATGGAAAAAAACGCCGTGGGAATATGACATTCACTATTTCGAAGATCAGTGCTGGAAATGCAAGGGCAAGGTGAAACAAGTGTATGGCTATGCCATTGATGTGTATGGGGACACGATCAAGACGATTCCGAATGCTTCGACGGTCCTCGAAGGAATGAAGAAATTCATAACGAACGAGGAGTTGAGAAACCTTGGTCTAAACACGATTGAACGATTCGATAATTTCAAAGGAAAGACCGTTAAATTTCCTTATTGCAATGCATGTATCCACTGCGGTGCTCCGCAATACAACTATTATTTGCTTTCGCGCCTTGAAGAGTATCAGCGCACGGACAGCCCTTTAATCGGAAATGCAGTCTTTGTCAGCGACAGAGAATTTTCCGGGGAATGGCGGTTCCTACGCGGCCTTGCTTCGTTCGATTTTTGAATGATGACTGATAGCGTCGAAGGTTATGCACTAACCTTCGACGCGGACGCAAACAGTCGCAGTACGTCTTGTAGAGACTCTGTTTCGAAAGATGGTTAAAAATTTACGCTCGACCAGTCAAAATACTACGTCGAGATTATATCTTTTATCATGTCACGGTACTTTGGCTGCCCGCCGATTCCACCCTTCATTGCGATCTTATATTGCGACACTAGGTTAAGCAATAGAGGGGTGGATTGATTGCTCTTGCCAAGCTGATCCCACTTTAAGAAACTATTCAGGTCACTACCTTTTTCCGAGAATGCCGGTTCCTTAAAAATGGAATACTCATGTCCAAGCGTCAGGTAATCGTCGGCTATTGATACAGCGAAGTCCAGAAGCGCATTCAGAGGGGCATCATCGCTATGCGTAAACAATTTCGTGAACGCAGATGTAATATTCTTGTTGCTGATGGGAACATCAGCGGCAATCAAACAGTCTTTCAGAAGTTCTGTAGCCAGCATGTAGAACAGTTGTCTGGTCTGCCCGCGCTGTTGGATTTCGGCTCCCCTACCAAATTTAAAACGACTCCCTGACTTGTGAAGGCGATAGGCCGCGTATAAGTCATCCAGCCCAAAGTTTTCTTGATTTACGATGCGGTGAAATAGACTGCCACCGGGTGCGAAAGGCGGGTTTTTACCGTATGAAATTCCTGCTTCACCAAGCCAAGCCGCGCCGTAGACTTTCAACAAATCAAAGGCGTTAACAAATTCCGAAAAAGACTTGGCATCGGGATTTTGCTTCTGGTATGCCTTCTGCGAATCCCATCCTCCACGCTGTATTTCGAGGAAAATATTGTATTTGGTCGCCATGTTTTTCGACCATTGTTGAAAATTACTTTCAAGGGCGAGAAAATCCTTTTCGCTTACAGCATTCTGGCTATTAGTATATCGGGTTGTTTCCGTCAGCAACTCTTCGCCTTTAGCGCCGACCTTTACGATCTTGACTACGACGATACCTTTACTGAGATTTTTCTTCCAGCTTTCCAGTTCCTCGTTCAATCCAGTTCCGCCCGCTTCCAGCTTTTTATAAAGTACTTCCCATATGGTTCGCGTAGTCTGGCATCCGTTAACGACGAAGGGTTCTGTTAGCTCGTATTCGATATTGTTGGGGAGCTTCTGAAACTCTTCAACGACAATCGTTATTCCATTATTATAAAGCCCGAAGCGTTCCGGCTTTTTAAGTATGGTTTCTTCGATTCCCTTGTTGACTTTTCTTCGATTTCCAAGAAATTTTCTTACGTTCTTCTCGTACAAAAGGTCAAGGTCGCCGCTGACGGATTTGTATGATTTTAAGAATTCGAACAGTTGGACAAGGCCAACGGACCCGACAAGCATCTCTTCCCCAGATGGGACCAGATGCGCAGTTATTCGCGCTTGTGTTTTCTTGATTTGACTCAATTCTTCAAGCGTTCTATGGTAGATTGTTTCGAGACTGATAGCTTCCGTTTCGAAGATCACCCCAAGCCTATTCTTCCCCATCGCCCTGATGTCTTCGACTGCCTGTTTCTCATTTTCGGACAGCGGGCGCTGTGTCGCGAACACCAATACAAGCTTGTCTTGGTCGGACGCCTGTTTACGAAAAGTTTGCAGTCTATCGACCAATCCGGCTGAAAATGAAGATAGATTGGTCCGCTTGCCGTCTAGTGTATCGATAAGCTTTTGTGCTTCAGTTAGCAGAGTGGTCGTTCCTGCGAAGGCAGAACCGTACTTGCTTTGTACCAGATACCAAACGTCGCCACACTCGGTCGTCTCGTCTGATTCGTCACTCCTTTGTAAGTAGGCAATATCGATTCCGCCGTCGCCTGTGCCATCACAATAGCTAATGTCATCGGGTGAACCGTTATCTTCCGCGATTTCAAGCCATTGGGTCACTAGTTTTCGCGAAAAACGGTTGCCGAGTTCGATGGTATTTGGGGCACCGGCCTGTATGTCAACAAGCCATTCTTTTTCGAAGGAATCGAAGGTCAATTCGTGACTCATTTGGTTGTTCTCTATTTGTGGTGTATTGGCTGCGTGGGATAAGTTCGTATTCGGTGTGCGCGATCATGCAGTGTAACGTGGGGACCACTGTACCGCTCAGTGCCGGTCAGCACCATTGGCGACCGTTGCGGGCGGCGCTTCAATGACCGCAACACTGTTCCGGTGCAATGGTATGCAACCGCGACCATTGATACTCCTTCGACCGCTGCATTGGTGGAAGCAGTCGGACCGCCGCTACCATTGCATCGCGGGGCTGTTGGGTTCCCGGTGCTAACTGTTGCACCATTGGATTGCAGACGACAGGGAACAACTCTACCAATGGTAGGCAGACTGATAGCGCACCGTTGCAGTGTCCAGTCATACCACCAATGGCCGACTGACCATTGATGATCGGTCTGCCAATGGTACGAATTGGTAGTGTCGGGCAATGGTGATGACTGTGGTGACCATTGCGACTGTACCGGATCAGTACGATTCAATGGTCCCGGCTGTTGCATTGGTACGGGTGTCGCCACCGGACCATTGGTAACTGATGGATGGTGGTTGCCAGATGGTGCCAATGGTGCGGGACCGTTGCACCCTGCGACTGTCGGCAATGGACTATGCCGGGTCAACAGTCGCGCCAGTCGGCACCAATGGTCCGGTGCAGTGGTACGACGGGTGGTAGCCGACTGAACGACCGGTTGCAACGGCCCGACACCAGTGAAATCAAATGGAAGGTTGGGTCCGACTATGGCCTGATCTTTACCGCCGCCCATCACTGCACGACACCGACTTCCTTCAATCAGGTAAACGTAGTACTACGAATAATTGAAAGCGAAACGAAACAATATTTGAGCGATTGGAAAATCCGCAAGGCGTTGGCGCGATACAACACAAAGCGCACGGTGTCAACTATTTGAGTGGCGAAGATAACTCTTTTTTGCTATACTGGCGGTTCTTCAGTGAGCGAATCGTTCGCCGGATGTTGAGCATCCTTAGAAGACTTCTACTGAGTGACGTTTGGCGACTATGTCGAACGCCCATAACGCGGCAACCAGTTCTGGTTGTGCGTCTATATGAATGTCCCCTAGCAGTTCCCTGACTTAGCCGGTGTCGCGTTTGCGCGAACCTTGGTTGTGCTTTGCCGTCTGCGCGAAGCGATGTCCGGGAACATCCTTGGCAAAACATTCGGCTTCAAGCGGTCTACGGTTTTCCCGTAGCGCATGCGACGCTTTGTCGATGCGTGCGGTAAGACTGACGGCTTGGAATGCTGACGTATAGACGCAGTACCTCCAAAATGAATCTGAAGCATCAGAACCAACAAACAACTCAGCAACAAGCAACGACCCAGCGTTCAGCGCATGCTCCCGCCGCAAAGGGTTCTTACGTATTTTATCGCGCCGACGATCAGTTCGGTTCGGCGGTGACATATTCACGGTTCAGAAACCGGACCACGAAGGTAGCGGAACGCACGATTGAGTCCTTCCAAGAATTGGCGATGCGATGCCGCACACCAGAGATCAGAACGAAGAACGACGGCGCGACATTTTCGCCGTTCACCTTCAGGCATGGTCATTTTCACGAATACCACGCGCAAGAATGCAGCTTTCTCGCATTCAAGTTCGAGAAGGTCCGAGATTGCACGCAAGCCGAAGACATTCTCGCCTGCGTTGGTGGTCTTGCATCCTTCATGTATAGCACCCACAAATACAGCGTGTCGGGACAGCCGAGCGGAAGCTATCAGTTGATCGTTGCACTTCGCACGCCAGTACCCAAACAGTATTTCAAAGTGGTCGCGATGCATTTTGCAACGCGCTTCTGCCGATTGAGTGGAATCATCCACCCGGCCTACGCTTCATGGAATCAGCGAATTCAGTTTCCGTCTTGTCCCGGTTCGCACGAACATGAGTTCGTAGCAAAAGCCCAAGGTGGGCGAGCATACGACTGGCTGCCCGACTTTCTCGAACATCGAACCCCGAAGGATGCAGGTGAAGACAAAAAAACAGACGCGCAGCAAAAACGGCTGGCCAACCGTGAACCGACGAGAAAATCCTCAAAATCTTCGTTTGTATAAATAGTAGGTAGCACAGTAAAACCGAGTGGGAGACAGACCATATCGATGAAAGGGAAGAACAAGTCCCCCGTTAATCCGTCAAGGATACGAAAACACAATCAAATCCGGGATGCCTTCCTCCCGGTGACACTCGAAGACGCGAAAGCACGGTCGAGTCTAAAGCGAACGGTCAAATGACCTATTAGCCACCCGCTTCGGCGGTGAGCAGAAAAACATGGAGACAGTAACCAATCTGTCGGGGGAGCTGACACTACCTTTCGACCCATCCCTTAGGAAGGACCCTGCACGTCTATAGAAAATAGGTTATTTGTCGGGCGGTCCCCCTCGTCACGCATTCGCTACCTTCAAAGCGTAAAGTGGGGAAGACACGATTGTTAATTAATCAGTAACCGACCAGTCATTACAAACCAGTGTTACTCGCGCAGCGAGTGCGCGAAGCGCCGGACTAATTACCAATGATGTTCAATCGGAATCAACGAAGTCCCTGCGGGACCACTTCGTGAACACGGGTTCATCAGCAATCAAACCGCACCGGTCCCGTTAGACGGCGCGAAGCGACGGATACCTGCGAAGCAGCACATGAGGTCTGATTGATATTGTTGCAGGACCTGCTGCCGCGCCTCGCCGGTTAGACTTCATCTAGCACCTGCGGTGCCGCTTCGCGATCACAGGTTGCTGAACTCATTGTTTCAGATGAGAAATCAATCAGCACCAACATTGACTGATCTTCACTAGTTGGACTTCATGTCGCACCTGCGGTGCCGCTTCGCGATCACAAGTCCGTGCAATCATTGGTTCAAATGAAGAGGTCGATCAGCGCGGGACATCGACTGGTCTTCGTCGGTTGGACTTCATGTCGCACCTGCGGTGCCGCTTCGCGACCACGGGTTGCTGCACTCACTGGTTTCAGCCAAACAAGCAGAAAGCCCCACTAGTCATTTCGGCCAGTGGGGCTTTTTGTCTTTTTACCTCACTTGCTCCGTCGTTCCGCTTCGCGTCACGCCATCGCAAGACTGTCGGCGTCCGCTTCGCGAACACCGTCGCCCGCACAGGTCCGGTTCTCACCAGTTCATCCGATAGCGGTGCTTGAAATCGACAGACCCGGATCGATGACCGATGCGCTTGTCGATAAACAACACGTACCTTGATGGTTACAAGCTGAACGTATGGTCGCAGCTTAGGCACTTGTAGTTATCAAGCACATGCGAATCCAACATCTCCCCAGCTTTGGAGCCGACGACCGCGCCGGTTGCAGCGCCACCTAGTGCGCCCAGAATGCCGCCAGCAACGCCGCCAAGCAAAGTTCCGACGACGGGAACAAACGAACCAATGGCGGCACCCACTGCGGCTCCTTCGCCCGCACCTACCCAACCACCAACAGCACCTGCGGTCGCACCCACGGCGGTGCCCGTCTTCTTGGCATAGTTGCGTTTATCAATATTTGAGCTTTTGCAATTAGGACAGACGATGTGCATTTACGTTCTCCATGTTTTCATACTGAAGTTCGGCGCTCCGCGTTGCTTGCCGTGACTTCTTCGCTAGACACATCAGTTATCGTCCGTGGCGTGTTTTTCTTTAGGCATGACAATCGCATGACGATGGTCTCGATGGGTATGCCTCAACCGAACTGGTTCGCAGGTGGTTCGATAAATGGCTTTACAGGACCCATATCGAACTGATATTATCGAACCAATGCAAAAAGAACCGAATGGGGTAGCGCATGTACGTGAGGGCATATCTACGGGCGTCAACAAAAGAACAAGATGCGAATCGTGCGAGGTCCGATCTGATCGCATTCGCGAAGGACCGGGGACTTCGGATCGTTTCCTTCTACGTCGAGAATGAATCAGGAGCTTCGTTGCAGCGACCGGAACTGTTTCGGCTTCTTGCTGATGCACACGAAGGCGATGTTTTGCTGATCGAAGCCGTGGATCGGTTGGCGCGGCTGAATTCTGACGACTGGCAGAAGTTGAAGTCGGAACTTCAATCGCGCCGTGTCCGCGTCGTTGCGCTTGATCTGCCGACATCGTGGATGATGACGACCCAGACCGACGACATGACCGGGCGCATGCTCGATGCGCTTAACGCCATGATGTTGGATGTCCTCGCCGCCATCGCCAGAAAGGACTATGACGACCGGCGTCGCCGACAAGCGCAAGGTATTGCGAAGAAGAAGGAAGCCGGTGGCTATCGTGGTCGCCAGCCGGACGTTCAACGCAACGCCGCCATCATGAACATGCTGCGTCGTGGAGACAGCTGGAATTCCATCGTCGCGGCTACCGGCTGTTCCCGGTCTACCTTGTCGCGGCTTGCACGACAGGTCAAAGACGAATCTGCGGTTGAGGCTGCTTCATAACCGGCTTCGCTACCCCGATACTTCGTCTACGAAGGCGATGACCTTGGCGCGTTGCTTCTTGTTCAGGCGGTGAAACTTCAGAAGCAGATCGGCTTCGTCATCATCGACTGAATGAAGGTATGCGACGGGTACGCCCAATACGGCGGCGATCCGTTCGACAAGTGGCGCGTCAGGTACACGCTTTCCTTGCTCATAGCGATTCATCCGTGCGCTGGCCGACATCGGATCAAGTCCGGCTTCGATGCCGAGACGTTCCTGAGATAGTCCGGTGCGTAGACGCGCTGCTTTGAGCCGTTGGGCGAATGCCGACATGCTTGCCTTCAAGTGGGCGAAGACAAAGATCGTCGGGTTTTGGCTCGTCTCGAATGCTACCGATTTGGTAGTATTCGAGCGCATCTATCCAGAAGAAGCACAACAACGCGGGGAACCTATATGCAGAACACTCAAAATCAGCCGATCTGGAATCCATCGACCGTGACGGGTCTCAGCTTCATCCTTACGCCAGCCTTCGGCGCGTGCCTACAAGCGTCGAACTGGAAGGCACTCGGGCAGCCGGAAAGGGCCGCATCATCGAAGGTCTGGTTTTACATTAGCTTGCTGGTTTTGGCAGGACTCGCTGGATTGTCCGTATATGCGGGCGGAGATGAAACCAGTCGTGGCCTAGTGAATGTGGTCGCCTTGGCTTACTTCGCCGTGTGGTATGCCGTGTCCGGGCGACTGCAAGTCGCGCACGTTAAACAGGTGTACGGGAAGACGTTCAAGAAGCGGTCGCTGTTCAAGCCGGTGTTGATAGCGCTGGCGCTGGTCATCGTCTATGCCGGAATCATCGTTGGTCTGCTTATCGCCACGCATGGGGTGGCTGCTGGCGACGACCAAGCTGTCGGTCAGAAATCGGCGACCGGTTCATCGGGTGGATCGTCGTTCAGTCTCGCAAGTTTGTTCAGCACCGGCCCGAAGCTGGACTGTGCCGCCGACAGCGTCAAGCAGAACATCGCCGAGACGTACACCGACCAGCTTGTGAAGACCGGCATCCCTGATCTGGTGTCCGCAGTGGCCGACAACCGGGTCAAGGTCCACGTGGACGCCATCCGTGAAACGTCCCGGAACAGTGAATCGAAAAACGTGGATTGCGCCGCAAACCTCGCAATCGACTTCTCGAACGACGATCTGGTCCGTGCGACAAAACAGGGCGAGATTTTCACGGCACTGATGCAGTTACGCGGATTCGCGCCACTGTCCAGTCCGACATTCCAAGCAGCAGTCACCTATCAGGTCGCTGTTCCCGCTGATGCAGCCGAGAAGAAGAACGGCTTGATCGTTGCGATGACGACGGACGAAGACGCCGCCGTTGACCGACAGTTGCGAACCTATGCGACCTACTATGAAGTGCTGTCGCTGGTTACGCCCGACATCACGGCTACGTCGGCAAACACGACGCCGTGGGGCAAGGAATTCAAGGATGGCGCGATCCAGTCATGCAGCAAGTCATTGGGTGTTGAACGATGCACGTGCCGGATGAATGCCTTGGCGAAGGTCGTCAGCGACAAGGAGATGGGTCGGATCGGTTTCGCCATGCAGGACAGCCCAATCTTTGCCATTCGGTATGTCAATTTCCAAAAACTGGTCACAGCCCTTGGTCAGCAGTGCCCGACCACGCAAAGCCTTGCTTCGATCCTTGGTGACGATGGTGCGGCATCCGCGAACGCAGCGCCGGTCACGGTGGAGAACGCCGCTACACCTGTGAGCGACACAGCACAGCAGTCGGCCCCGCAAGCGGTGTCGGCGCAGTCTCAGCCTTCGCAACAGGATCAGGGCACGGCGACAATGAAACCGGACCCGGCGCAGTCTTCGCAGCCCGCAATCGTTGCTTCGTTTGATTGTTCGAAGGCGGCTTCGAAGATCGAGACGCTGGTCTGTTCCAGCCAGCAGACTGCGGACGCAGATCGTCGTCTCGCCGCTGCGTACCGTGCGGCAGCGTCGAAATCGACGGATCAAGCGGCCCTGAAACAGCAGCAGCGAGACTGGTTGAAGGAACGGAACGCTTGCACCGATGCAGCGTGTTTGCTCAACGTGACCGACGCACGTATCCAAGCGTTGTCTGCGATGTGACTGATTGTCGATGTGGGTAATTACATAAGGGGAATTCAATGAAGAAATTGATTATTGGTTTGTTGCTGGCTGCTGGCGTGACGGCAGCGAACGCACATGTCATCGGCACGATCAAAGATGGCAGCGAACGCGTTACGCTGACTGACAAGCGTTCGTGTGATAGCTGCGAATATGAAGCCAGCACGACCGTGAGCGGCATGAATGCAAGCTGGAACTACACCGACATCGACGGCATCATCGAAGTTGATGAATCCGATGGCGTACATCCAGCGGATGCGCGTAAGTACAACCTTGGCAAGGACGTGCATCTGACTGCGTTCGGTAAGACGTTCGTTGGACCGGCGAACGACTAAGTCCTTGCGGCTGCCATAGCGGGACGACAGTACGCCGGATGTCGTCCCGGTCGTTCAACCAAGACCGGCAGAATCCACGGAAGGAGAGCCTATTGACGAAGACGTTTACTGAAGCTGACATCACCATCGAAACCCTCGACGCACATCTCCGCGACAGCGGCTTGGTTCCCTACGCGGTGAAGCCAGACGCGATCCGCTTGCGGAGCGAGAACGGCATTGGCTATCGTATCTCGCTCATCACGGACTGGAAGTTCATCCGGTTCCACACCTACTTGCCGCTGGACCGGCAAGCGCCCATCGACCAGAAGCACGCGCTGGCGAAGCGGCTTAACGAACAAATTTTCTTGCCAGTATTCACCGTGGATGCCGACGAAGACCTGACCGTGGTCTACGTCCTACCATACGCACACGGCCTGATCGCCGGGAACTTCGTGTCCATCGTGACGCGGTTCGCGTCATTGCTGGAATTCATCGTCCAGACCTACAACGATGACGGGTTGATCGACTTCGGCGGTTCCGGCGCGGTGCCAGCCGTTGCTGACGCCAGTTCAGGGCCAGCCAGCGGCGGAGTGCTGCACTGACAGCGAACGAATAGCCAAGGTCGCATCATGCGTGGCTGTCGTGCAAGCAGGTACAGTTGGCGGCTTCGCTTGCTGGTTCGAATCCGATGTTGGCCCTGTGAAGACGTGCATAGATGCAGTCGATGCCGATACGCCAACCGTCCGGCATGGTTTCTTTCAAGCCCGATCCGCCGTTTCCAAGGCTGGAATCCAGAAGGCCGCTCTGCACTGCGGTAATCGGGACGACCACAAGACTTAATCTCAACGTTCGCGCAACTTCTTGCACCGACCAACCGGCCTTGAACAGTTCAAGACAGGTTTGCAGAAGGTACTTGCGCGGAACAACATGTTCTTCCCAGCCCGGACCGTCTTTGCCCTTGCCACGTGGTACGAACTCATTCGGAATGAAATGCAGGAAGATTTCCGTGTTCGGTGGCGTGCCTTCCGTCAATATGCGACGGATGTAGCGGGCAAGTCGCACGTAGGATCGTTCGATCTTTTCTTCTCTGTCCGTGATGCGCTGGTATCCCCGGTTCTCTACCAAACATAAGACCGTAAGCTCATCCATGATGTCACCGTGATCGACGGTCCCTTGTCGATCATGCGGCAGCCAATTGGCAAGGGCGCTCGCTGCTGTCAGCAATGACCTGTGTTGCGCGTGATCTAGTGTTGCAAACACAACGTTTCGCTGTTGTCGCGTATTCGCCTTGTTTCCATGCGGCGAGAGAATGCGGATCGCCTTGGTGTTTCCGCCTTGTCCTTCTTCATGGGCTTCCCAGAGAAACAGCGCCGTCTCGAAGACTCGACGAATGTGCTTCTCTCGTTCGGACAAAGCCTGTGTCGTCGCCAGTGGCTTCATATATGCCGGGGTAAGGGTGCGTAAATGATTGAAATGAGGTGCGCTCACTACCCCCCGTTTTTCGAGCGTGTCCATCAACGACAGGGCATCGTTATAGTCCAATCGAAATTTTCGCTGTAGCAGCGCGATGGAAACTGACTGTTCAGCGACAAGGACTGCCGTGGCTGCTGCGACGAGGTCCGGGTAGCCGGTGGATGCTTCATTCATTTGCGTTTTTCTCCGAAGATCGGGTTCGTGCCGAATGCGATGTAAGTCTCCAACCGAAGAAACAGCGTCGGGCGACTGCTAACCTTCCGATTGTTACAAATTAGTGGGGCGACGGCTCCCCATGTGTCAAGCGGACTTCGAACCGATACAATCCGTTACCGTGAGGGTCGTAGGTCCAGCGTCAATCGAACTGACGAGAACGCCCTGACGCAGCGACGGGATTTCCGGGTTGTGTTCCTCTATGGGTAAAGTGAGGGTGTCCGATGCCGATATGTTTCGTGATTCAGCCGTTCACCGACCTCTACAACAAGCGATTCGACGATCTGTACAAACCCGCCGTTGAGGCTGCCGGGATGACGGCCTATCGGGTCGATCAGGATTCGTCGGCGACGGTGTTGGTCGAAGCAATCGAGAAGAACATCAAGCGTGCGGCGGTGTGTCTTGCGGACATCACGGAAGACAATCCGAACGTCTGGTATGAGCTTGGGTTCGCTTACGCAGCCGGACGGCCCGTCGTGATGGCTTGTTCAGATGAACGGCAAAAGGCCGGGAAGCGGTTTCCGTTCGACATCCAGCACCGGGCCGTCGTCACCTACAAAACCGAATCTCCAAGGGACTTTCAGGCATTCAAGGACAATCTGACCGAACGTTTGAAAGCGATGCTTGAACAGGGGGAAGTGCTGGAAGAGATGGCGGAACAGGCGAGTGTCGCCAGCGTTGATGGGCTGTCGTCACAAGAACTCAATGTCTTGGTCGTTGCCGCCAGTAGCGTCGCTCAGGACGATGGCGCTACTTCGCTCTGGAACGTGCGAAACGATTGCGAACGTGCGGGGCTGAACAACTTGGGCTTCAATCTGGGAATGCGGCGATTGAAGGTGAAGGGGTTTATTGAGGCTGTCGAATTGGAGGATGAACGGGGGGATTCCTATCCCGGCGTCCGCGTGACCGAGAAGGCGTGGTTGTGGATAGAGACGAACGAGGATAAGTTCACGTTTCATTCAACCGGTGCCAAAACGTTTGATTCGCTTGATGACCAGATTCCGTTCTGAAAGGGCGCGAAGGATGTTGGTGCGTCCGGTGTCCCGCCGATCACGGCGACCGGGCCAGTAACCATCAAGAGGTCAGGGCAGAACTGGCGACACCCATAGAGTGCCGCCCCTTGAGACCTGTTAGCCTAGCTTTCGTGCCAACTCGGTAGCTGACGGATGGTAGTACCGCTTCAACATCGCCAAGCTGCGGTGGCCCGAGACGGCAGCCAGTTCAATGACGTTCGGCAGTTTCTGCGCCAGTCGTGTAATCGCGGTATGTCGAAGGTCGTGCCAGTGGAGGTCCTTGATGCCCGCACGTTTGCACGCCTTCCTGAACGCCGCGTGCAGCGTGTTGCCCTTTACCGGGATGACCTTGCCGTCGATGGAACGTGGAAGGGCAGCCAAGGTGGCAACAGCTTTCTTGGACAATGGGACCGTCCGTGCTGTCCCGTTCTTGGTCATCGGTAGATAAGCAGTCTGGACTTCAAGATTGACATTCGACCAGCGCAGTTCGACGAGTTCGCCACGCCGCATACCTGTTTCCAAGCTCAGGATAGTTGCGGGAAGCAGCCACACGTTTATGCGACCAGTCGGGACAAGTTCTGCAAGAAGCCGTACTTCCTCGTCGGCGGACAGCACCCGATCTCGACCTTGGGGTGACGGCGGTTTGCGGATCAACGCGACGGGGTTCGTCATGTTGATGTCCCATTCTCGACGTGCATGGTTGATGATTGCCGATAGGTAGGCCAGTTCCCGAATCACGGTGGCGGGCTTCACTTGTTTCAGCCGTTCATCCCGATAAGCCGCGACTGCCTTTGGGGTCAACGCGGCCATGCTGAGTTTTGCCAGTCTGGAGCGGCATGTCGCCCGAAGTCGCGATATTTCCTCCGCCGCACTTCTCAGTGTCGGCAATACGTCAGCAATGTAGCGTTCAATGATGTCTTCAAGCGTGTTTGCTTCGGCTTCACTGCGACTGACGAAACTTCCCCGATCCATGTCGGTTTCGACGGATCGCGCCCACTGTTCAGCATCTTGGCGGGTGTCAAAGGTCTTAACTTCGACGGGAAATCCTCGACGGCGGATTCGTGCTTGCCATCTGTCTTTTCTACGCTGAATTGCGGCCATTTCTGTCCTCAGTGGAGCAGAATTGGAGCAAGATCGAATTAAGCGTCCTTCCGTAAGCCAGTGAGGCCGTCAGCGACAGTCGGAGGTCGGCGGGCAATGCCAAAAGCGTCGAGATAAAAGGTCATTGAAAACAATGCCTTAACCCTCCGCCACCCAATCCCCCGATTTCCCGCCGTGCTTCTCCAGCACTTTCACATCGGTGATCGTCATTCCGCGATCCACCGCCTTGCACATGTCGTAGATGGTCAGCAGCGCCACCTGCACGCCGGTCAGCGCTTCCATTTCCACGCCAGTCTGGCCGTGGGTCTCGGTGCGCACGGTGCAGCGGATGGTGGCGCTGGCCTCGTCCATCGTGTAGTCCACCGCCACCTTGGTGAGCGAGATCGGGTGGCATAGCGGGATCAGGTCAGCGGTGCGCTTGGTGGCCATGATGGCGGCCACGCGCGCAATGCCTAGCACGTCGCCCTTCTTGGCCGTGCCGTCGCGCACCAGCGCAAAGGTGGCGGGGAGCATGGTGATGGTGCCGGTGGCGACGGCCACGCGGTGGCTGTGCGCCTTGGCGCCGACGTCGACCATATGGGCTTGTCCGGCGGAATCGAAATGGGTGAGCTGGCTCATGGCGTGGACCTGGCGGATGCGGGGGAATGAATGCCTGACGGATGCGCTTGCCGCGCGTGCCGGGGCAGGGCGTGGCAAGACCGGGCGACGCCCGATGGGAATGGCTTCCGGAGGCCGCTATCATAGCAACATGCGCAAGAACCAAACGCTCGCCGGAGCGCTCTCCTCGCCCGCCCGACAGGCGTGCCTCATGCCTTCCAGGATTCCCGTGGGCCTTGCCCGCCGCTCGCTGGCGGCACTGGTGGCGCTGACGATCGCGCTGCCCGCCTGGCCCCAGCAGCGCCTGCTGCAGAACGATCCCACGCGTACCGCAGCGGCCGCCGCCGCAGCGGGGAGCGATAGCCGCGACGGCAGCGACCAGGTCTACGACAACCTGAACCGCAGCGTGAAGGCTGGGCAGAAGTCCGATTTTGGCCTGCGCAGCAACAACACCGTGGTGGAGACCTCCGGCGTGCAGTTGCCCGACCTGGGTGATCCGTCCACCGCGTCGCTCACGCCCGACATGGAGCGGCGCCTGGGCGACCGCATCATGCGCGACATCCGGCGCGACCCGGACTACGTGTCCGATCCGCTGCTGGCCGATTACCTGAACGCGCTTGGCTATCGCCTGGTGCAGGCGGCGCGCCGTCAGAACATCTCGGGCTCCACCGGCGCCGGTACCTTTGCCACGGGGTTCGAGCTGTTCGCGGTGCGCGACCGCAGCATCAATGCCTTTGCGCTGCCCGGCGGGTATATCGGCGTGCACACCGGCCTGCTGGTGCAGTCCGACACCGAGTCCGAGCTGGCCTCGGTGCTGGGCCACGAAATCGGCCACGTGATGCAGCGGCATATCGCGCGCGGCATCACCACGCAGGACCAGTCGATGTGGATCGCGCTGGCCTCGATGGTGCTGGCCGGGCTGGCCGCCACCAAGAGCGGCGACGCGGCCGCGGCGCTGGCCATGGGCGGACAGGCGGCGGCGGTGTCCAACCAGCTGTCTTTCTCGCGCGGCGCCGAGCGCGAGGCCGACCGGGTCGGCTTCCAGATCATGACGGCTGCCGGGTTTGACCCGCAGGGCATGCCTGACTTCTTCAAGCGGCTGCAGCGCGTGGTGGGAATTTCGGAAAGCTCGGTGCCGTCGTACGTGCGCACCCACCCGCTTACCTCCGAGCGGATCGCCGACATGCAGGACCGCGTGAGCCATGTGGCGGTGCGCCGCGTGGCAAGCACGCCCGAGTACGAGTTCGCGCGGATGCGCGCCCGCATCCTGCAGGAAATCTCGCCCAGCGATCTGCAGAACGCGCGCGCAGCGCTGCAAACACAACTGGCGTCAGCCTCGCCGGCGCGCCTGCCTGCGCTCCACTACGGCATCGCGTTCGCCGAGCAGCGGCTGGGCCGCAACGCCGCGGCCGAGCAGTCGCTGGCCGAAGCCCGCCGCTTGTACGGCACGATCCCGGGCGCGACCTCGGGCAGCCCCATGCTGGATGTGATGGCGATCGAGCTGGCGCGCGCCCAGGGCCGGCAGCAGGACGCGCTGAACCAGGTGGTGGCGTCGATGAGAGCGTTCCCGTTGTCGCACGCGGTGGCGCTGAGCTATGCCGCGACCTTGCTTGGCGCAGGCCGCACGGACCAGGCGGTGACCTTCCTGCGCGAGCGCACGCGCGAGGAAATCGCCCGCTCCGAGTGGTGGGACATGCTGGCGCGGGCCTATGCCGCGCAGGGCCGGCGCGTGCAGCAGCACCAGGCGCTGGCGGAGAAATACGCCGTGGATGGCGCCTACCAGGCCGCCATCGAGCAGTTGCAGATCGCACGCAAGGCGGGCGACGGCGATTTCTACACGCTGTCGGAAGTCGATGCGCGGCTGCACCAGCTGGAGCGCCAGTACCGCGAGGAAAAGCAGGACAACAAGGGCATGCCTAACTGACGCCCATGCTCATGCCGCCTGTTCTCCCGCAGGCGGCTGGGGCTGGCGCACAAAGGCGTAGCGCGCCGGCACTTCGTCCTCGGCGATCGGCTCGATCTGCACGTCGGCGCCGTTGAAATGAAACACGCCGAGATTGCCGCCACAGGCCTCGCCGTGCCAGGTGCAGGCGCTGCTAAAGCCATCCAGGTCGTGGTCGTGCAGCAGCGCGGCTTGCGGGCCGCCGCCGCTTTCCCCTTCCACCGTGCCCACCAGCACCACGTTGCCGTGCTCGTCCGCATGGCAGCCGTGCAGCGTGAAGGCGCGCCGCGAGGTGGTGTGCAGCTTGCCCTGGTGCAGCCGCACGATCCAAGGCGCATAGGCCAGCGACACGAACACGCGCTGCGGGCCGTTCTGGAAATACCAGCCACCGCGTTCGTCGCGCTGGTAGTTGCGCTCGATAAAGGCGATCAGCGCCTCGTGGCGGATCGGGTCGCCGGACAGGCCATGCTGCTGGGCGTACTCGTTGCGCATGCGCCATTGCCCGCGCCGGTCCAGCGCCAGCCACCCGTAGCAGTTGGGGACGTTGGGCCAGCGGGCCATGGCTTGCTTGACGGTCTCATCCATCTTCGGTGCCTCCTTGCGGGACCGCCCGTGTCCGGGCATCCCGCTCGCATTCGTTCTGGTGACGCTGGGCTGCGGGTGCGGCCCGTAATCAACGCCACTGCGCAACGCCACTGCGCAACGCCACTGCGCAACGCCACTGCGCTACGCCACGGCGCTAAGCCACGGCGTCGAAAAACCGCAGGATGCGCGCTGGCAGCCACTCGATATGCCCCGCAAAGGGCAGCACCGGCAGCGCGCGCAGCCAATCTTCGCGCGGTGTCATGAAACCGACGTGACCGCCGTGCTCGGGCTGCTCCAGCCAGACCTGCGGGCTGACATCAGCGGGGCCCGGCAGGTGGCGCGCCGGCAGGAAGGGATCGTTGCGCGCGTTGAGCACCAGCGTGGGCACCTTGATCTCGCCGAGCACCGGCTTGCTGGACGCGCGCGCCCAGTAGTCATCGGTATCGCGAAAGCCATGCAGCGGCGCTGTCACGATATTGTCGAAGGCGTACAGGTCACGGCTGGCGAGCATGGTCTCGCGGTCGAACAGCCGGGGATATTGGCTCAGCTTGGCCAGCGACTTGCGTTTCAGGGTTTGCAGGAACATGCGCGTGTACAGCATGTTGAAGCCTTGCGACAGCGCCGCGCCGCCGCCGGCCAGGTCCAGCGGCGCCGAGACCGATGCCGCCGCGCTGATATGGCCCGCGGCGCTGCCTTGTTCGCCCAGCAAGCGCAGCAGGGCATTGCCGCCGAGCGAAATGCCTACCACCAGCAGCTTGCGCCCGTGGCCGCAATACTGCCGGTGCAGCCGCGCCAGGATCCAGTGGAGCTCCTCGGCATCGCCCGAGTGATAGAAGCGCGGCGCCAGGTTCAGCTCGCCCGAGCAGCCACGAAAGTGCGGGATCACGCCCTGCCAGCCGCGCGCCGCCAGCGCATGCATCATGGCCTGCGCGTAATGGCTGCCGGAGTCGCCTTCCAGGCCATGGAACATCACCAGCAGCGGGGTATCGGGCGTGACCGGGTGCGTGGTCCAGTCCAGGTCGACGAAGTCGTCGTCCGGGGCGGTCCAGCGCTCGCGCTTGAAAGCCACGCGCGGCGGGCGCTGCGTGAAGCGCGCCGGAATGATGGTCTGCGCGTGGCCGCCGGCGAGCCACCAGGGCATGCGGCGGCCGCCGCCGAACGAGTCGGTGGTGCGGAGGTCGTCCGGCGCGGGCCGGTGGTGCGAAGGCGGAAGCTGGCTCATGCCTGCAAGGCGATAGGCGGTCAAGCGACGCGCGTGACGGGCTGGCCGGCCCGCCGCGCCGCGTCCAATCCTAGTGGAGGGCCTGGCCTGGCGCCGTGCTCACGGCCGCGACCTGGGCGGCGTTGGCCGGGCTGCAATGGATGTGCGCCAGGCGCCAGCCCTCGTGGTTCTGCATCAGCACATAGGTGGTGTGCACATAGAGGTCGGCTTCGACGCGGTCGTCGCCAAAGCGCAGGGCTTCGGTCACGTCGAAGATGGCGACGCCCATCGAGGTATGGCTGCTGGTCTCGATCACGTCGATCAGCACCGGCTGTACCTCCAGCAACTGCGCAAAGGCCTGGCGCAGGTGCTCGTGGCCGATCAGGCGCTGGCCGTCCGGCATCACGCAGGTAACCGAGTCCTCATCCAGCCACAGGCGCAGCGCGCCGTCGGCATCGCGTAGCTTCATGGCCTCGCGAAAGGCTTCTACGATGTCTTCGGCGGAATCGAACAGGCGGGCAAAACGAGGCATGGTGGACTGGGCTCAGGGATTCGTTGGCCGGATAAACACGAACGGCGGGTCAGCGCTTCAGGCCCGGTGCAGGAGCTTGCGCAGCTCCACAAACACCATTTCGGGCTCGATGTCCTTCAGGCAGCGCAGGTGGCCAAGCGGGCACTCGCGCTTGAAGCACGGACTGCATTCGAGCTGCAGCCACATGATACTCGCAGCCTGCGACAGCGGGGGTGTATGGCGCGGGTCACTGGAGCCGAACACCGCCACCTGTGGCCGGTTCAGCGCCGCGGTGACGTGCATCAGGCCGGAGTCGTTGCACACGGCGGCTTCCGACATCGCCAGCAGGTCGACGGCATCGTCCAGCGAGGTCTGGCCGCACAGGTTGCGCACGAAGGGCGCGGCCTTGACGATCTCGTCGGCGATCTCGGCGTCCTTGGGCGAGCCCAGTGTGACCATTTGGGCATACGGGAACGAGCGCTTGAGCATCTGCGCCAGCTCGGCGAAATGCGCGGCCGGCCAGCGCTTGGCCGGGCCGAACTCCGCGCCCGGGCAGAACGCGATCAGGCGCGTCTGCGGCGCGATGCCGAAGCGCTCCGCGGTCTTGGCCATGCGCACCGGGTCGGTTCGCAGGCGCGGCTCGGGCAGGTTCTCCGGCAGGCGGGCGCCGGGCTTGAGCGCCAGCCGCGCGTAGTGCTCCACCATGGGCGGGCGCTGGTCGCGGGGCGGATTGCCGTGGCGGATATTGAGCAGGCCGAAGCGGGCTTCGCCGCGATAGCCGACACGCAGCGGGATAGCGGCCAGCCAGGGGATCAGCGCGGACTTGAGCGAATTCGGCAGCACGTAGGCCGCGTCGTAGCCTTCGTTCTTGAGCTGCTGGGCGAACATCAGGCGGGCCGAGAGCTGCAGCTTGCCGTGCGCCAGTTCGCTGGGGAAGACCTGGTGGATCTCGGGCATGCGGGCCAGCACCGGCGCCACCCATTTAGGGGCGAGGGCGTCGATCTGCAGGCGCGGATGGCGCGCTTTCATGAGGGTGAAGAGCGGCTGCGCCATCAGGGCGTCGCCGATCCAGTTGGGGGCGATGACGAGGGCTTTTTTCATGAATGGGGCGCTGCCGGAAGGGTGGGCGTGGCGCAAGCTGCGCGCGCCACGCACGCCGACGCTCCGGCGCGCCGCAGGGCGGGCCGGAGCATCGGGGTGGTGCGGTCAGGCGTGGGCCGTGTCAGTGGTGACCCTTGATCACGGTGCCAGGCTTGAGCTTGTAGACGGTACCGCAGTACGGGCACTTCACTTCGCCGGTGTCGGTCACATCGAGGAAGACGCGCGGATGGTAGTTCCAGGTCGGCGTGTTGCCGGTGGGGCAGTGCAGCGGAAGGTCTTCCGCGCCGATTTCGATCAGGGAGGCGGTTTGCGTCATGGTGTTGCGGGGATGGTTTTAGTCTTTGGTATGGACTGAAGTATGACTGGTTAAACGGTTCGTGATTGCCTGGCGCGCTTTCGGGTCCCGGGGTGGTGGTGTCAAACCACGGTCAGCCAGTGCTTGTATTGTTCATTGGTGCCGCCGACCGCGGCGAAGAAGGCATCCTGCACGCGCTTGGTCACCGGGCCGCGGCGGCCTTCGCCGATCACGCGGTCGTCGAGCTCGCGGATCGGCGTGACTTCGGCCGCGGTGCCGGTGAAGAAGGCCTCGTCCGAGCAGTACACCTCGTCGCGCGTGATGCGCTTCTCGCGCACCTCGATGCCAAGATCGCGGGCGATGGTGAGGATGGCGTCGCGGGTGATGCCGTCCAGGCACGAGGCCAGGTCAGGCGTATAGATCACGCCGTCGCGCACCACGAACACGTTTTCGCCCGAGCCTTCGCTGACGTAGCCTTCGGTATCCAGCAGCAGGGCTTCGTCGTAGCCCATGCTGGTGGCTTCCTGGTTGGCGAGGATCGAGTTGATGTAATAGCCGCTGGCCTTGGCCCGCACCAGCGATACATTGACATGGTGGCGGGTGAAGGAAGATGTCTTGACGCGGATGCCGCGCTCCAGGCCTTGCTCGCCCAGGTAGGCGCCCCACGGCCACGCGGCAATCGCCACGTGGATGGTGTTGCCCCTGGCCGAGACGCCCATTTTTTCCGAGCCGATCCAGACCAGCGGGCGGATGTAGCAGGACGCGAGCTGGTTGGCGTTCACCACCTCGCGTTGCGCGGCCTCCAGCGTGGCCGCGTCGAACGGCATCTGCATCTGGAAGATCTTGGCCGAGTTGAACAGGCGGCGGGTGTGCTCCTTGAGACGGAAGATCGCGGTACCGGCCGGCGTCTTGTAGGCACGTACGCCTTCAAACACCCCCATGCCGTAATGCAGGGTATGGGTCAGCACATGGATCTTGGCGTCGCGCCATTCGATCAGCTTGCCGTCCATCCAGATTTTACCGTCGCGATCCGCCATCGACATGGTTCTCTCCCAGAGCGCCATCAGTCATGCAAAAGCGACATTGTAAACCCCGAGACCCCCTGTGCCAACGCGGGCGCGGGCGCGCCGGGGTCTAAAATCGTCACATTGTGTATGCCGCCACTGCCACCCGTGACCCTGCCGCCGCCGTCTGGACCCTCCGCCTCCCATCGTGAATCGCCAGGCCGCATGCACGCCAGGCGGCTGCGCGAGATGCTGTTCTCTGGAGCCTCGGAGGCGGCCATCGGCGAAATGCTGGCGCCTTGGGGGGACGGAGCCGACCGCGCCGAAATGCTGGTGGAAGCGGCGTTGGCCAGCGGCGACGCCGCGCTGCTGGACCAGGTGGTGCCGCCCTGGCGCTGGCGCATCTTGCTGGCGATCCTGGACTGTCTCTATTTCGACTGGGATCCCCGCTTGCAGCCCTACCTGGATTACGGACTGGCCTGCCACGCCGACGATCCGCAGGCGCTGCCGGTCCCCATTCGCACCGCGCTGGCCGAGGGCCGGTTGTACGCCGGCGAGCGCCCGGCGGCCCTTGCCTTGCTATCCACGATGGGCGACGCGGGCGGCGGCGATGGCGACGCCCTGCGCGCTTTTGCCCGCATGCAGGAAGGCGACTGGCCAGCCGCCCAGGCGGGCTTCGAGGCGGCGCTCAAGCGGCTACGGACCGAAAGCCGCCAGCGAACCGGCTTGTTGCCGCCTTCACTGGCGCCTTGCTATCCGCTGTCCTTGCTGGCCCAGCGCACGCCGGCCCACCTCGAACAAGCCCGCAAGTTCTGCCAGGCGGAAGCGGGCACACGCAGCCCGGCGCCGACCGAGCGCTGGGGGCTGTGGTGCCACGTGCTGGCCGTGCACAAGGGTGACGCGCGGCTGGACGAGGCCGCGTTCGCATTGCGCCCCGAGGTGCCGCCGCTCGCGCAGTTCTGGCGCGTGCTGCTGCGCGCCTGGCTCGGCGACGTGAAGCAAGCCAGCGGGCGGCGCCAGCCGGCGGCCGCCCGCGCCGAGGCCGTTGCGGCCCTGCGTGCGCGCCTGCAAGGCTGCGGCCTGCACTGGTTCGCGCAGCAACTGGACGCCGCGCTGGCGCTGGATGCGGGCGAGCCGGTGCCGCCAGCTTTCTTTGCCGGCCAGCGCCAGGAAAGCTGGCGGCTCGCGCTCGAAGCGTTGCAGGCCCTGGCGGGCGAGACGCGCGCGCCCGACGGCGCCAGCGCCAGCCGCCTGTTGTGGGCGTTGACCATCGACGCCGACGGCGCGGTCGGCACCATCGAGCCGCTGGAGCAGCAGCGCGGCCCGCGCGGCTGGAACAAGCCGCGTCCCGTCCCGCTGGCCCGCCTTGCCGAAGACGACCGGCTGGAGCCGTGGGACGCCCGCGTCGCCCGCGCGGTCCGCCGCGACCAGTCCTATCACCGCCGCTACGTGCTCGATCGCGCCGCCGCCATGCTGGCGCTGGTCGGGCATCCGGGCGTGGTGCTGGCGCAGGCGCCCGAGCAGACGCTGGAAGTGGTGGAGGGCGCCCCCACGCTGGAAGTGGTGCGCCAGGGTGGCCGCTACACCTTGCGGGTCTCACCCCCGGTGCGCGAGGCCCCGGCGATGGACAGCTTCCTGCCTGCCGGCAGCCGCGCGGACGCCGAGGCCTTGCGCCAGATCACCGTGCTGCGCGAAGGCTCGCAGCGCCTGCGCGTGATCCGCCTGACACCCGCGCAGCAGGGCGCGGCGCAACTGATCGCCGACGGGCTGGCGGTGCCGGCCGAGGCCCATGCGCAGCTTGACGCCACGCTGCGCGCGCTGTCCGGTCACTTCCAGGTGCACTCCGACCACGACGGCAGCGCCCGCGAGCTCGAGACCGAGAGCCGGCTGCGCGCCGAGCTGTCGCCGCTGGGCGAAGGCCTTTCGCTGCGCCTGGTGGTGACGCCGCTGGGCCCGCTTGGGCCACGGCTGGCCCCGGGCAGCGGGCGCGAGCGGCTGATGGCGGCGGTCAAAGGGGAGAGCCTGGCCACGGTGCGCGATCTCAAGGCCGAATTGGCAAGCGTGGCCGAAGTGTTCGACGCGCTGCCCTTCCTGGTGCCGCGCTCGCCCGAAAGCGGCGAATATGACTGGACCCTGGCCGATCCGGAGGAGGCGTTGTCGGTGGTCGAGCAGTTGCCCGGGCTGTCCGCCGTGCTGGCGGTGGAATGGCCCCGGGGCAAGGAAATCCGCGTGGTGGGCGCCGATATCCCGCAACTGGCGGTGCATATCGAGACCGAGAGCGAATGGTTCAAGCTGGTCGGCGAGCTGGGCGTGGCCGAGGGGCTGGTGCTGCAGCTCGGCCAGTTGCTGGCCTGGGCCGGCAGCCATGCCGGGCGCTTCATGCCGATGGGGCAGGGCGTGTATGTGGCGCTCACGCGCAGCCTGCGCGCCAGGCTGCGCGACCTGGCCAGCGTGGCGCACAACGTGCCCGACGGTATCAAGGTGCCGCTGATGGCGGCGCCCTGGCTGGACGACGTGCTGGCCGGCGCCGGCATCGACCCCGACCAGCATTTCCGCCAGCGCGTGGCGCGGCTGCGCCGGGCGCGCAACAGCGACGCCGCGCTGCCGGCCAACCTGGCCGCGCAACTGCGGCCCTACCAGGAAGACGGCTACCGCTGGGCCATGTCGCTCGCCGAGGCCGGCTTCGGCGCCTGCCTGGCCGACGACATGGGGCTGGGCAAGACGCTGCAGGCGCTCGCCGTGATGCTGGCGCGCGCCGGCGGCGGCGCCGCGCTGGTAATCGCGCCAACCTCCGTGTGCGGCAACTGGGGCGAAGAGGCAAGGCGCTTCGCGCCGACGCTGCGCGTGCACATCTATGCCGAGGGCGAGCGCACGGCCTTGCTGGAACAAGCCGGCCCGCATGACGTGGTGATTGTTTCGTACACGCTGCTGCTGCAGGCGCGCGACGCCTTCTGCCAGCGCGAGTGGCACACGGTGGTGGCCGATGAAGCGCAGGCGTTCAAGAACGCCGCCACCAAGCGCTCGCAGGCGGTGTTCGAGCTGCGGGCCGATTTCCGCATGGCGCTGTCGGGCACACCGGTCGAAAACCGGCTGGCCGAGCTGTGGTCGATCATGCGCTTTTGCAACCCCGGCCTGCTCGGCTCGCTGGTCCGCTTCAACGAGCACTTCGCCGTGCCGATCGAGCGCAATGGCGTGCGCGAGGCGGCCCAGCGGCTGCGCCGCATGATCGCGCCGTTCGTGCTGCGCCGGACCAAGGCCCAGGTCCTGGACGAACTGCCGCCGCGCACCGAGCTGGTGTTGCGCATCGAGCTGGACCCGATCGAGGCGGCCCACTACGAAGCGCTGCGCCGCCAGGCGCTCGCCGAAGCCGAGGCCGTGGTCAAAGGCCCGCAGGCCCGCAAGACCGCCGCCGGCCAGCCCGCTGCCGAGGCGCGCATCCATGTGCTGGCGCAGCTCATGCGGATGCGGCGCGCCGCCTGCGACGCGCGCCTGGTCACGCCCGAGCTGCAACTGGAACTCGGGCAGGCGGGCGCCAAGGTGCGCGCCTTCGTGCAACTGGCGGGCGAGCTGGCCGCCAACGGGCACAAGACGCTGGTCTTCAGCCAGTTCGTCGACTTCCTGCAACTGCTGCGCCAAGGGCTGGACGAGGCCGGCCTGGCCTGGCAGTACCTTGACGGCGCCACGCCAGCGGCCGAGCGCACGCGGCGCGTGGCGGCGTTCCAGGCCGGCGAGGGCGATGTCTTCCTGATCAGCCTGAAGGCCGGCGGCTTCGGCCTCAACCTGACGGCCGCCGACTACGTGATCATCGCCGACCCCTGGTGGAACCCGGCGGCAGAGGACCAGGCCATGGGCCGCGCCCATCGCATCGGGCAGCAACGCCCGGTGACCGTCTACCGGCTGATCAGCGCGGGCACCATCGAGGAGCGCATCCTCACGCTGCATCACGGCAAGCGCGCGCTGGCCGATGGCATCCTGGAGGCGGGCGAGGACGGCGGTGCCGGCTTTGTCGGCACGGCGGCGGCGCTGCCGGACATCGACGAACTGGTTGGGCTGCTGCGCAGCTAGGGGCGCAAGGGGCGCTTTCGCCTGTGCGGGCGGCGGCAGGACTCCGGTCCATGTCTGCTTATACCAACATGGCATACCTTCAAGCGAACTCCATCGTTGGTAATGCGGCGGATCGTTGGTATCTTGCTGTTTTGGCCCGGGGCGCCAGACCCCGGCCGGCAGCCCCGACCCGCATTCCTTTTTTCGACGGTACCCCATGTTCCGCACTGCTACCCGCCGCATCTCGTCCGCTTTCCATTCGTCCAGTTCGTCTCATTCGTCCCGCGCTTCCCGCCTGGCCGCCAGCCTTGGCCTGCTCGCCGCGCTGGGCACGCTGGCCGCACCGGCCCGCGCGCAGGACCCGGCCTGGCCGACCCAGCCGATCACCATCCTGATGGGCTTTACCGCCGGCTCCGGCGTGGACATGGTGGGACGCACGCTGCAGGAATCGCTGCAGAAGTCGCTCAAGGCCACCATCATCTATGACTACCGCCCCGGCGCAGGTGGCAATGTGGCCTCCGAAGTGGTGGCCCATGCCAAGCCCGACGGCTACACGCTGCTGCTCGGCACCGCCGCCACCCACGGCATCAACCCGGCCCTGTACAAGAGCCTGCCGTTCGACGCCGAAGCCGATTTCACGCCTGTCGCGCCGCTGGTGGAAGTCTCCAACGTGCTGACCGTGAACCCCGCCGTGATCGACGTGAAGTCGGTCAAGGAGTTCATCGAGAAGGTCAAGGCCAACCCCGGCAAGTACAACTACGCGTCGACCGGCAACGGCACCGGCACGCACCTGGCCTTCGCCGAATTCAACGCGCGCGCCGGCCTGGATATGGTCCATGTGCCCTACAAGGGCGGCCCCGATGCGCTGCAAGCCGTGCTCAAGGGCGAGGTCTGCTGCATTTTTAATCAGGTGCAGAGCGTGTTGCCGCAGTATCGCGCCGGCAAGGTGCGGCTGCTTGGCGTGACCACCAAGAGCCATGTGGCGGTGATTCCCGAAGTGCCGACGATAGCCGAGAGCGGGTTGCCCGGCTTCAACAGCACCATCTGGTTTGGCTTCTTCGGCCCCAAGGGGCTGGATCCCAAGATCAGCAAGAAGATCAACGATGCGGTCAAGGTCGCTCTTGAAACGCCGGCGATCCGGCAGAAGTTGATCGAGGCGGGGAATTCGCCGCGGATTGAGACGGTTGAGCAGTTCCGGACTACGGTGAAGGCGGATCGGCAGAAATGGGCGGGGGTGGTTAGGAGTGTTGGGGCGTCTATTGATTGATGTTGTGTTGGGTGGTTGGTCGCTGTTTTTTTGAGCGGCGATGGTTTTTGGACCCAAGGGCCATACGACGTTGCCCTGCGGGGTTGGTCGCTGTTTATTTCATCGGCGATGGTTTTTGGACCCAAGAGCCATACGACATCCCCCTGCGGGGGCTGCCGGTCACTTTTCTTTGACCGGCAAAGAAAACTAACGAAAAGAAAGCCGCCCTGCCGGGAGCAGAGCAATAAGGCTGTTCAGCCTCGGTGGTTGCGTCGTACGGCCCGGAGTGTTGGCTGGCGTGTCCAACCGGCCCGAAGGATATCGCTATGGCATGACCCAATGGTCACGTGGTGGTGCCCCTCATCGCTTTGCTCGGTGAGTGTTCGGGCAT